>VFZO01000045.1 GCA_016871155.1 Acidobacteriota bacterium | reverse complement strand
GCGAGAGGATTTTTCGTCTCGACCGTGGGCCGAGACGAAGCCGTCATCCGCAACTACATTCGCAGCCAAGAAGCCGAAGATACCAGATTGGACCAGTTGAAACTGGACTACTGATGCGCCACCTTTGAGGTGGTGCTAAACCACGGGGCCGCGCCAGCGACCCCAACCAGCCGCTTTGAGCGGCTCACGAACGAAGGCCCCCGGCTCTGCCGGGGGATCGTTACACTGAAATCCCCGGGACCTGGGGGAAAATGTATGCAGATCCGCTCACAAAATGGAACGGCGTCCGCCGCAAGCGCCTGAAAGGCTGGTTTCAGGAAACGGGATGAAATATTTGCACGAGATGTGCGTGCTGTCGCTTGCCGCGACAGCTTGGGCCGCACCGATTTACAAGGTCACCGCGATCGGACCCTCCGGCGCAAGCGCCACCGGAATCAACAACAGCGGCGTCGTTGTTGGCAATTACCAACTGAGCGACGGGAGCTATCGCGTCTATGTCTGGAACAATGGTGTGGTCTCCACTTTGGGTGGCCCGGACGGTGCCTCGAATACCAAGGCCTTTGGAATCAACGATGCCGGGCAGATCTCGGGGTACGCCGATATTGGCGGAGGGTCCCAGGCGCTGCTCTGGTCCAACCTGCCCTCGCCGACGATTTTGGGCGCTGGCTACGGCGTAGGGATCAACAGTTCCGGCGAGGTCGCGGGTATGCGGATCCGGGACGACGGCAGTGGTGCCGCGCATGTCTTTCGGCCTACAGGCGATACGGCGCTGGGCCAGCCCGCCGGCGGCTCCTGGAGTTCGGCGTATGCGATCTCCGACTCCGGAACCGTGGCCGGAACCGGTATGACCGCCACAGGCGGCATGCAGGGCTTTGTCCGCTCAAGCTCCGGCAACGTCTCGCTTTTGGGGACGCTCGGTGGCCGCAATAGCTACGCGCGGAGCATCAACTCGCAGGGAACGGTGGCCGGAGGTGCCCAAACCACCTCCGGCGCATTGGCGGCGGTGATTTGGCAGGGGACGGCTCCAACCGCGCTGGGTTCCTTGGGCGGCACGAACTCGTATGCCTCCGATATCAACCAGAGCGGCAGCGTCGTCGGCTACGCAGATCTGGCGGGCAGCGCCGGGACATCGGCCTTTCTCTACCAGAATGGGAATCTGTACGACCTGAACACGCGGGTGCTGAACTTGGGTGCTTGGCGGCTCCTGGAAGCAGTTTCGATCAATGACTCCGGCTGGATCGTTGGCCGGGGAATGTACGGTGGTGAAGAGCGGGCCTACCTGCTGACGCCGATTGCGGCCGCAGCCGCCTCCGCGCCCGCAGAGGTCCCGGAACCCAAAACGCTGCTCCTGATGGGTGCGGCGCTCATCAGCCTGGCTCTTCTGCGAAACACACCAAAGCACGAGTAGATCCGCTACACTGTTCTTAACTGCGGTTAAGAATGGTCCGTACGCTTCTCAGCTTTGCGTTCTGCCTGCCGATTGTGGCACAGACAACCGCGACCCTGTCTGGGGACATCACCGACCAGACTGGAGCGGCGATGCCCGGCGTCGCCGTCCGGCTTTCCAACGTCTTGACGGGCTATTCGGCGCAACTGGAAACCACGGCCGACGGCCGCTTCCAGTTCGCCAACATCCCGTTCCAAAGCTACGTCCTGCGTTTGGAAAAGACCGGATTCGATGTCTCGGAGCGCGCTCTCAGCCTGCGTTCCAACATCCCTGTGCGTTTGGACGTGACGATGAAAATCTCGGGCCAGGGAACCGCCATCGACGTGACAGCTTCGGAGATCCGTGCGACTATCGACACGGAGGCCACCGGCACGCGAACCGAGTTGGACGCCAGTTCTTTCGACCGGCTTCCCCAGCAGGCGTCCGGCCGTGGCATTGAGTCGGTTCTCCTGAGCTTTCCCGGATTCGCAGCGAACGCGAACGGTGCGATCCACCCGCGCGGCGCGCACAACCAAATGACCTTCGTTATCGACGGCATGCCGATCTCCGATCAACTGACCGGAGCCTTCGCCAATGCCGTGGACCCTACTATCGTGCAAACCATCGAGCTGTTCACCGGAGACGTTCCGGCCGAGTATGGTAACAAGGTCTCAGGGGTCGCGAACATCACCACGCGAACGGGTGTGGGCAGCGGCAGGAAGGCGGGCGGATCCACCCAACTCTACGCCGCCGGCTTCGACACGCTTTCGCAGGTGACCCAGGTGATGGGCGGAACCGAAAAGTTCGGCTACCTCCTGAGCGCGAACACCTTGGAGTCCCACCGCTATCTGGATAGTGTGTCGCTGGACAACCTGCACAACGGCGGCAACTCCGAACGGGCATTCGCCCGCTTCGACTATCAGCCGAATTCGCAGGACCAGTTGCGTCTGAATCTGATTGGCGGGCGCAGCTCCTTCGAACTGGCAAACCTGCGCTCCCAGCACGAGAGCGGCCAGCGGCAGCGCCAGGGAATGCGCGATTTTTCGGCGTCACTCGGATGGGTGCGCACCATCGACGCCCGTTCGACCTTCGACGCCACCGCTTCCTATCGAACCTCCATCGCTCAACTCTTTCCCAGCGAAGGCGATACGCCAGTGACAGCGTCGCAGGCACGGCACCTTTCGACCATCACGCTCTCTGCCCGCTACAACCGGCTGGCAGGCGCCCATACGCTCCGGTTCGGCGCCGACGTGCAGCGATTTCCGGTCTCCGAGAATTTCTCCTTCGGCGTGACACACCCGGACTTCAACGACCCAATGTCGGATGAATATCTGGAAGGCCTGCTTCCGTTCGACCTGACGCGCCGCGGCCGCCTGTTTCAATTCACCGGCAAACGGACCGGCGCCATGGACACGTGGTTTTTCCAGGATCGCGTCCGCTACGGCCGCCTGACGCTGTCGCTGGGTATGCGGTTCGACAACTACCGCTTTCTGGCGCGGGGCACGCAGTGGCAGCCGCGTCTGGGCGTCGCCTACCACCTGAAAGAGACCGGCACGGTCTTCCGGGCTTCCTACAACCGGACCTATCAGACTCCGCCGAATGAGAACCTGCTGCTTTCCAGTTCCCGCGAGGCCGGCCTGCTGGCGCCAGACGCCGTGCGGGAGGCGTTTGGAGGCGGCGCGATCGTCATTACTCCCGAACGCCAGGACTTTTTCGAGCTCGGCTTGCAGCAAACGATTACGCGGTTCGTGGGTTTTAGCGGCTCGTTTTATCACAAGCGATCCAATGATCTGCAGGATAACGACAACTTTCTGAACACCGGCATCATTTTTCCCATCACGCTCTCTCAGTCTCGCGTGAACGGCGCCGAAGGCCGGTTCAACTTCCTGCCCTCGCGCGGCGTATCCGGTTCGCTAAGTTTCACACACTACCGTGCTATCGTGACGCCGCCGTTTACCGGCGGCCTGTTCCTGGGTTCGAGCGCGTTGGAGTCTCTCAGCGCAGGTCCGTTCATTATCGACCACGATCAGACGCTCGGCATTCACGGCATTTTGAACTACGCATGGAAGAAGAAGTGGTGGTCCACGCTTTCCGTCCGCTACGACTCGGGCCTGGTCTCAAATCCGTCCGATCCCGCCGATGTGGCGACCGATCCCGACTACGCGGATCTGTTGCCGTACGTCAACCTGTCCACCGACCCAACCCGCGTCCGGCCTCGCACGATCACCGACGTTTCCGTAGGCTATGATCGCTACCGGGGCGACAAGAAAGCGTGGGATTTGAGCTTTCAACTCGTGAACGCCTTCAACACCACCGCGCTCTATAACTTCCAATCCGTGTTCGTCGGCACGCGCGTGGTTCAGCCGCGAACCGCGGGCGCGAAGCTGCGCTTCTACTGGTAATTTGCCGGCCGGCCGGCTTGGGTCAGCGACAGCTCCATCTCGTGCCGGTGCAGCCCCTTTGCGTACCCGTCGGGAATGATCCGTTGCGCGGCGAATCCGCACTTCTCGAAAAATGGGGCGCTCTTGTGCGAGGTATCGATGCACACCCGGTCGACGTTTGGATTGGCGCGCAGCAACTCCAGCCGGTGTTCCAGTTGCAATCGCCCCAGGCCTTTCCCGTGAAGAGCCGCTTCGACCATGCCCCACGTCAGCCACGCGCTGCGGCGGGAGGCTTCGATGGAAATTCCGCCGGAACCCACAATGACGCCGGCTTCATCCGTCATGACAAAGTACTGGCCGGGCTCGTCGTCGAGGAACGCTTCAAACTGCTCAATCTCGTGCGCCGCGAACCACTCCGGAGTATTGCCCCGAAAAATCTCCAGAAGGCGCGGCCGGTCCTGCGGCTGGTAGAGGCGGAAGGCGTAGCTCACGGCAACCACCGTTGTTCGGTCCAGGCCATGTCCCAGAACATATACTCATAGCGAGCCGACCGCGTGAACAGTTCGGCACACCGCTTCTTCCTCTGTACCGTCAGGCGCGAGCCCTGCGCGTCGATCATGTTGAGAACTTCTCGCACGCTCCTAGCGTAATCGTCCGAAGCGTAATTGTCGATCCATTTCTGATAGCTGGGCTACTTGGATCCCCGGCGGACCAGTTCCCGGCCCACCTCCTGGTAAATCCAGTAGCAGGGCAACAGAGCGGCCAAGCCTTCCGCGAACGGCTCCTGTTCCACGGCGCGAAGGAAGTGCCGGGTGTAGGCGTAGTTGTCCGGCGCCATGGTCCGCTCCCGCGCTTTTACTCCGTACGAATTCAGAATCGACTCGTGCAGAGATTGCTCGGCCGTGACGGCTTCCTGGGCGTGGCGGCGGAGGATCTGAGCGGTTCGCGCGTCCGGCGCCTTCCTGGCCAACTTTTCCAGCGCCTCGGCGAACGCGCCCAGGTACAGCGCGTCCTGCTCCAGGTATTATTGGAACCGCGCCCGGGGCAAGGTTCCATCGGTCAACCCGCGCAGAAAGGGATGCTCCAGCGTCTTGCCGTAGACGGTTTCAATTCCGCGCCACAGCTCTTTCGAAAACGTTTCGGCTGGCGCGGCCGCGGCCAGCGCCAGCCAGACCGCGAAAACTCTCACTCTAGGAATACACTTTCTGGATCGGGTTCCCGCCGAAATCGGTCAGTTTTTCGTTCCGGCCGTTGTGCAGGTAGAACAGCTTGTGCTGGTCGAGGCCCAGCATGTGCAGCACCGTCGCATGGAAGTCCCGCATGTGATAGCGCTCGCCGATACCGTGCAGGCCGAACTCGTCGGTCTCGCCCACCGTCGTTCCGCCCTTCGCGCCGCCGCCGGCGAACCACATTGTGTAGCCATGCGGGTTGTGGTCCCGCCCGTTGCCGCCTTCCGACATCGGCAGCCGGCCGAATTCGCTGCCCCAGATGACCAGCGTGTCGTCCAGCAGTCCGCGCGCCTTTAGATCCCTCAGCAATCCTGCTACGGGCTTGTCGCTCATCCCAGCCATTTTTTCGTGGTTCTGCACAAGATCCTTGTGCGCGTCCCACTGAATGGAGACCGGTCCGCCGCCGTGGTAGATCTGCACGAAGCGAACGCCGCGTTCCACCAGGCGCCGCGCCAGCAAAAGGCGCGTGCCGAACTCGCGTGTCCGGTCTTCGTCCAGTCCGTAGAGCTTCTTCGTCGCTTCGGATTCTTTGGTCAGGTCCACCGCTTCCGGTGCGGCCGATTGCATCTTGAACGCCAGCTCATAGGCCGCGATGCGCGCGGCGTGTTCGCTGTCGCCCGCGGTGGAGTCCATTTTGTTGAGCTTCTGCAGAAGCTCCAGGGTGTTCTTTTGCCGGTCCGGCGTTACGCCTTCGGGCGGCTTTAGGTGCAGAATCGGAGACGGGCCGGAGCGTAGCAACGTTCCCTGGTAGACCGCCGGCAGAAATCCGGAGCTCCAGCAGGGCGTTCCGCCTTCCGGCGTTCCCTCCGGCTGCGGCATCACCACGTAGGCCGGCAGATTGTCGGCGGGAGAACCAAGGCCGTAGGTTACCCACGCACCCATTGACGGATGCCCAGTGAGAATGCGGCCGCTGTGCACCTGGTACATGGCGGGCGCATGCACGACGCTCTCGGTGTAGAAGCTGCGCACCACGCAAAGATCGTCCGCGCACTGCGCTACGTGCGGCGACAGCGTGGAGATTGGCAGCCCGCTTTGGCCGTGCCGTTTGAACTCCCAAGGAGAGGGAAGCAGCGTCGTGGAGCCGTCGGTGAATTGGCTGACGATTTTTCCGAAGGACGCCGGCAGCTTCTGCCCGGCGAATTTTGTGAGCGCCGGTTTCGGATCGAACATGTCGATCGACGACGGCGCGCCGACCATGAACAGGAAGATGACGCGCTTGGCCTTCGGCGCGAAATGCGGCGCCCGGGCCGCCAGCGGATTGGCGCTGAGTTCGCGCTGCAGCAAATACTCGGCGGCCAGCGCGCCAAAGCCGTTGGCCGCTGTGCGCAGGACGTTGCGGCGGCTAGGGGATGTAGACGAACTCATGGCGGTTGAGGAGTGCCTTTGCGAAGTCTTCGAGGGGTTGCTTTCGTGTTTTCAGGAATTCGCCGGCCAACTGCCGTTCCTGTTTCGTTGGCTTGCGCTGCAGCGTGAACGAGAAAGCGGCGTTCACCTGGCAGTCCAGCGACGAGCAGGCTTTCCGGGCGCGTTCGGCGAGCAGCACGGACTGCTCCTGCATAAACGGGCTGTTGAGCAACGACAACGATTGGAGCGCATGCGTGCTCACCGGCCGGATCGGGCAGGAGTTAATCGCATCCGGCTGATCGAAATTCGTCAGCAGCGGCAGGCGTACGGTCCGCTTGTTCAGCAGGTACAGGCTCTTGCGGTAGGTCTCCGTTTTGTCCTTGGGCAACGGCCACAGATTGTCCGGTTCGCCCTCGGTAAAGATGATGTCGTAGATCTCGGGCTCAAGCGGAGTCTTGACGGGTTCTCCGAACTGCTTGGCGTTCAACACACCGGCGGCGCCCAGAACCGCGTCGCGGATCGCCTCCCCTTCCAACCGGCGCGTGTTCATGCGCCAGTAGAACTTGTTGTCGGCGTCGATCGCGGCCTTGGCGGGGTCGATGGCGGCGGACTGCTTGTAGGCGGCCGACATCAGAATGAGTTTGTCCATCGCCTTCACGTTCCAGCCGGAGCGAACGAACTCCCAGGCCAGCCAATCGAGCAGCTTCCGGTTCGTTGGGCGTCCGCCCAATTGTCCAAAATCGTTCGGCGTCGAAACCAGGCCCGAGCCCATGCGGAACTGCCAGATCCGGTTCACCATCACCCGCGCCGTGAGCGGATGGTTCGGATCCGCCAGCCAGTTGGCCAGCGCGGCGCGGCGGCCCTCCGCCGTCTTGGGCGCCGGAACGCCTCCGAGCACGGACAGAAAGCCGGGTTCTACCGCATCTAGTTTGTGCCGGTGATCGCCGATCTTGAGGATGTGCGTGACCGGAGCTTCCTTGCGGTTCGTCACCGCAAACGCGGCCGGCGGCGGAGCGGGTTCCTCGTACTCCAGTGCATGCAACTGGCGGCGAAGCCCGGCGCGGCGCGCCTTCAGATCGGCGGGCAGCGCGTTCACAACCTCGTCCCAGCTCAGGCCGATCTGCTTCTGCGCTTCCTTGAATAAAATGTCCTGTTCCGGAGTGCGCTTGTCCTTCCCCACTTCGAGAACTGCGCGATGCGCGGGCGAGAGCATGGCCCTTTTCGCCGCTTGCAGCTTCTCGCGCGTGGGCTTTTCGATTGCGGCGATTTCGTCCTTGACCGGCTTCTCGCGGCCCGCGTGCGCCATTAGCAGATCGTCATAGCGCCGCTTTTCTTCAGGGGTGTACAGCGGCACCGGGTCTTCCAGATCGGTCGCCGCCAGCACGGCCTGCAAGCGGTAATGATCCGCTTGCGTGATGGGATCGAACTTATGGTTGTGGCAGCGGGCGCAGCCGACGGTCAATCCCAGAAAGGTGTTCGAAACGCTCAGCGTCATTTCGAGCAACACCTCTTGCCGGTTCATCTCCTGATCCTGATTGCCGCCCACCACGTGACGGGGCGGAGCACGCAGAAACCCGGTCGCGATCAGCGCTTCGGAGTCGCCGGCGTAGAGTTCGTCGCCGGCGAGTTGTTCTTTCAGAAACCGGTCGTAGGGCTTGTTCGCGTTGAAAGACTTGACGACATAATCGCGATAGCGCCAGGCCTGCGGGCGCTCTGCATCCAACTCGTAGCCGTTGGTGTCGGCGTAGCGGACGACGTCCAGCCATTTCAGCGCCCAGCGTTCGCCGTAGGCCGGCGAGGCAAGCAGGCGGTCGACAATCTTTTCGTAGGCGTTCGCCGAGGAATCGTTCAGGAACGCATCGACCTCGGCCTGGGACGGCGGCATTCCGGTCAGGTCCAATGTCGCGCGGCGAATCAGCGTGCGTTTCGAAGCCTCCGGCGAAGGACTCAACTTCTTGGCCGCAAGTGCTTCCCGGATCAAAGCGTCGATGCCGGCGGCGCCCTCCGGCCGTTCGACTTTTTGAAAGGCCCAGTAGCTGCGGCGGTTGCCGATGAACGCTTCCTCGCGCGGATCCACGGCGGCCAGAAGGCTCACGCAGAGGACGATCGCAACGAAGGGCCGCATTCAGTTATCTTAACGCTGCCCGCGCCATGTCCGGGCCGATACCGGCCTTCGCTGCGTATCGCGACGTAGCCGGATACAGGAAGCCTAGGCGGAAATCAGCGGAGTGGAAAGCACTTCCCGCGTTGTCGATGGCGAACTTCGGAACAACAAAATGGCGGTTTGTGTCTAAGCCTGTTGACAGGGACTTGCGGCGAGTGAATTCCCACTCCCTCGCGGCGTTGCACAGAGCGGCGAGGTTCTTGCAGACTGACGAAGGCGCGGCCTGGCGTCACACGCTCTTTCCACGAGCGGGCTGCCCGCGCAATAGAAAGGTGCTGGGGAATCGACGGTTCCCGCACAGCTTGAATGTGCCGAAGTCTTTGTAGCAATCGCCGGCGGGCGCATCGGGGTCCTCGGCCTTCCATTCGGCGAGCGCGAAGAGGTCGCTTTGCGAAGTCTGCCGTCCCTTGGCTCGGTCTCGCAAGTCTGCCCACCTGTCCCTGGGGAGGTGTTCCCACTGGATTTTCGGTATCTCGTCAGTGGCCGAGAATCAACGAACGGAACTCATCCACCAATTCGTCTTCCTGGCTTGGATCCGCGCTCGCAAGATTTGACCGCAACTTCTTGAAGAACTCTCGCTTTCGCCGCTCCTGGCCTTCGAGACCGATTCGCACCAGCGCGGCGATCGCTTTGCTCATGCTGCTGTCGTTTGCCTTGGCGTAACTTTCCACTTGGTGCGCCAAATTCGGCGCCAATCCAACGGTATATCGAGCGCCGCTGCCGGAGGCGGTGCCCTTCGAGGCCGCACGGCTTTCGCCGCGGTTGGACTTGCGGCGTTTGACTGAATGAGGCATACATCCTCATTATTCAGAGCGCCGATGCAGAATAGATTCTTGTAACGGCGCAAATAGCGCAATCCGGCCCGCCACGCGAGTCCACCCGCATGTTGGAAACCGGCCGGCGCCGCGCGAATAGCCATACCCTACACTCAATCTAGATGCTCAACCGGGGCTACGCCTACACCACGATCATCAGCAGTAAATACCATGGGCAATCCCTGCTGCGCCATTTGGCGAGCCTCTACCCGCACTCGTCGAAAGAAGCCTGGCAGGAGAAACTGAACAACGGAGAGGTCACCCTAAACGGCGTGCCTGCCACGGGCGGCGAATCGGTCACTTTGGGCGAGACCCTTGTCTGGAACCGTCCGCCATGGATCGAACCCGGCGCCCCCCGGCACTACGAGGTCCTGTTCGAAGACACTCATCTGCTAGCAGTCAGCAAGCCTGGCGGGCTGCCCACGCTCCCCGGCGGCGGATTCATGGAAAACACCCTGCTGCGGCTGGTGCAAGAACGGTGCCCGAGCGCGAATCCTGTCCACCGGTTGGGACGCGCCACCTCGGGCATCGTCCTCTTCGCCAAAACCCCAGAGGCGGCCTCCCGGCTATTCCAGGACTGGAACACGCCCAAGATCCAAAAGATCTACCGGGCCCTGGCGCAGAACCGGGCGAAGCACGACACTTATGAAATCCTGACGCCGATCGGCCGCGTGCCGCACCCGCTCATCGGCATTGTGTGGGCTGCGCATCCAAGCGGCAAGCCGTCGAGGTCCGTTGCGACTGTTCTCTCTCGCAGCGACGGCGCTACCACTTTTGAAGTCAGTCTGCATTCGGGGCGCCCGCATCAAATCAGAATTCATCTGGCTTCCATTGGCCATCCCCTGGTGGGCGATCCCCTGTACGGCGCAAACGGCCAGCCTCTCGAAACTCTTCCCGGCCTGCCCGGCGACGGAGGGTACTTTCTCCACGCCCACTATCTGAAGTTCCAACACCCGGTCACCGGAGAGCAGATTGATCTTGAGGCCGCGCTACCGGCCTGACTGCTAGGCGAGGATCTCTTTCACGATCCGGCCGTGCACGTCGGTGAGCCTGTAGTCGCGCCCGGCGTGACGGTACGTGAGGCGCGTGTGGTCGAGCCCGAGTTGGTGGAGGATCGTGGCCTGGAGATCGTGCACCGACACGACGTTCTCGGCGACATCGTCACCGCGCTCATCGCTCGAACCATACACAGTGCCGCCCTTGAACCCGCCGCCCGCGACCCAGGAGGCGTAGACCTTCGCGTGGTGGCCGCGGCCCTCGGCCGTGGGGTCCGGCACGGTGGGCGTGCGGCCGAATTCGGTGGTCCAGACGACGACGGTATCGTCGAGCATGCCGCGCGACTTCAGGTCCTTGATCAGCCCGGCGATGGGGCGATCCACGCGGGGGGCGAGCTTGTTGTAGTTGCTCATGTGCGCGTGGGCGTCCCAGTTGTAGTCGATGGAGGTTCCGCCGTCGATGAGTTCGACGAAGCGTACGCCGCGTTCGGCCATTCGCCGGGCGACGAGGCACTGCCACCCAAAGCCGCGCGTGTCGCCTGGTTCGAGACCGTAGAGCTTCAGTGTCGCGGCGGACTCCTTCGAGATGTCGAAGGCCTCGGGCGCTTCCGACTGCATGCCAAAGGCCGTTTCGAAGGACTTGATGCGCGCCGGAAGATTGGAGTCGCCCTCGCGAGCGGCCAGGTGCTGGCGGTTGAAGTAATCAACCATATCGAGTTCGGTCCGTTGTACGCCGGCGGAGGGAGTCCGCCTCCCCATGTTGGAGATCGGCTCGGGTCCGGGGACGATGCGCGTACCCTGGTGGAGCACCGGCAGGAAATCCGACCCAAAGACCTGGCCGCCCGCGTAGGGCAGTTCGGGTGCGATGACCAGGAACGACGGCAGGTTCTGATTCTCGGTGCCGAGACCATAGCTGACCCAGGACCCGATGCTCGGCCGGTTGAACGTTGCCGAGCCCGTGTGAATACCGATGGTCGCGCCAAAGTGATCGCCGTTGATGTTCTTCATCGAGCGGATGACGCTGATATCGTCGATCACGCCCCCAATGTGCGGAAAGAGGTCGCTGACTTCGATGCCGCTCTGGCCGTATTTCTTGAACGCCCAATTTGAACCTTTATAGAAGGCGCGGCGGCCGGCGGGCTTGCCGTGGCTCTTGGTGAGAAACGGTTTCGGATCGAACGTATCGACGTGGCATACGCCGCCAGTCATGAAGAGAAAGATGACACGCTTGGCCTTGGCGGGGAAGTGCGGCGCGCGCGGCGCCAGCGGATTGCCGGTGGGCGCCGCTTGCATCATGTCTGAGAGGATGCCGGGCAGCAGGAGACCGCCTGCGGCGAGAGAGCGAATGGAGTTGCGGCGAGTGGTCATGGGCGTGTTAGTCGACGAATAGGAATCCGTTGCTGCTCAGCATAGAGCGAATGTAACTGGACCAGACGCGTTGATCGCACAAGGCTCCCTGGCATCCGGCCGTCTGGTGCTGTTGCGAGAGTTTCGCGAGAAACTCGCGGGACTTCTCGTGGGACGGGTTGGGGTGTCCGAAGATGCGCTGGTGCGCCCAATCGAGACGCTCGTTCACGTTGGGCGACGCTCCGCGGAGGCGCTCCGCGATGGCGTCGCTTTGCTGGTGCAGGAACTCGGAGTTCATCAGCCAAAGGGCTTGGAGCGACGTTGTAGTGGATTTCCGCTCCGCCAGGGGAAGGTTGCCGTCCGGGCCGTCGAACAGATCGAGGTAGGCGTTCTTTTGGAAGCGCTGCTGCATGCCGTAGACGGTGCGCTTCCGGTTCTCGTAGAACTCTTGGAAGGGCTCGTGTTGGCGGTAGAAGTACGTGCGTTCTCGCGGGAAAGGGTGCCGCTCGCCGGGCGTGAGGTCGAGTGAGGCGGAGAAGAGCCGGATTGAGTCGCTAATGGATTCGGCGTCGAGGCGGCGCCGATTCTGGCGCCAGTGGAGCAGGTTTTCAGGGTCCTTGGCGGCGCTGACTGCGACGTATTCACTGCCAAGTTGATAGGCATCGGAGAGGAGAATGAGCCGGTGGAGCGACTTCAGGGACCAGCCGTCGCGAATGAAGCGCGAGGCGAGATAGTCGAGTAACTCGGGATTCGTGGGCGGGTCTCCGCGCACGCCGAAGTCGCTGGTGGTGGAAACAAGGCCGCGGCCGAAGTGCCAATGCCAAACGCGATTCACCATGACCCGCGCAGCAAGCGGATTGTCGATGAGCCAGCCGGCCAGTTGGCGGCGTCCACTACCCTTATCGCTGCGGGGAACCGTTGGCCCGCCGAGGATTTGAAGAAAACCGCGGCGGGAGATGGCGCCGCGTGAGCGCGGATCACCCATTTTGTGGATGGCGGCGTCTTGCGGCTCGCCCTCGCTGATCGCGTAGGCGGTTTCGAGCGGCGGAAACGATTCGGCGACGACGCGGCGTTCTTCGCGCAGGTCGTTCAATTCCTTCCAGACGATTTCGCGTGTGCGGCCCGGTGTGGTTATTTTTCGATTCTGAAACTCTTGATACTCGGCGAACTTCTCCCGCTCGCGCCGGTTCCAGGGAGCGAGCTTTTCGTCGAAGGGCTTCAGAATTGCGTCGGCCTGCGCCTGGCCGATTCGATACACGAAGTCGGCGCGGTGCGGGCGGTGTTCGGCGCCGGCAAAGGGAAACACGGAGCTATCGAAGATGCCGTAGAGAGCGTAGTAGTCGGCGGTGGGAATGGGGTCGAACTTGTGATCGTGGCAACGCGCGCAGCCTACGCTGAGGCCAAGGAACGTTTTTGTGACGTTGTCAATCGTGTCTTCGAGGGTCACATGGCGTTCCATGTGCGGGCTTACACCAATCCGGCGGGACACAGCGAGGTACCCGGTGGCGATGGTCTGCCGCCAACGCTCTTCGCCGTTCGCGGCGGGCAGCAGGTCGCCTGCGATCTGCTCACGGACGAATTGGTCGTAGGGCTTGTCCTGATTGAAGGCGGCGATCACCCAGTTCCTGTATTTGTAGGCTTCGGGAATGGGATAGTCGGAGGCGTCGCCGGCCGTGTCGGCGTAGCGAACGAGGTCGAGCCAATGGCGCCCCCAGCGTTCGCCGTAGTGAGGCGAAGCCAGCAGGCGGTCAACGACCTTCGCAAAAGCGTTTGGCGACGTGTCGTGCAGGAAAGCGCCGGTTTCGGCGGGCGAAGGCGGCAGGCCGGTGAGGTCGTACGTAACGCGGCGGATGAGTGTGAGCTTATCCGCGCGCGGGGCCGCCTGCAGCCCGGCGCGGTCGATGGCGGCGGTGAGGAAGCGGTCGACCGGGTTGGGTTTCAAGCCGCCGGGCGGTTCGGGACTGCGCAGAGGCTGGAACGACCAGAAGGCCTTCTGCTCCGGACGAATGACGTAGGGCGCGGCTTCGCTGGGAGCGTCGACGAAGATGGCGCCGCGGTCGATCCAGGATTCGAGATCGGCGATGGCCTCGGCGTCGAGCTTGCCCGCCGGCGGCATTTTCAAGGTGGAATGCTGGTGCTTCACTGCCTGCAGCAGCAGGCTGCGCGCGGGATCCTTGGCGATCACGGCGGGGCCGGAACGGCCACCCTTGGCGAAAGCCTCGGCGTTGTCCAATCGAAGCCCGCCTTGCGGTTGCGCGCCGTGGCAGGCCAGGCAATTGGAATCGAGGACCGGTTTGACGCGCGTCAGGAAGAACTCGCGCGGCGATTCTGGCCAAACCGCGCCATCCCGAATCCAGCGGCCGAGGTTTTCCACATCCTGCTCATCCAATTTGTTGGCCGTGGGCGGCATTTTCAGCACAGCGTGCGTGTGCGAGACGGCTTGATACAAGAGGCTCTTCGCGGGATCTCCCGGAACAATGGCGGGGCCGGAGCGCCCGCCGCGGAGGATGGATTCGCGAGAGTCGAGACGCAGCCCCGCCGAACGCGAAACTCCGTGGCACGATTGGCAGCGTGTGGCGAACAATGGCCGGATCTTGGCCTCGAAAAAGTCAGCTTTTTCGCCGGCGGCCGGAGCGGAGACCGATGCCGCCCCCAGCAAACAAACCGGGATTATGCCGCGAAACATAGCTCGATCATACACCCTGCCTTGCGGCCCGAAGGTGTAGCGGATCCTCGCTCGAACCCTATCGAAGCCTCGCACGGGCGGCGGCGAACACAGCGGTCAGCATCGCCTGCGTCAACCGTCCGGTCTGCGTGTTCTGCTGGCTGGGATGGTAGCTGGTAATCACCAGCGGCGTAGTGCCCGGCTGAACGACATTGTGGCCGAATTGCAACGCCCGTTTGCGCAGCCCCTGGACGGTCGCATACGCGTCCAGCGAAATCCGCCCCAGGCACACGACAACTTGCAGGTTCTTTAGCAGCCCCAACTCAACCTCCAGAAACCGCGAACATTGCCGGATCTCTTCCAGCGCCGGTTTGTTATCCGGTGGAGCGCAATGAACCGGCGCGGAGATCCATGCGTCATTCAGCGTCAAACCGTCGTCCCGTGTCGCGGAGTGCGGCTGGCTCGCGAAACCGGCGTCGAACAGGGAACGAAAGAGGAAGTCGCCCGAGCGGTCCCCGGTGAACATGCGTCCGGTTCGATTGGCGCCGTGGGCGCCCGGCGCCAAGCCGAGGATAAACAGGCGCGCCTTCGGATCGCCGAACGACGGCACCGGCTTGCCCCAGTAGTCGAAGTCCCGGTACGCGCGGCGCTTCACGCGCGCCACTTCGGTGCAGTGGGCACGCAGGCGCGGACACGCTTCACAGGCAACGATTTGGTCTTGGAGTTTTTGCACCCGCAAGTTAATGAGGATACGATGGCGGCGTATGGATGCCAAGTGGACTCGCCGTGCCGCCGCCGCCGCGGCTGTGACTGTTGTAAGGGCTGCGGGCGCCAAGCCGGCCCTCCTGGGCGGCGAGCCCATTCGCAAGCATCCCTTCCCCAAGTGGCCCGTTTATGGGCCTCCGGAAGAGACCGCGCTTGTCTCGACGTTGCGCACCGGTCAGTGGTATCGCGGCTCCGGTTCGGCCGTCGGCCGCTTTGAGGAAAAGTTCGCGACGGCCATGGGCTCGCCGTACTGTCTGGCCGTGGCGAACGGAACGTCGGCCCTAATGGTCGCTTTGCACGGGCTCGACGTGCAGCCGGGCGACGAAGTGATCGTGCCGCCGTACACGTTCATCGCAACGATTAACGCCGTACTGTCCAAGGGCGCGCTGCCGGTGTTCATCGACACGGATCCTCGCACCTTCCAGATGGACACGACGAAGTTGGAGGCCGCCATCACGGACCGTACGGTGGCCGCGATTCCCGTGGACATGGCGGGCGCTCCGGCGAATCTGGACCATGCCAATGAGATCGGCCGCCGGCGCGGGATCAAGATTCTGGAAGACGCCGCGCAGGCGCACCTGGGCGAGTGGCGCGGCCGGAAGCTGGGCACCATCTGCGACGCCGGCACGTTCAGTTTCCAGGCCTCGAAGAACTTGAATTCCGGCGAGGGCGGCGCCGTGCTCACACGCGACAAGGCGCTTTGGGAACGCTGCTACGCGTACCATACGAACTCCAGTGCCCGCCGTGGAACGGAGCCCGCCGCGTCGATGGGCGGCAACTACCGGCTCACCGAGTTTCAAGCGGCTCTGCTGGCGGCGCAAATGGACAGGCTGGAGGCGCAGGCACGCCAGCGGGACGCCAACGCGGCGCTCCTGTCGAAACAGTTTCGCGTGATCGGCGGTGTAGCCCCGGCGGAATGGACCGACGGTTGCACGCGCTCCGCCTGGCACCTGTTCATGTTCCGCTACGATGCGGCTCAGTTTCACGGCCTGCCGCGCGCGAAGTTCTTGAAGGCGCTGGCCGCCGAAGGCATCCCGTGCTCCAGTGGCTACACACCGCTCAACAAGCAGGCGTTCCTGCGCAATGTACTGGAGGGGCGAGGCTTCCAGCGTCTGTTTTCCAGGGAGCGCATGAAGCAATGGCAGGAACGGAACCACTGTCCTGCGAACGACCAACTCTGCACGGAAGCCGTTTGGTTTACCCAGAACATGCTGACCGGCGGAGAGGAGGACATGCAGCAAATCGCGTTGGCAATCGATAAGATAAAGGCGCACGCATCGGAACTCGCCAAGTGAAGCGTTTCCTTCTTCCGGTAATGATGACCGCCATCGGCCTGGCCGATGAGGCAGCGCGCGAAATTCTGGCCAAACACTGTGCCGGCTGCCACGGCGAAACGAAGATGGGAGGCTTGGACCTGCGTGACCGCGCCTCGCTGCTGAAAGGCGGCGGCCGCGGGCCGGCCGTGGTGGCGGGCAAGAGCGCGGAGAGTCTGCTGATCCAAGCGGTGAAGCGCGAAGGCGCGCTGGCTATGCCGCCGGGAAAGGCGGGGCTGCCGCCCGCTGCAGTCGACGTGCTGGCCAAGTGGGTGGATGCGGGCGCCTCCTACGGTGGAGACGTGAAGCCGGCCTCGTCCTGGTGGTCGTTCACTCCGGTGAAGCGCCCCGCCGGGAAGGGTTCTATCGATACCTTCATCGACGCGAAGCTGCGCGAAAAGGGTCTGGGCCGTTCTCCGCGTGCTTCCAAGCAAATGCTGCTTCGCCGCGCGACGTTCGATCTTCACGGTCTCCCGCCCACTCCGGAAGAGGTCCGCGCGTTTGAGGCCGACACCGCGCCCGATGCCTACGCGAAGCTGATCGACCGCCTGCTCGCCTCGCCGCGCTACGGCGAGCGGTGGGCCCGGCATTGGCTGGATGTGGTCCGGTACGCCGACACGGGCGGCTACGAAACCGACGTCTATTTCGCCAACGCCTGGCGCTACCGGGATTACGTGATCCGCGCCTTGAACGCCGACAAACCCTACGACGAATTCGTGAAAGAGCAGTTCGCCGCCGACGAGATCTGGCCCACGGATCTGGACCTGGAAGGCGCCTACGAAATGCCGAAGAAGAAGCTCGAAAACCTGGAGCGGCGCATGGGTACGGCGCTGTTTACTCTTGGCGCGCTGCCGGTGGAGAACTCGTTCTTCGGCGATCAATACCGTTCGGAATGGCAGGCCGAGGCCGTGGAGACCACCGGCGCCGCCTTCCTGGGGCTCACGCTGGGATGCGCGCGCTGCCACGATCACAAATTCGATCCCATCTCGCAAAAAGACTTCTACCGGCTGTCGGCATTCTTCGCGGGCTCGGAGGATCGGGAGATCCCCATCGTTAGCCAAATGCGGATTTTCGAACACACCCGCCACGCCACGCGCTGGGTGATCGTCGACCAGTTGAAGGCCAAGCTGGGGCGCCTGGACGCTGCGGTCCGGAAAGCGAAGCGGCCCATGACGCCGGCCGAAAAAGATCAACGCGAAACCCTGCTGCGCCAGATTGGCGAAGCCTTTCTGAAAGCGCCGGAGCGCGTGGACACCGCGAATCTGCTGGTGCATACCGAACCCGTGCACGACACACACGTCCTGGTGAAAGGTGAGTGGAAGGATAAAGGAGAGAAGGTGTGGCCGGGCACCCCGGCTTCGTTGGGCAACGCAGTGAAGGTCGATGAACCGGATCACAATCTGTTCGTACCGCGCCGCAGAAAGGCGTTAGCCGAGTGGCTCGCTTCGAAGGAACATCCGCTGACCGCGCGTGTAATGGTGAATCGCGTTTGGCAGTGGCACTTCGGCCGCGGCATCGTCGCAACGCCAAACGATTTTGGCCGCCAGGGCGACCCGCCCTCGCATCCGGAGCTGCTCGAATGGCTCGCCGCCGAATTCATGGACAACGGTTGGAGTTTGAAGAAACTGCATCGCGCGATTCTTCTGAGCGAGACATATCAATCGGCCAGCGCCTATCGCGCGGACGCCGCCGCGAAGGATCCCGAAAACACGCTGTACTGGCGAATGAACCGGCGCCGGCTGGAGGCCGAGTCGATTCGCGACACCATGTTGGCCGCGAGCGGCGCGCTGAATACGAAGATGTTCGGGAAGCCAGTCGTCACTCCGGTCGCGGAAGACGAGATGGATGGCGTTCGCGACGCATCGCAATGGCCCGTCACCAGCGATCCGAAGGAGTTTTCGCGCCGCAGCGTCTACCTGTTCAATAAACGCTCCTTCAAAATGCCGATGATGGAGAACTTCGATATTCCCGACCCCACGCAAAGCTGCCCTCGCCGGGAGACGTCCACCGTGGCTCCACAGGCGTTGGCGATGATGAACGGCGGGTTCGCCTTTGAGCAGGCGAAGCGGTTTGCCGCGCGCCTTGCGGGCGTGGCCGAAGGGGAGCGGATCGAAACGGCGTTCCGATTGGCCCTGGGACGGGCCCCGCTCGCCGAGGAACGGGCGAAGGCCGCGTCCTTCGCGGCCGCGAATGGCTTGGAAGCCTTGGCACTAATGATGTTCAACCTGAGTGAATTTGTCTATGTCGACTAGCCGCAGAGACTTTTTGGAGCGCGCCGGACTTGGCTTTGGCTGGGTGGCAGCCAATGCGCTGGCGGCCCCCACGCCGCATTTCGCGCCCACGGCGAAGAACGTCATTTTTCTGTTCATGCACGGCGGGCCTTCGCACCTCGATACCTTTGATCCCAAGCCGGAACTCGCCAAGCTGCACGGTCAGCACGTGCCCGCCAGTTTCGGCCACGTGCAGTTGCAGTTCTCGAAGTTCAACGAATCGGTAGTGATCGCCTCCAAGCGAAAGTTCCAAAAGTACGGCCAGGCCGGAATCGAAGTGGCCGATACGTTCCCCTATCTGGCAATGCAGGTGGACAAGATCGCCGTGATCCGCTCCATGTACCATGACGGCTTCACGCATACCGCCGCGCTGAATCTCTTCAACAACGGCTGGCCGCGCTTGGGCCGCCCGTCCGTCGGGTCGTGGGTCGTCTACGGGTTGGGAAGCGAGTCGCAAAACCTGCCTGCCTTCGTCGTGCTGCTGGACGGCGGCATCAAGTGCGGCCCGGTCGCCTACAGTTCCGGTTTCCTGCCCGCATCCTATCAAGGAACAACGCTTCGCGATGGCGGGGCGCCAATCTTGAATCTGAAGCCGCCCGAGCCGCTCGCGAAGAGCCAGCGCGCCATGCTCGACGAACTGAAGTGGTTCAACGAACGGCACCGCGAAACGCGCGAGGACGAGTCGGCACTGGATGCGCGCATCTCGTCCTATGAGTTAGCCTTCCGCATGCAGATGGCCGCGCCGGAGTTGGGCGATCTCTCCAAGGAGACCGCCGCCACCCGGAAGCTGTATGGCTTAGACAGCAAAGTCACCGGCGATTTCGCGGGCAAGTGCCTGATGGCCCGGCGGCTTGTGGAACGCGGCGTGCGCTACGTGCAGGTTTGGTCCGGCGGCACCACGGGCGAGGGCGACTGGGATGGCCACAAGTCCTGCGACGCTAACCACCAAAAACAAGCGGCCAAAACGGATCAGCCCGTCGCCGCCCTGCTAGAAGATTTGCAATCGCGAGGTCTGCTGGATTCGACCCTCGTGGTCTGGGGCGGTGAATTCGGCCGCACGCCGACGAACGACGGCAACATGAACGGAGGCGGCGATCCCGAAGGCCGCGATCACAATCCCTATGGCTTCTCCATCTGGATGGCCGGTGGCGGCATTCGCGGCGGGCAGGTGATCGGCTCCACCGACGAGATCGGCCTGCGCGCGGTCGATTTTCCGGTTCACGTGCATGACCTTCACGCATCGATGCTCCACCTGCTGGGCATCGATCACACCAAGCTGACCTACCGTTTTCAAGGGCGGGATTTCCGTCTCACCGATGTCCATGGCAAGCTGGACCTGGTGAGAAAACTCCGCGCTTGAACTGGCTCCGTCCCTTGCGCCGAAAGTGGCTCTTCAGCCAGCCGGTTTCATAGGCTACTCTGACTGCGTGACCACCATCCGAGGAGCCTGCGCGCACGATTGCCCCGACACCTGCTCCTGGCTCGTCGATATCGAGGACGGCACCGCCAAGCGGCTCTACGGCGACCCTGCCCATCCGTTCACCCGCGGCGGGCTCTGCGCCAAGGTGAACCACTACTTGGATCGCGTCTACCATCCGGACCGCGTCCTGCATCCGCTGAAACGCAGCGGGCCCAAAGGATCGGGCCAGTTTCAGCGGGTCTCCTGGGACGAAGCGCTGGCCGATATCGCTTCCCGGTGGAAGAGCATTCCCCCCGAGGAGCTGCTGCTCTACAGCCTGGCCGGCACACAAGGGCTGATTCAGATGGCGTCGCTCGATCGCCGGCTGTTCGGCTCCATGGGCGCCTGCGGTCTGGAGCGCAATATCTGCGGTGAGGTCGCCGTGGCCGGGCTCGAGGTAACGCAGGGTCACAGTTGGGGCATCGATCCGGAAGACATCGTCCACAGCCGCTACATCGTTCTGTGGGGAACCAATACCATCGTCACCAACCTGCATCTTTGGCCGTTCATTCAGCAGGCCAGGGAGCGCGGCGCCCGCTTGATCGTCGTGGATCCCGTTCGCACCCGCACTGCTGAACAAGCCGATTGGCATATCCCCCTCAAACCCGCCAGCGATGGCGCTCTGGCCCTTGCCATGATGCACGTCTGGGTCAGGGACGGGCTTGTGGACTTGGATTACGTGCGGTCACACACCGAAGGGTACGGCGAACTGGTGGAGTATCTCCGTTCGTTTCCCCCCGCGGCCGTGGCGGACGTCACGGGAATCTCCGCGGACGATATCGAACTCTTCGCGCGGGAGTACGCGGCCACGCGGCCGTCGCTGCTCCGCCCGCTCATCGGCATCGAGCATCATCGAAACGGCGGCACACTCTTCCGCACACTGGCCATGCTGCCCATCCTGTTGGGCGCCTGGCGCGAGCGCGGCGGCGGCCTGTTCCGCTCCTCCGGATCTCTGCAGTACTCCACGCTGAACACACGAAAGCTTTGGATGCCCGAGGTCTACAAGCCCGGCGTTCGCGTGCTGAACATGGCCAATCTCGGCAACGATCTGTGCTCCGCAGAGCCGCCTATCCGGTCCCTCTTCGTCCATAGCGTGAACCCGATGGTCACGGTGCCGAATCGCAACCGCATCCGCCAGGGCCTGTTGCGCGACGACCTCTTTACTGTCGTCCACGATCTCTTCATTACCGAGACGGCAGCCTTCGCCGACTACGTCCTCCCCGCCACTAGCCAGATCGAACATCTCGACATCGTCACCTCCTGGGGCCATCACTATCTTTCCTTCAATCATCCGGCCATCGCGCCGCGCGGCGAGGCGGTCTCCAACACGGAACTGGCCCGGCGCCTGGCGCGCGCTCTCGGCCGCGCCGAGCCTTGGCTTTTCGATAGCGATGAAGATCTGCTGCGTCAGGCGCTCGATAGCGATCATCCCTGGCTCGAAGGCATCACCTACGAAAACCTGGCCGCGCGCGGCTACCAAAAACTTGCGCAGCCGGAGGACTGGCGCCCTTACGCAAACGGCGGTTTTCATACGCCCGCAGGAAAGGCCAACCTTCACCCGGAGCGAATCGGCCCCGGCGAAATCGTTGCGGCGGACCGCGACTACCCCTTGCAACTCATAACCGGAAAGTCGCTTCACTTCTTGAACTCAAGCTACGGCAACATGGAGCGGCACCTTCGCCGTTCCGGGCCGCTGTTTGTTGAGATCCACCCGGCCGACGCGCGCTCCCGGAATCTGGAAGACGGCGCCGCCGTCAAGGTTGCGAACGCTTCCGGGCAATTGAGCGCCATCTGCAGAATCACCGATCGCGTGCGACAGGGCGTGGTCTCCATGCCCTTCGGCGGCGCGTACGCGGTGAACGAGCTCACGCCGGAAATGCCCACCGATTGGGGCGGCGGCAGTGGGTTCTACGACGCTTTCGTCGAGGTGCATCCTTAACTCCTGCCGTGGCCGGTGGCAAGCAGGCGTGCCTTCATTGGGAACTGCGGAAGTGCGCAGCCGCTGGAGCTCGCTACGATATTTGCCACCCCAAACTCCCATTAAAGTGCCGCACGCCTAGCACGGCCATGATACAAAGGAACCGATGCGACTGGCACTCTTCCTCTCTCTCTCGGTCTGCGCTGCCGATTGGCCCCAATGGCGCGGCCCGCAACGCACCGGCATCTCCCGGGAGACCGGTCTGCTTACGCAGTGGCCGAAGGAGGGTCCCAAGCTCCTCTGGCAAGTCAACGATCTCGGCGAAGGCTACGCCACCCCCATCGTTGCCGGTGACAGGCTTTTTCTCATCGCCAATCGGGGCCTGGACAATGAATACCTGCAAGCCATATCCGTCAAGGACGGCAAGACGCTCTGGACCGTGAAGCTGGGCCGCGTCGGCAATCCCGATCAACAGCCGCCTTATCCCATGTCCCGCTCCACCCCCGTGCTCGACCAGAACCGCCTCTATGCCATGGGTTCCGACGGCGATCTGGTCTCTCTCGATCCCGCCACAGGCAAGGAACACTGGCGTCGCGCGGTCCGGGCCGAGTTCAACGGAGTGCCCGGAAAATGGGCCTACGCCGAGTCGCCGTTGATCGATGGACAAAAGCTCGTGGTCTCCCCCGGCGGCAAGGACGCCACGCTCGTCGCGCTCAACAAGATGACCGGCGCAACCATCTGGAAGTCGCAGGTCCCCGGCGGCGACGTCGCGGCGTACGCCTCGGCAATCGTCATCCAAGCGGCCGGCCGGAAGCAGTATGTGCAGTTCCTCGACAAAGGAATCGTCGGCGTCGATGCCAACACAGGGCAATACCTTTGGCGTTACGACAAAACGGCCACCGGCCCCGCCAACATCGCGTCGCCCATCGGCAGTGGGAACTTTGTCTACAGCACCAATGCGCGCCGCTTTGGCGGAGCGCTCGTGCAACTCCATCCGTCGGCTGACGGCGTCCGCGCCGAAGAGGTCTATTTTGAACGCGACTTGCCCAACACGCTCGGCGGCCAAGTGCTGCTCGACGGAGTGATCTACGGCACTAACCCAAAGGGGCTCGCCGCGGCCGAGTTCATGACCGGTAAGTTGAAGTGGCAATCGGAAGCCGACGGCCCCGGATCCGTTCTGTTCGCCGACGGCCACTTGTACGTGCACAGCGAATCCGGCGAAATGACGCTGGTCGAAGCCTCTCCGGCCGCCTACAACGAGAAAGGCCGCTTCACGCCCCCGAACCCGCCCAAACACACCCGCAACCGCGAAATGGCCTGGGCGTATCCAGTGGTGGCCAACGGGCGGCTGTACATCCGCGACCTCGGCGTCCTGTGGTGCTACGACGTTAAGGGGCGGTAGGGCGGCGGCCGGCGAGTCTCGCCCGCATTCGCGCTTACAGGCCACCACGCGATGTTCTGCGCGCCACTCCCAGCAAACCCAACACTTGCGCCCCACCCCGCCCTTCCGTCATCGTGAATAGAGACATGCGGTGGTTGCTACTCACGTTAGCGGGCATGACCCTCTGCGCCGAAGACGTTCGCTTCAGCAGGGACATCCTGCCCATCCTCTCCGAAAAGTGCTTCGCTTGCCACGGGCAGGAGGAGCGCGGCCGCATGGCCGGCCTGCGCCTCGACACGCGCGAGGACGCGACCGCCGCCCGCAAGTCTGGAGCCGCCATCGTGCCCGGCAACCCCGCGGCCAGCGCGATCCTCGCGCGTATCGCTCCACAGGATCCGAAACGCCTCATGCCGCCGGCCTATTCGCACAAGGCTCCGCTCGACGCGAAGCAAGTGGCCCTACTCAAGGATTGGATCGCGCAAGGCGCTCCCTGGGGCAGGCACTGGTCTTTCGAAACCCCAACCCGGCCGCGGGCCGCGTCCATCGACGATCTCGTGGCTAGTCGCCTGGCCAAGGAGAATCTGCGAATCTCTCCGCGCGCGCCGCGCCACACCCTGGCCCGCCGGCTTGCCTTCGATCTCACCGGCCTTCCGCCCCGGCCCGGTGCCCTGCCGGACGGTTCGTCGGCCGCAACCGCGCGCTATATCGACGAATTGCTCGAAAGTCCCCAATTCGGCGAGCGCATGGCCATGTGGTGGCTGGACGGCGCGCGGTACGCGGACACCGATGGCTTCCAGGCCGACGAGACGCGGACCAATTGGCCGTGGCGGGATTGGGTTGTGGCCGCGTTCAATCGCAACATGCGTTTCGACCGGTTCACAATCGAACAATTCGCTGGCGACCTGCTGCCCAATGCCGCGCCGGAGCAGATCCTCGCCACGGCGTTTCATCGAAACCATATGACCAACGGCGAGGGCGGCCGCGATCCGGAAGAGTCCCGCGTCGACTATGTCATTGATCGAACCAACACCACCGGCACCGTTTGGCTGGGCCTCACGCTCGGTTGCACCCAGTGCCACAGTCACAAGTTCGATCCGGTCTCCCATCACGACTACTACTCGCTCACCGCCTTTTTCGACAGCATCGACGAAGACGGCCGGGCCGGTAAGCGGGCAAAGCCCTATCTCAAGTACCGTTCGCCGCACGCCGCACGCGCCATCGACGAAGCGCAGGCGCTGCTCGACGTGCGTGTGAAGGCCGAAGCCGCCGCTCGCGCCGCGGCGCAACAGCCCTTCGAACGCTGGCTCGCCGCCCGCTATGAAGAGGTTCGCCACGGCTACCAGGCCTGGCGCCGCCTCGTGCCGTCCGCCCTGGAAAGTGTCGAAGGGTCCCAACTCAGCGCCGCTGCGGATGGTATCGTCACAGCTTCCGGGCCGAACCCCAAACAGGACGACTACCGCGCCATCTTCTCCCTGGCCCCCGCCACGTTGACCGGCCTGAAGCTCGAGGTGATCCCTAATAAGGATGGAAAGCTCGGACGCGGCGCCTCCGGCGAGTTCATCCTAAGCGACATCAAGGTCCAGGTGCGTCGGCGCGGCTCCGCCCAAGTCCGTGACATTCTGGTGACCGGCGCGGTGGCCGATTACTCCGCCCCGCAAAAGGAAGCCCGCAACTACGGCGACATCAAGGGCACCCTCGACGACGACCCGCGCAACGGTTGGACCACCGCCGGTGCGCCGGCCGGTCAGACCCATACCGCGGTCTTTGAACTGGCCGAGCCGCTGGAACTGGTTGCCGGTGAGGAGCTGGTCTTCGAGCTGCGCCAACGTTCCACCATGGGCGACTCCAATATCGCCAATTTTCGCCTGTTCTACACTGGAGAGCCCGGTCCGGCCGTCCAGAGTTTGGGCCCTACGCCGCTCGAACAGTTGGCGTCGAAAATGGCGGAGGGTCCGAACGTTCGCGAGCGGCTCTTTACCCAATTCCTGCTCGGCCATGGTCCGTACCGGGCCCCGAAGCAGGCTCTTGACCGGGCCCGGAAGCAGTTCGATGAGGTCAAGGCCTCGGCGGAGGTCGAGGTGATGGTGTTGGGCGAACGGCCGCAGCCGCGGACCTCCCATGTGCTGCTCCGCGGAGTCTGGGACAAGAAGGGTGACCCGGTTGCGCCCGGCGCTCTGCCCGCCATCGCGCCCTGGCCGGAGGGCGCCCCGCGCAATCGCCTGGGTCTGGCCCAATGGCTGGTCTCGCCGCGGAACCCCCTCACCGCGCGGGTCATCGCCAATCAACTTTGGCAGCTCCTGTTCGGTGAAGGGTTGGTCCGCACCACCGAAGACTTCGGCCTGCAAGGGGAGCAGCCGTACCACGCCGAGTTGCTGGACTGGCTCGCCGTCGAATTCATCGACAGCGGCTGGGACGTCAAGCATATGCTGCGGCTGATGGCCAACAGCCGAACCTATCAACAGGCGTCCAACCGGAGCGGCAACGCAGATAGCCGGTTGTTGACCCGGGCGCCGCGCTATCGTCTGCCAAGCTGGATGCTGCGCGACGCCGCCCTGAGCTATGCGGGCCTATTGAATACCGCCATCGGCGGCCCCCCCATTCGGCCCTATCAACCGGACGGCGTCTGGGAAGAGCTGTTCATGGGCCGGTTCCAGTATCTGCCCAGCGAAGGCACCGCCCAGCACCGGCGAACGCTGTATGCCTTCTGGCGGCGTTCCATCGCCCCGACGTTTCTGTTCGACAACGCTCAGCGCCGCTCCTGCGAGGTGCGCGTCCCGCGGACCAATACGCCGCTCCAGGCCTTGACGCTGCTGAACGACGAAACCTATCTGGAGGCGGCCCGCGCCATTGCGCTCCGCTCCACCGATCCGGCCGTCATCTTCGAAACAATCCTCAGCCGGCCCGCCGATGCGAAAGAGCTGGCCGTGCTCCGGCGCGAGTTTTCCAAGGCGCGCCAGCACTACGGCGCGCATCCGCAGGAGGCATCGAAACTCCTGCGCGCCGGCGGCGGCACTCCAGACCAAGCCGCGGCCATGCTGGTCGCTAGCATGGTTCTGAACCTCGACGAAACCATTACCCATGAATAGGACACGCCGCGCCATGCTAGCAGCCGCAGTGCCAGGAAAGCTTCCGTTGATCGGCCACGGAAATCATCGCTATCGAGTGGACGTTCACTGGAGCAAAGCCGACCCCGCCAAGTACCCGGTCCGGGACTGCCATGAGATGGTGCAGGACTCCGGCAAGCGCCTCTTCCTGCTGACGAACCACAAGCAGAACAACGTCCTGATCTACGACACCGGTGGCCAATTGATCGATGCCTGGACGCTTGGTTTTGCAGGGGCGCACGGCTTGTCGCTGCATCGCGAACCAAACGGCAAAGAGTTCCTGTACATCACCGACACCGGCACGGGCCGCGTCGTTAAGACTACGCTGACCGGTGAGATCCAAATGGAGTTGCCGCACCCGGCAAAGTGCGGCGCCTACGGAGAGCACGATGTCTACAGCCCCACGGAAACGGCGGTGGGTCCCAACGGTGATATCTATGTCGCCGACGGGTACGGCTCGCAGTGGATCTTGCGCTTCGACCGGACCGGCAAGTATCTCGGCAAGTTTGGCGGCAAGAGCTCGCAGCCAATCAACAAGGGCAAGTTCCTCCAGGCGCACGGCGTTGCGATCGACACCCGCGGACCCGAACCGCTCGTGGTCTGCACGGCCCGCATCCGGAACGAGTTGCACTGGTTCTCGCTCGACGGCGTCCATCAACGGACCGTGTATCTCCCCGGCGCCTACATGAGCCGCCCCGTGATTGCCGGCCCTTTCCTCTATTCCGCCGTCTGTTTCGGCATGTTTCCGAACGACTTCCGCATGTGGCAGAATCGCGGCTTTGTCACGATTCTCGACGGCAAAGACCGTGTTGTCTCCAACCCCGGCGGCCACGCGCCGGAGTACAAGGAGGGGAAGCTTCAGATCCTGCTGCAGGATCAACCCGTCTTCAAGAACTGCCACGATGTATGCGTGGACACGCAGGGCGACCTCTATGTCTGCCAGTGGGCCAGCGGGCAGGTGTACCCGTACAAGCTGCACCGGGAAGGATGACCATGCTTGCATCCACACGCCGCTACTTTTTGGGTCAAGCGTCGGGCGTCTCGCTGGGAGCGATGGCGCTGCATTCGCTGCTCGCCAACCCGGCCTCGAAGCTGCCGCACTTTGCGCCAAAAGCCAAGCGGGTAATCTTTCTCACACAGTCCGGCGGCCCCTCGCAGATCGAGCTCTTCGACGAGAAACCCGGGCTTATGAAGTGGGCGGGCCAGGAACTGCCCGACTCGGTCCGGCAAGGTCAGCGTGTCACAACCATGACCGCGAATCAGAAGCAACTGGTGATGCCCGCCGTAACCAAATTTGCCAGGCACGGAAAGAGCGGCGCGGCAATCGGCGAGTGGCTGCCCCATCTGGCGAAGGTCGCCGACGACGTGTGCTTCATCAAATCGATGCACACCGACCAGATCAACCATGCCCCGGCTATGACGCAGTTCCTTACCGGGCATCAGATTCCCGGCCGGCCCAGCGTTGGCGCATGGGTCAGCTACGGGCTCGGCAGCGAGAACAAGGACCTGCCCGATTACCTGGTGATGCTGTCTAAGATGCAGCGCCCATCCGACCAGCCGCTTTACGACCACTACTGGGGCAGCGGCTTTCTTCCGTCGCGCTACCAGGGCGTGAAGCTTCGAAACGCCAAGGACGCCGTGCTCTATCTGCGGGATCCCGACGGACTGCCGCGGGAGCTGCGGCGCGGCATGCTGGACGGCATCGCGGAGATCAACCAAAAACGGCTGGACGAGACGGGCGATCCGGAGATCGCCACCCGGATTCGCCAATACGAGATGGCCTACCGGATGCAAGCGAGCGTTCCAGCGCTGGCGGATCTATCCGCCGAACCCGAAGAAGTATTCGAGTTGTACGGCCCGGATTCGCGCCGGCCTGGCAGCTACGCCGCGAACTGCATTTTGGCGCGGCGGCTGGCCGAACGCGGGGTCCGGTTCATTCAGCTCTTCCACCCCGATTGGGACCACCATAGCCGGCTGCCTTCCTGGTGTACCGCGCGCTGCCGGGACACCGATCAGGCCAGCGCCGCTCTGATCCTGGACCTTCGCCGCCGCGGAATGCTCGATGACACGCTGGTCATCTGGGGCGGGGAATTCGGCCGGGGCGTCGCCGGGCAGGGACAGTGGGACAGTATCGAAGCCGGCCGGGACCATCATCCGCGGTGCTTTACGATTTGGATGGCCGGCGGCGGCGTGAAACCGGGAATCACCTATGGCGCCACCGACGACTTCAGCTTTAATGTGGCCGAAAACCCGGTTCACGTCCGGGATCTGCACGCCACCGTGATGCACCTATTGGGCATCCATCACGAGACGTTCACCTACCGCCACCAGGGTCTCGATTTCCGGCTGACTGGGGTGGAGCCCGCGCGCGTGGTTAAAGAGGTGCTGGCGTAACCGGTTCGCCGCCAGGCGCTTCCTTTTCGCGAAGCTTCTCCCGGAGAATCCGCTCCGTCGCCTGCGAGAATAGCGTGAGAACGAGCGGGTGCATGGTGGCCTCGACGCTCCGGTAGAAGTTGACGTACTGGCCTTGGGGTAAGGGTATTCGGAGCTGCCAGGTGGGCTGATCGGCCACAACGGTGCGCTCGTAGACCTTGCCGTGCAACAACAAACGGGCACCCTCGAAACCGAACTCTTCGCTGCCCAGCCGGATCGTGTCCCAAATCGCAGCGTCGCTCTCGGCCTCGGTTAAGGTCGTCTCGTATTGCTGCAGCCGGAGTTGGACGTCGATCATGCTCCGGAGAGTCCCGCGAAGCACCATCTTGCGCGCGGCCGCGAACTCGCCATAGCCCAGATGCTGGACTCCGATCCACGCGGCGGCGCAGAAGCAGACCACAACGATGCCGCTGAAGTTCGTTGGCGTGACATCCTGCAGCAGGGAGAACAGGGCTGCCAGCCCGCAAAAACCGTATAGAATGAGCACCGCGCGCCGCGTGGTCAGGCCACGGGCGAGCAGGCGGTGGTGGATATGCTCCTTGTCGGCCTTGAAGATCGGCTGGCCGCGCAGGAAGCGGCGGGCGATCGAAATCAGCACCTCGAGGAGCGGAATCGCCAACGCCATCAAGGGCGCCGTCATGCCGAGCAGCGTCGCCGATTTGTGGCTCCACACGGCGCCAAAACAGCCGAGCAGGAACCCGATCAGGAGCGCCCCGCAATCGCCGAGGAAGATCGACGCGGGGTTGAAATTATAGCGAAGGAAACCCAATAGAGCTCCGGCGAGCGGCGCCGTGACCACCGCTAACGGTTCGTTTTGATGAGTGAGCGCGGCAATCATCGTCGTCATCGCTGCGAAGAACCCGACGCCGGCGGCCAGTCCGTCCATGCCGTCGATTAGATTGAGTGCGTTCGAGCACCCTACCAGCCAGAAGATTGTGACCGGCAGGCTGATCCATGCGGGCAGTGGATCCCCTTGAAATACGGTGATGCCGAATCCCGCTGCATACGCCATACCCGACGCGGCAACCTGTCCGGCCAGCTTCTGCCAGGGTCTCAGGTTGAAGATGTCGTCGATCAATCCGACCGCGAAAATCGTTGTGGCCGCCGGCAACAGACGGATGCCGGCGGCGAAGGCCGTGGGCAGGTCGAACGGAAGGCTCTTGTAGGGGGCGACCAGGGCGAGACCCAACGCAGTCAGGTATGCCACAACGATCGCCACGCCGCCCAGGCGGGGGATGGGACGTGTGTGGATCTTTCGTGCCTCGGTCGGGTGATCCACCCAATCGCGCCGGATCGCGTGGTCCCGGATAAAGGGCGTGAGCAGGAGCGAGATCAGGAACGCTACGGCGGCGAGATCAAATAGGATCAGCATGGGTTCGCCGCCAATACTTCTAGGATGCGTTGCGTGCCGGCCGCCTTCGTGAAATGCTCTTCGAACGCCCGCCGTGCGTTGGCGCCGGCTTCGATCACCGCCTCGGGTTCATTGGACAGCTTTTGAAGCAACTCCGCGACACCACGGCTATCTCCGTTTTCGAAGTGCCAGCCGCAGCGGTGCTGCGCGATCAGCCGGGCGGGAGTGGCCGCTGCTGGCCCGATAAATAGCACCGGCCGTCCGGCGCAAAGCAGCGAATAGACTTTGCTCGGAACCACCGTGCCTTCGCAGCCGTCGCGAAGGGTGACGAGCCCAATGTGGCTGGCGCGCAGGTTCTCCGCGAAAGACTCGTTGCTGCCATAGGGGAGAAAGGCCGCCGCCTTCAAATCATGTGCCGCGCAAAACCGCTCCAGGCCCGGTCTGAGCGCGCCACCACCCGCAAAGACGAACTGAATTTCGGCCGTGTTCGACACAGCGAGCATCGCGCCTTGTGGGGTGAACCCCGTCATTGAGACAAACCGAATTAGTCACACTTGCCGTTTAACGGTTTTTCCTACTCAAACAGCCGCTTCTCCGCCACAATGGTCCTCGGTTGGCGAAGCGG
>VFZO01000044.1 GCA_016871155.1 Acidobacteriota bacterium | reverse complement strand
TCGGCTAGCACCCTGCTTGCCTTACAAGAGAGAGGACAACAGAAGGCGCCGAACGCTTTGTTGGCATTTGCGGATCCCGCTCCGGTCGCGTTTGCCTCGAATGGGCGAAGGGCGGGGGAATCCGGCGTGCTTGGCGGTCTCCCCTATAGCCGCCTGGAGGTCCAAGGCGCCGAACGCGCTTGGGCGCCGGGAAAGTCGAGGGTCTATGTCGGAACCGCGGCATCGGAAGCGGTCTTGAAACGGGAAGCCCTGAAGGACTACGAAATCGTCCACTTTGCCGCCCATGGAATTCCGGACGGAAGAGCCCCGCGGTTTTCTGCCGTGGCACTGGCCCCCGGCGGAGGCGAGGATGGGTTGCTGCAGGCGCATGAAATCCGCCATCTTCGGCTGCGGGCCCGTGTGGTAGTCCTCTCGGCCTGCCAGTCGGCGTCGCTGGGCGAGCAGATCGATGGCGAGGGAGTGCTCGGCGTTTCGCAGGCATTTCTGGCGGCGGGCGCGCGTTCGGTTGTGGCGTCCCTTTGGGCCGTTGAGGACGAGATTACGGCCAAACTGATGACGGCCTTTCACAAGAACCTGGCTTCCACAGGCGCCTCGCCGGAGGCGGCTCTGCGGCGGGCGCGGCTTGAGGTGCTGCGGAATAGTGCGACCGCGCATCCCTTCTACTGGGGTGCCTTTGTCCTGAATGGGCTTTGACAGCGTATAATCTTTCGTCAGGAGCATTCTCATGGCAAATCGTCGAAAATTTCTCAAAGGCTCACTCGCCGCCCCGCTAGCTGGTTCTTTTGGAGCGGCCGCTAGCGCCGGCGCTGTCAAGCGCGACTACCTTCGCGAATTGGGTGTGAAACCCATCATCAACGCTGCCGGCACCTACACCTCCTTCACGGCGTCGCTTATGCTCCCGGAGGTGATCGAAGCCATCAACTACTCCTCGAAGTTCTTCTGCCGCTTGAGCGAACTGCACGACGCGGTCGGCAAGCGAATCGCCGAGCTGGTTAGCGCCGAAGCGGCCATGGTCTCGGCCGGCGCGGCCTCCGCCCTGACGCTCGGCGCGGCCGCTTGCCTCACCGGCTCGAACCGCAAGTTCATCCAACAGATTCCCGACCTGACCGGAATGAAGAGCGAAGTGCTGATCCAAAAGGTGCACCGCTTCGGCTATGATCGCGCCATTCGCAACTGCGGCGTCAAGATGGTCGAGTTTGAAACGGCCGCCGACATGCGGCGCTTGGCGGGTCCGCAAACGGCGCTGGCCCTATTCTTCAACGACGCCAACAATCGCGGACAGGTCAAGGACGCCGAGTTTGCCCAACTGGGTAAGGAACTCAACGTGCCGACGTTCATCGACTGCGCCGCCGACGCGCCGCCGCTCGAAAACCTCACCAAGTACTTGAAGATGGGATTTTCGCTGGTCACCTTCTCCGGCGGCAAGGGAATCCGCGGACCGCAGAGTGCCGGATTGCTGCTGGGCCGCAAGGACCTCATCGAGGCCGCGCGCTTGAACGCCTCGCCGAACGGCGACGCCATCGGCCGGGGCATGAAGGTGAACAAGGAAGAGCTCCTCGGCATGCTGGCCGCCGTCGAAACTTTCATGAAGAAAGATCATCAGGCCGAATGGAAGGAATGGGAGCGGCGTATCAAGGTCATCGGGGACAGCGTCAAGGTCGACGCGTCGGTCGCCACCGAGCAGTACGTGCCGGAGGTCGCTAACCACGTTCCGCATCTGAAGATCACATGGGACACCTCGAAGATCAAGATCAAGTACTCCGAAGCGGCCCAGAAGCTGCGCGACGGCGATCCGTCCATCGAGGTTGTGCCGGGCTCCAACGAATCGCTGAACGTAGGGGTGTGGATGCTGCAACCGGGCGAGGAGCGGATCGTCGCCAAGCGGATTCGAGAAGTTCTGAAATCAGCGTAGCGGCAAACGGACAGCTTGGCTCGTTACCCCGCCAACACGCAGCAACAGTTCCGTCTCGCCGGCGGCAAGTTCCGCCGGCACCGTGGCATTGATCTGGTAGAGACCCGCATAGCCGGGCGCTAAACCGGAAAAGTGAACCGTCGCCGGGCGTCCGCCAATCAACACCTCGGTGCGCGCATTCACGGTCGAAAGAGTGGTCAGGCTGGCGGCCGCGCCCGCGGTCTGCGCGTTCGAAACGGCACCCAAACCAGTGGCGTACAGCACCACGACATCACCGCGCGCCACGGCGTTCGAAGCCGTAACGATACTCCCGTCCGATCCGCGCAGCGCGGCGGCGATCCGGCCGTCGGAGGTGAACAGCGCCGGAGCCAGCGCGTTGACGCGGGCTCGAAACTCCGGCGCCGTCTCCGCACCAGCGGCGGCGGAGATCGTGATGTCTCCGGTCACGGTCCAAGGAATCTGAAAGTTGATCTGGCCCGGCGTCACGGCAAACAGAGGAACGGCGTTTCCATTCACCCGCAGCGTCACGCCGCCGAGCGTCGTGGCCAGCGGATAACTCCCCGCCGCGACGATGCCCGTTACACCCGGCACCGGGTTCACGAACGCCGTCGCGATCGCGCCCGGCGCCAGCGCATTTTCGAAACTCGCCGCGCTCACTACCGTGTTTACGCCAAACCGCGGCGGCTCGGCCGCCAGACGCAGGATCGAACCGTTCCGGTAGTTCGCCATATAGAACTCGCCGGATTGGTCTTCACCGAAGCAACTGATCAGCGCTCCGGTGGCCGTGAACTTCGCGTTTTCCCAGTTCGCTCCATTACGCCGCAAACCGAAAAGATTGCCGTTCTGGTAGTCACCGAAAATGTAGATGCCGCGCAGGAACGGGAACCGCGATCCGCGATATACGTAACCGCCCGTCACGGATTGGCCCTCCGACCGGGGATAGTCGAAAATAGGCCGGACCAGATCGGTGCGAGTCGCGCAGTTCCGGTCGTCGAAACAGTTGTTGCCCTCCATCAGGCTCCACCCGTAATTTTCGCCGCCCCGGCTCGCGGCCGGCTGAAAGGAAATCTCCTCCTTGGCCCCCTGGCCGACATCGCCGATATACATGTCGCCGGTTTCGCGATCGAACGAGAACCGCCAGGGATTGCGCACGCCAACCGCCCAAATCTCCGGGGGCCGGCCCGGGAGCTGCAGCGGATTGTTGGTGGGAATCGCATACGGAGTGCTACCGCTCTCGGTGTCGATTCGGAGCATCTTGCCGAGCAGCGAGTTCGGATTCTGGCTGAATTTCTGAGGATCGTTGGCCGAACCGCCGTCGCCCATTCCTATATAGAGATACCCGTCGCGGGGCCCGAAGACGATCTGTCCACCGTTATGATTTTCGTATGGCTGAGGGATCGTCAGCAGAATCTGCTCGCTGGCCGGATCGGCCTCTTCCACGGTCCCCGCAAGCATGCGAAAGCGGGAGACGATGGTGCGCCTCTGACGGTCGACATAATTCACGTAGAAATAGCGCTTTTCGTCGAACCTGGGTGGAAAGGCAAGCCCTAGCAGCCCCATCTCCCCGCGAAATTGAACGCGCTCCACAATGTCGAGAACCGGCGCCGCGGCCAGGGCCCCGTCTTTGATCAAGCGAATCCGGCCTCGCTGCTCCACGATGTAAAGGCGGCCGCTGCCGTCGCCCGAATGTTGAATATCGACCGGCGACTGCAGGCCGGTGACGAAAGGCTCCCAGCGGACCGAGGGCCATCCTTGGCCGAACCCGGCCGTCGCCAGGGCGGCAACCAACGCCAAGATCTTCATGGCAATTCCTCCAAATTACAGTGTAGTCCCAACACGAGCCGCGTCAAGGCCCTGCGAGTTTACCGAAAAAACTCGTAATGAATTGAAAACACGCCGTTTTCGAGGGGAATCACGCAGTCCGGTTACGTCCCCACGGACCCGATCGAAATAAATCGCCTCTTATCTATAACTTGCAAGGGCACGCCGAAAAAGATCACGATCGAAAAACGCATTCACAGGAAATTCGAATTTATTTTTCTTTTGTTTTCATTATTATACAAAACCAGCGTTAAAAAACTGGAAAGGCCTATGGGTACCATCGAGTCAGGCCCGAAACAATTGACAGGGCCAAGAGTGGGAAACGATGGATCCGATTGTCATCATCATCATTTCCGCACTGTAAAGCCGTATAAAAGCAACTACTTGCGTATACAGTCGCAAGACAAACGAACACACCACATCAGGGTTGCACTCACGCACAAAACTGGTATGATTCCTAGGAGTACTCTCTGGTTCCAGAGATCTCCTAGGAACGCCAGCCACCGCGTCCGCCACTGTCAAATATGTCTCGATGGAGGATCGGTTTTGGGCAAGACGCTCGGTGGAATTTGTCTCTTATTTGCCGCTTGCGGCAGGACGAACCCGACAATTGCCTCGAGTGACGCGACTTGGAACAGCGCGGAGATTCTAGTTGTTCGAACCGCAGGCCGGCAGGCCTTCGCGAAGGGCGCCTACAAGCAGGCCGCAGAAATCTTTAGCCGTGGCGCTGAGCAAGCCATTCAAGCGGCTGATCTGACGTCCGCTGGGCGGTTCCTGGCCGACCGCGGCGGCGCAATCCTGGCCATGGGCGAACATCAGGAAGCTCTGCGCGCTCTGTTGCGCGCGCGCAAAACCGCCGAGTCGGCGGGCGATATTTCAACGGTCCAGTCTGTCGAAGGGAATTTGGTCAGCCTCTATGGAATGGTGGGCGATACGGAAGCGGCCTATGTCGCCGCGATGCGCGGCAGCGCGTTGCGGCCGGCCAATCAGGGATACCGCCAACGCATCGAATTCCTGATCCTGTTCGGCCGGGCGGTGGCCCGGATTCGGGGCATCGATTCGGCCAGAACTATGTTCAGCGAGGCACTAGAACTCGCCGCGGGCGACTGGCCCTATCAAGCCGCGGTTCTTGAAATGTGGGGCCACGAACACCGGCGCGCCGGCGATCTGGAATCCGCCGAAGAGTTTCTGATCCGCGCCTGGCGTGCTCGAGTCCTTGGAAAAGACCGCCGCATTCCGCAAACCGAAAACCTCCTGGCGGCCGTATTCCGGGAGAGGGGACGCATCGCCGAAGCTCGCTTCTGGCACAATCGGGCGGCGGCCGGTCAGTCCGGGCCATCCATAGAATGGGCCCGCCTCACTGAGGACGCGCTTCTATTCGAGGCCGAGGGCCACGAAGAAGAGGCTCTCACTGCATTCCGCGCGGCGCTCGAGAGCGCGCGGCGGTGGCGAGAGCAGGTGCCGGAGTCCGATCGAATCCGGCTCGCCGCCGAGCTCAGTTTGAATCACACCTTCGACGGCTACCTTCGTGTGGCAGCGCGCCGCTGGCGAAAACGAGAGAGCCGGGCGCTGGGCGCCGAGATGTTCGCGGCGCTGCAAAACCACCGCGCCTGGAGCCTTCGGGACCCTCGGCGCACCGCTTCTTCCGAGCCGCTGCTGGAGACCGCACGAAGGTTGGAAGAGGCTTGGCTTGGCGGCAACACCGGCGCCAGAGTTCAGTTGGCCAGCGTGCGGGCCGCAATCCTCGAGAACGAATCATCTGCCCCGGGCCAGAGGCCGGCGGCAGACGTCGAGTGGCTGGAGCCCGGCCCGGGCGAGGCTGTGCTGTCATTCTGGTCGCACGAAGAGGGATCGCTGGTTTGGCTCTGGTCGGCCGGTGGCCTCCGCACCGCAGCCATCGCACCCAGACGGGAGTTGCTCCAGTTAGCGGCAACATTTCGGCAGGCCGTTGCCGCCGGAGAGCCAGCGGCGGACGCGGCGGGCCGTCAATTGTTCGACGCGCTGTTGGGACCCTTGCGCGAATTTGCGTTGCAATTTCCCTCCTGGGACATCGTCGCCGACGAGACGCTATCGCTCATTCCCTACGCCGCGTTGCGTATCACTCCGGAACAGTATCTTGTGGAGCGGGTTCGCACGCGCCTGATCCCGAACACCTGGGGTGCCGCGGACAAGCCTCGCGCCTCCGCGCGCTTCCTCGGCTTTGCCGATCCCATTTTCAACTTCGCCGACGAACGGCGGATCAGCCGTGCCGGGAGCCTGGCCCCAAGCGCGCATTGGGCCTATCAATTGCCGCGCCTGCCCGCCACGCGCGTCGAAGCCGACACCGCCGCGAGGGCTTGGCGCGGCGCCGGGTTTGAAGCGGAAGTCCGCAGCGGGGCGGATTGTAACGCCGAAACTATGCTGGCTTTGCTGCGGAACGGGAATCCGGAAATCGTCCATATCGGCACGCACACGGCGGCACCGGCCGGTGAAGGGGCCAGACCCCGCCTGGCGCTGTCTCTGCGGGCGGATGGCTCGCCAGGTCTGCTCACCGCCGAGGACATCGGTTCGATCCGCTGCCAGGCAAGCCTGGTCATCATGAGCGCATGCCACTCGGCGGGCTCGGAGGCGGCGCGTGGCGCCGGATGGATCGGCCTGACCCGCGCGTGGCTGTCGGCCGGTTCGCGCCAGGTGATCTCCACGCTTTGGCCGATTCGCGAGGACAGCTCATTTTTCTACGGCAAATTACACGGTGAGATGGCCCGCAATCCGGGAGCCCGCCGCGACGCGGGCCTGGCTTTGCGATCGGCGCAACTCGCCTGCTTACGCGAGGGCGGCGCTCGCGCGAAGCCAGACTACTGGGCCGCTCATTTCCTGTTGGCTAGAAGGTAACCTCCCCACAATGTTGACAACTCCAGAAGACTTTATCGACGGCGCGCCTCCGGCGGCCGAAAGAGAAGCGAACCACGCGCGCATGGCGGCGCTGGTCGCCAGCATCCAGTCCGGCAGTTCGGACGCGATGGAGCAGCTCTACGACACATTTGGGAAGGGCGTGCGATTCTTCCTGGCCCGCCAACTGGGTCCGCAGGACCTGGACGACACGATTCACGACGCGTTCCTGATCGTCATCCACGCCATCCAGCGCGGCGAACTTCGCGAGCCGGAGCGACTGATGGGTTTTGTGCGCACGGTAGTCCGGCGTATGGTGGCCGCACATATAGACAAGATGGTCGAAGAGCGCAAAGAACATACCGGTATCGACGAAGGTTCGTTCGTTCCCGACGAACGGATCGATCCGGAGCGGGACACGCTGCTCGGTCAGCAGATCAAGTTCATGGAGCAGATCCTCCGGCAGATCTCTGCCCGGGACCGGGAAATTCTTACTCGTTTCTATCTTTACGAGCAGCCGCCGGAGCAAATTTGCCGGGACCTGGGGCTATCCGACACGCAGTTCCGGCTCGCTAAGTCTAGAGCCAAGGCCAGGTTAGGAGAACTAGGCCGTCAGAAACTCGCTTCGATGAACACAAATGCTCACAATAAAATGAGAAAAAGTACGGGTGCCTGACACTATTTTAGAAGAGGCGAAGGATTGCCCACATGAATTCAGAATTTGAACGAGCTACGATCGAGGAACTCATGCGCGAGATGCGAACGGCCAATCATCCAACCGAAGAGCAGATCGAGAAGTACACAATGGGCCGGTTGGCGGAACCCCACCTGGCCGATTTCGAGGAGCATTTGCTGGTGTGTGAACGCTGTCAGCGCCGCCTGTCGGAGGCAGATGGCTTTCTTGTCAGCGTCCGGAGCGCGTTGAAAACGCTGGAGCCGGAACTCCATCGTGAACCGGCCTGGAGAGCGTGGTTCCGCCCGGACTGGATACTCATCCCGGTTCCGGTCTTGGGGGCGCTGGCGGCCGCGGCCCTCGCTATCGTCGCCTGGCAGCCATGGAAGGGGAGCGAACCGCTGGCGTGGCAGTCTACGACGCTAGCGGCTTATCGCGGAGGCGAAGCGGGAAAAGTCGTTCCTTCGATGCCGGTCCGGCTGACCTTGCAGACCGATGGGTTGCCCGCCGGACCCGCCGAAGCGAGCGTCGTGAGTTCGGAAGGCGCCACGCAGGCCACGGCCCGAATCGAACTCGGCGCCACGGAATCCACCCTCGAATTGGCACGCGGACTGGACGCCGGCATTTATTGGGTGCGTATCCGCCAGAATGGCCAAATCCTCCGCGAGTACTCTCTCGCGGTTAGGGCGAACTAGCCAGTTTCGGCTCGGGCAAACTCAAGCGGGCACGAATGTCGTCGTAGATGGTGGAGATGCTGCGATTGGCGTCGATCGTAATCAGCATCCCCATTTTTTCGTACAGGTCGAGTAGCGGTTGAGTCTTCTCATGGTACTCGCGGAGGCGGATCTTGAGCGCATCCGGATTGTCGTCCGCCCGCTTTGTGAAACCGCTGCCTTGGCCCATGCGGGCCCGGTGCATCACACGCTCGAATACCACCTCGTCGGTCAGGTGCAGATAGATGACGTGGTCCAGGTTCCAGTTCTCAAAAAGATACTCGGCTTGCGACCTGGTGCGGGGAAAGCCGTCAAGTACAAACCCGTAGTTCCAATCATGCTGGTCCAACCGGTCTCGCACCACTTTCTCCACGATCTCGTCCGGCACCAGCATGCCCGCATCGGTAATTCGCCGGATCCGCGCCGCCAGCTTGGTGTGCTGGCGGACGTTCCAACGAAACATCTCACCGATCGAGATGTGGACAAAATCATTGTCGCGGCATAGCAGCTCGCTCTGCGTTCCCTTGCCCGAGCCCTGGGGCCCGCAAATCACGTATTTATGCATTCGTTACCGATACGACCCCTAGATCATAGGTCAAACTGGATACCTTGCGCCAGAGGCAGGTCGCCCGACCAATTTATCGTCACTGTTTGCCTTCTCATATAGGCCTTCCACGAATCTGAGCCCGATTCCCTGCCCCCGCCGGTGTCTTTTTCGCCTCCGAACGCACCGCCAATCTCGGCGCCGCTCGTCCCGATGTTCACGTTGGCGATACCGCAATCGCTGCCCCGGTGACTCAAAAACGTCTCGGCCGAACGCAGACTGGCGGTGAAAATCGCACTCGAAAGTCCCTGCGGAACCCCGTTCTGCTGGCGAATCGCGTCGTCCAGATCCTCGTACTCCAGAATGTACAAAATCGGCGCGAACACTTCGACCTTGGTGATGGGAATCGACGAGTTGGCCAGCACCAGGGCGGGCCGGCGGTAGCAACCACCCAACAGCGGCTTGCCTTCATAGTCCAGTTCCACGGCCTCGCCGCCGAAGATGACTTCGCCGCCCTGCGCCCGCGCGTCGGCCAATCCTTGCTGCATCTGCTCAATCGCCCCGCTGTCGATCAACGGCCCGCAAAGTGTCTGAGGGTCCAAAGGATGGCCAATCCGCAGTTGAGTCCAGGCGCGCTGGATGTACTCCACAAACTCGGCCTTGATGTCCTTGTGCAGCAGCACCCGCCGGATGGTCGTGCAGCGCTGTCCGGCCGTGCCCGCGGCGCCGAACAGCAGCGCCCGGATCGCCAGCTTGGGATCGGCGTCCTCGGTGATGATCATCGCGTTGTTGCCGCCTAGCTCGAGCAAAGTCCGGCCCAGCCGTTCGCCCACCACCTCCGCCACGCGCCGGCCCATGTGCGTCGAGCCGGTGGCCGAGATCAGCGGCAACCGCCGGTCCGAGATCATTCGCTCGCCTACCGTGGAGCCGCGGCCGTTGGCGAGGGTGAAAACACCCAGCAGGCCGTGGCGCTCCATCACGCGATTGACGATATGCTGCACCGCAATCGAGGTCAGAGGCGTCTTCTCGGAAGGCTTCCAGATCACGCAATCCCCGCAGACCGCCGCCACCAGCGCATTCCAGCTCCAGACCGCTACGGGGAAGTTGAACGCGGTGATACAGCCGATCGGCCCCAGCGGGTGCCACTGCTCGTACATCCGGTGGCCAGGCCGTTCGCTGTGCATGGTCAGACCGTAGAGCTGGCGCGAAAGCCCAACAACGAAGTCGGCGATGTCGATCATCTCCTGCACCTCGCCCTTGCCTTCGGCCAGAATCTTTCCGGCCTCTAACGACACGAGGGTCCCAAGGTCGTCCTTGGCCAAACGCAGCCCGTCGCCGATCTCCCGGATGATCTGGCCGCGCTTTGGCGCCGGCGTATCGCGCCACTTGGGAAACACTTTTTGGGCCACGTAGGCCGCGTCGTCGTAATCCTCCTCGGCGCCCAGCGTAACCGCGCCGAGCAACTGGCCGTCGGCGGGACTGATGACCTCGATCTCCTCGCCGGCCGGCCGCGCCCACTCTTCGTGAAATACGCCGGACTGGGAGTCTCGAAGCCCCAGCCGCTTCAGCAACGTGTGAACCTCGGTGCGGGCGAGCGAGGAGGAGAGTAGATTCATGCCCTTACAGCGTAGCCGATTACTCCGCCAACCAACCGAACGCCTCCGGTCCAACGCCGAAGCGGCGGCCATGGCGCGCGGCGGCGGCCCGCAAGCGCTCAATCAGCCCGGCCTGCCAGGCGGGATCAGCATACTCGGACTGCCGGTGATGATCGAGGATTCGGAACGCGCCTGGCCGCGTGGTGGCGCCGCCCGGCTTGACGGCGCGAACGTGCAGCGGGTCACCGACCAGCGCGTTCGGCGTCGCACGGACCGCAAGGCTGGTGAGCGCCTCGGGATCGCAGGGCAACAGAGGCGCCAGCGTGGCGAAGGCCGCTATGCCGGCGGCGCTCAGCGCCGAAAGCGCGGCCACCCGTTCGGCCACAGGTGCGCAATGAGGCTCAAACCGGCGGCGAATTGTGTCGTCGTCCGTGGTTATCGAGAAGCTGACGCGGATCGACGGGTGCCGAAGCAACTCGATATCGCGCAGCACAAGCGTGCCGCGGGTCTGAATCACGAATCGCCGCGGCGGCCTGGCATGCACTGCTTCGAGCAGCACGGGCATCATTCGCACCTCCGCCTCAGCGGGCTGATACGGATCGGTCAACGGCGAGCAGTAAATCGCCATGTCCGGGCGCAACTCCTTCGCCAGCAGCGCCGCCGCGTTCTCCTTGAAGGTTGTGAACTGGCCCCAGTGCTCCCAATCCTCACGTTTCAGTCCGCCGTGGACGCGCATTGTGGGCACGTAACAGTAGGTGCACCCAAAAGTGCAGTTCCGCGAGGGCGTCAGCGAATGCGTAAAGCCCGCCTCGCGCAGAAACCCCGAGACCGGTGAGAGGATCGAACGCGCGGACTGCCAGCGAATCCTACCGGTCACGATTCTTGACGTGCTTGTCGAACCACTCGATCATCTCGGCCAGCGTGTGTTCGACCGATTCGCGGGCTGCGTACCCATGCGACTCGTGCGGCAGCATCACCAGCCGCACCGTGCCGCCGTTGCCCCGAACCGCGGTGTACATCCGCTCCGATTGAATGGGGAAGGTGCCCGTGTTGTTGTCCGCCTGGCCGTGGATCAGCAGAATCGGCTCGTTGATCTTGTGCGCGCTCAGGAACGGAGACATGCGCAGGTAGGTGTCCGGCTTCTCCCACAGCGTCCGCCGCTCGGACTGAAAGCCGAAAGGCGTCAGGGTGCGGTTATAGGCGCCGCTGCGGGCCACCCCGGCGGCGAAAAGATCGGAATGGGCCAGCAGGTTCGCCGTCATGAATCCGCCATAGCTGTGGCCGCCAACGCCTACGCGGCGAGGGTCGGTGACTCCCAGTTCCACCGCCTTTTCGATCGCCGCTCGGGCACCCGCCACGAGCTGGTCCAGATAGGTGTCGTTAAAGCTCTCCGAATCTCCCACAACCGGCAGCGAAGCGTCGTCGAGAATTGCATACCCGGCCAGCAGGTAGAAAAAGTGGGAAGCGCCGGATGGCATGACAAACCGGTCTTGCGAACCGCTTACCTGCCCCGCTGTATCGGCATCCGCATAGTCTTTGGGGTAGGCCCAAACCACGGTGGGCAGGCGGGTGCCCTCCTTGTAGTTGGGCGGCAAGTAGAGAGTGAACTTCAACGAGACGCCATCGGCGCGTTTGTAGCTGACCAGCCTTTTGGTGACTTGGCGAAGCTCGGGCGCCGGATCGGTGAACCGGGTGATCGCGGTTCGCTTGCCTTTATCGAACAGGTAGTAATTCGGCGGCTCTGTGGTTGATTCGCGCCGCGTGATCAGGCGCGTGCCCTCGGGATTCAGGGCGCCCACTACGGTCTCATAGTATCCGTTCTCGGACTGAAAAAGCCGCGATTTCTGCTTCGTCCCCAGGTGAAAGCGGTCGAGAAACGGATGGTCGCCCGAGGGCGACGCGCCATCGCCCGCCAGCAGGATCTGGTCGCCTGCGACGTCGATCACGCGCCGGTCGTCGCCGGAGACGGTCCCCTGCGGCGTGCCCGGATCCCGGTACTTGTCGTCCCGGTTGCGCGACAGCAGCTCCACCAGCTCGCCGTTCTGGCCGAGGATGTACTGGCGCGTCCGGCGGGTCCGGCGGTCGTAGTCCGAAACCCAGAGCCGCCCATCGGAAAGGAAGCTGGCCGACGACCGCCGCTCTTCCAGCTTCGTAATCTCCTGAGTGGAATCGAACGGAGCGGCCGAAGCGGCCAGCCGGTCCCGGTATGGCGCTTTCTCGCGCGGATTGCCGCCGTCCAGCGCTTCCCACCAACTCAGCGTCGCGGGCCGGGCGGGAATCCACGCCAAGCTCCTTGGCCCTGTGCGCACACCTTCCAGCGGAATTCGGTCCGCCAATGGAAGCGAGGCTAGGGTTTTCAACAGCTTCCCTTCGCGCGTCCAGATCTGAATCTCGAGCGGAAAGCGCGCGGCGGGCAGCACCCACGAATACGGCCGGCGAACCACCTGGGCCAGCACATACTTGCCATCCGGGGAAACCGAAAGAGATTCGAAGATCGCAGGCTTCGAAAGCGTTTGAACCTTACCCGTCGCCGTGTCCACCAGCGCCGCCTGCGAGGTCGCGTAGTAATCGAACAGCTTCTCGTCGTGCTCGGACTTCAGCAGGTCCTGATAGGTCGGCGCCGGCGACGCCTTGCCAGCGGTCTCCTGAATATCGGGCCCACCAGGGACGGCTGAAGCTTTCGGCTCCGGGCCGCGGCTAGCGGGAACCAGTTGCAGTAACAGATGGCGGCTATCGGCCAGCCAGTCGATGGCATCGCCAAATGCCGCGTTGATTTGAGCGCCTGCCACAGGCTGGGTACGGCCCGATGCCGCGTCCACTAGAAGAACGCCAATCCGGTCTTCAAAGTAAGTAAGGAATGCGATCGAGGCGCCATTCGGGCTCCAATTTGCCCTACCGAGCTTGGCGCCAGCCGGAACCGCCAGGGGAGTCTGCGCCAGGGTTGTTAGATTCACTAGCCGCGCCGCGCGGTAGGCCAGGATGACCCGCGGACCATTGTTGCGCGGGTTGATTCGAGACCCGGCGAGCCGCAACATCGGCTGGGCGAGCTCGGCGATCGGTGGATACCGGTCCGGCTCTAAAAGCAGCATGTGCGATTTCGCCGGACTGATCGACACAGCGGGTGTCGCCGGTGAGGACAGGATACGGCGGATGTTTTCCGGAGCGCGCTTATACGTGGATTGCGCCGGCAGGACTGCGAGGGAAAGGAGGCAGAACAACGCGCGATTCATGCATAACAGGATGCCACGATCTAAGGTTCCCCTTAGTACGAAGTCAGTGGCATTCCCATACGGTTCGACGGTAATTGCTAATGCTCAGACGCCACATCTGTCCGTACAATCGCTACAACCGGCAAATTTATGGAACAATTTGGATTAGCTCTCATTCTTTTCGCGTCGTTTTGGGTTGGCTGTGCGGCGGGCTATATAGCCATGCGCCTGCGAACGCAGGTTTCCTACGAAAAAGGACGCTCCGAGTCGGCAGCCGAAATCGCAACGGCTAACGAACGCCTGGCCGCCAAGGAGAACCTCTACAACGAGGCGAAACAGAAAGCCGAGCTGGCCGCGACGGCCGTCGCCCGGCTGGAGAGTGAACTCAAGGCCGAAACCGACCGCCGGACGATGGCCGAAGCGAAGCTGGGCCTGCTGCCGAAATACGAAGCGGAGCTCGCCGCCCAAAGTAAGAAGGCGGAGGAGCAGGCACTGGAACTTAACCGATTGCATGGCGGAGTGGCGGACTTGACGGCGCGCTTGGAGGAGTCCAGAAAGGCCGCAGCCGAAAAAATCGTGGCCATGCAGCTTACACAGGACAAGCTCGCCGAGACGATCCAGAACTCGACGGCGGAAACCGTAAAAGCCAGCCAGGAATCGTTCCTCTCCATGGCAGGCGAGGCGCTCTCGAAGATCCGGCCGCTGGAGGCGGCTGGCGAGACATCGGCGCCAGCGCTGGATGGTGTGAAGGATTCGCTAGACCGGGTGAGCGCACGCATCGCCGAGTTGGAGGCGGAGCGGACAACCTCCCTGGGCGCTCTGGCGCAACAGGTGGAATCGCTGCTGCGGGCGCAGACCAGCCTGCACGAGGAGACCGCTCAGCTCAAGCAGTCTCTGCGACTGCCTTCGGCCCGAGGAAACTGGGGCGAGTTGCAACTGCGCCGCGTGGTGGAGGCTTCCGGCATGGACCAGTACTGTGTCTTCGCCGAGCCAGACTCCGGCCACCCGGACATGATCGTGCAGTTGCCGGGGGGCCGTCACATCGTCGTCGACGCCAAGTCCTCTCTCGCCATGTACACCGAGGCCTGCGAGTCGGCCACCGACGAGACTCGCGGCGAGAAGCTGAAGGCGCACGCCGAGCGCGTCCGCGCGCACATTACGGAATTGAGCGGTAAGTCGTACTGGGATCAGTTCGCGCATAGCCCTGAGTTCGTCATCGCCTTTCTTCCGAGCGAAGCCTACTTTGGGGCGGCATTGGAACAGGACTCGACGCTGCTGGAGTACGGCGTGGAGCGCCGCGTGATTCTTTCGACACCGGCGACGCTGGTGGCGCTGCTGAAAGCGGTCGCCTGGGGCTGGAAGCAGGAGAAGGTCTCCGAAAACGCCCGCGAACTGCGCGACCTGGGTAGGACTCTCTATGACCGCATCCGCGCGCTGGCCGAAAATTTTACTGACGTGCAGCGCGGCTTGGCCCGCACAACCGCAGCGTTCAACAAAACGGTGGGTACTTTCGAGAACGGCGTAATGCCTTCGGCACGGCGCTTCCACGAACTAGGAGCGTCGACCGGCGACGCGATGCTGCCACCCCCGCCAGTGGACTCAGTCCCGCGCGCTCTCAACAAGCTGACCGCGGCCGTGCCTGTTGCCGAGCCAGCGGCCGTGCCTGCGGCCTGCGAATAGAGGCGTTCGTGAGGAGATTGTCAAAGTTTTGTAAATGACGATCTTCCTTGAAATCCGCAGCGTGCGTTTCCGCGTCTTATGGGCAGGAGGCGAAAATGAAACGCACACTGAACAACACAATCCTGAAGCTGGTGGTTGCCGGAGCGACCCTGCTGCCATCCTTCGCCGCGAATAACATCCCAGAAGAACGCATCGTCAAGAAAGTTCGTACCGAGCTGCTGACCATGCCCTTCCTATCGATCTTCGATAATCTCTCGTACCGCATCGACGGCGAGACGATCTACCTGTACGGTCAGGTGATCCGTCCAACGCTGAAGTCGGATGCAGCCAACCGCGTGAAGCGCCTGGAAGGCGTCACCAAGGTGGTCAACGAAATTGAGGTTCTGCCCCTCTCTCCGTATGACGACCGGGTCCGGCTGGCAGTAGCCCGAGCGGTATACGGCGTCACCGCGCTGAACCGCTACGCGCTCGGCGCCAACCCATCCATCCGCATCGTCGTGAAGAACGGCAATGTGACCTTGGAAGGCGTGGTCGCCAACGAGATGGACCGAAACATCGCAAACCTGATGGCGAACGGTGTATTCGGGGTCTTCTCGGTCACCAACAACCTGCAGGTCGAAAAAGGCCGGGCATAACTTCAAAACGCGGCAAGGAGAAGCGAGGCTCCTACATCTGCTGCCCCGGGACGTCCCCACGCCCCGGGGCTTTTTTGTTTCATATGAACTACTGTGCTCGTCCAGGCACTTCAGGAAAGAGAGCGGGTTGTATCCGGCCAAGGCGGTTCGATTTCATAACCGGCCAGCCTCCCGGAAACGAGGGCGGATGAAGTTGGTGAGTGCTCTGTTCGCGGCAGCAACCGCCGAGGCAGACAAAGACGTCAGGACCGGTATCGTGCAGAGACCTCCCAGCGCCAGCGTACATGGCAGTGCGGAAGCGGCGAGGATTCCCGTCATCGCGCTCAGGCGAACGTCGCTAGCCGCTACGCGGTGTCATTGTCAAGCATCTGCTCGAGTCCCATTCGGACAGCCCGGAGGAATTCCTGGTCGGAGTACACTTCCACAACGATTACGTCCTCGTCCTCGCCACGTAGCCCGAATCCAATTTCACGGGTAGCTCCATTCTCGAAGACGCTTTGCACCGTGTGGAATCTCCGGTGCCTGCGCCTTACCTGAGCGGCGGACAGCGCGAGTTGCTGGCCAATACCTGGCTGAAGCTTGCACTCCATCGCTCGCTCGAGCGACGAGAGCAGTTCGGGAAAGCGGCCGGCGTCAATTTCGATGCTTGTCGAACCATACCCGAGTGGGAGCATCGCAGGGTCCCCTTGGGGCAAGGTTGTCTTACTGGACCGGGCCTCCAGTTTTCTTACCGCGGTCTTGGCGGCAGCTCTGACTGGCGCATGCGGGCTCGAAACCCGTAGGTCGAGTAGGAGGGGCAAGACTTCGTCCTTCAATGCTCCCGCAAGTGCCCAAACTGCTGAATTCCCAACGTCACCGTCCGCAAGAAGTTCGATAAGCGTATCTCGGGCTCGACCCGGCTTCTTAGCGAAACGATGCAGATCGAAAACGTAGTTCGCTCGCGCGCCCCAGGGAAGCCGGCGATCCCTTGCCCACTCGACGACTTCCGGAACGTCCCGTTCAAGCACGGCTTTCATAAGACATCTCGAAAGAGCGGACAGCATGGGCTCGTGATCAATCCCGGAAGGTTCTTGGTTTTGGTTCCATTGTCTTGCCAAGTTCAATAACAGCTCGCGCTGTTTCTTCACGAGGGACCGTGCTCCAGGCTCAGTCAGCCGGCTGAGACATTCATATAGAGTCAGCGGATCCTGGAGCCTAGGCAACAAATCGATCACCGCCCGATACAAGGGCTCCCGGTCTGTTCCTGGAGGCGTGTACTCGTCTAGCCTTACAAGATTGAGCCCTCGTTCGCGAAGGTCCGCGAGAATCGGTGCAGAGTTCCTCGCGACCCGGAGCGTCCGTTTCCACGCCTCATCTGACCCTGGACGGCTAAGCGGATGCCTTGCAAATGAAGTGTGCAGCTCCGGAAACTCGCGGGCCACGTCGATCTCGGCGGCACATCTGTTCCGGGGATCTTCGGTCACTCTCGATGCTCCAACGCAATACTATTACACAGAAGGCTGGGCTCCAACTCCAGGTCTTCCGAGTGCCGGCCTCGCAAGCACAAAAAGAGTTCGGGCCGGTCCTCGCCTGACGACGGAATGCAACGTCTTTGTGGAGAATGTCGAAAACACACTGGCTTTGCCGGGAGGATTCGTCGCTTCCGGTCGACTTAAATGCCTGTAAGCTGTTGATTCTTCTTTGCTCTATTTGCCATCCGGCATTGTCCAAATTGCCCACGCCGAATTGGGCTGTAGGTGCCGTTGTTTCCCATTCTGTCCCGCCAGGCATAGCGCACAGGCACGTTCGCCATGTTGCTCGACGCGTTTGAAGCCAGTGGCTTCCACCGGCGCTGTGTGCGGAACCCTTTCGACGAAGCGACTGGCGTAGCGGTTATCAGCGGGATTTCTCGAAAACGGCGGCGATGTTGGTGCCTGCTTTGCGAGCGTGAAGGTGGCGTCCGGAGAGCGCGAGTACTCAACGGCGAGGGCGAGTGCGCCGCGAACTACCTTCCCATGGGCTCGACGCAGGCCTTTACAATCCCTTGTTCCTAATCGCTGCGCAACGCCACCATCGGATCAACAGCCGCCGCCCGTCGCGCGGGAAGAACGGCGGCCAACAATGTAACGCCCGACAAGAGCAGCAAGCTCGCCCCAAAGGCAAGCCCGTCCGTCACACCGACACCATACAAAGACGCCGCCAGCAGGCGAGTCAGACCCATCGACAACACCAGTCCAGCAACCGCGCCACCACCGAGCACCCAAGCGGCCTGGCGAATGGTCCGCCAGAGAATATCCCTCCGCGTGGCACCCAACGCCACGCGGAGGCCAAACTCACGGTACCGGGCAGATACGAACTGGCTCACCAGGCCAAACACCCCAATAGCCGCCAACAGCAACGCTGTTCCGGCAAAGGCGATCAGCAGGAGCGTCTGTACGCGCCGCTCTTGCGAGGTGCCCTCAATGTGATCGCCGAGCCGCTGCACGTTGAACACCGAACGCACCGGCATTAGCTCTCGTAACCGGGCACGAAGCATCAGCGGAGTCACAGTCTCGGACCGCACCAAGTAATGAGGATCGGGAAAGTATCCGGGAACGCCGCACGTGTAAACCACCGGCTCAGGATCTCGCGCCACGTTCTGATCCCGTATATCCGCCACGACGCCGCTAATCTCGGGGTTTTGTCCAAACTCTCCGGCAAGCGTCTGGCCAACGGCACTCGCGCCGGGTGCGAGGTATCGGCGCGCAAAGCTACTATTCACCAACGCCGTCGACTTGCCTTCGGCGCAAGTGCTCCCTTCCAAAACCGGGATCCGAAGAGTATCGAAGTAGCGGCGGCTCACGGCATAGCTGATGGCTGTAACGGCCTCGCTCCGCCCAGTCAACCGGTACCGGGACGGCGCGATCGTCTGAGCACCGGGCAGAAGCGTACTCAACGCCGCAGCGTCCACGCCCGGCACAGACTCTAAAGCGTCCAGCGTCGTTTGTAACCGGCGCGCCACACGCGGCATATCGTTGGTCTCTCCCCAGCTCGCGCTCACGCGCAGGCTCCAAACGCCCGTAGCCGTGAACCCGGCATCGGCCCGCCGAATGTTGTTTAACGTCCGGATCATCAACCCGGCGCCTACCAGCAGAACCAACGTCAAAGCCATCTGTGCCGTTGCGATCAAGCTTTGCGTCCGCGCACTACCACCGTCAATCTGCCCACGGCCGCCCTCGGCCAGCAATCGCTCACCCCGTCGAGCCAGCGGCAATGCCGGAAACAGTCCGCTCAGAATCCCTGTCAAGATCGCTAGCCCAGCCGTGAAGCACAGGATGCGAAGATCGAGCCGGATCTCTTCCACGCGCGGCAAAGAAACTGCCACTCCCTGGAAATAGCGAATTCCGGCCCATGCCAACACGAGTCCGGCCAAAGCACCCGCCACCGCGAGCGTAGCGGATTCGGTCAGCAGTTGCCGCACCACTTGAGCACGCGATGCGCCGAGCGACACCCGCATGGCGATCTCGTGCTGCCGGCTGCGTCCTCGCGCGATCAGCAGGCTGGCCACATTTGCACACGCAATCAGCAACAGCAGTCCCACGGCCCCGCCTAGTACCCAGAGCGTCCGCCGCACGCCCGCAACCTTCGCCTCCAACAGCGGACCCGTCGTCACGGTCCAGCCCTTATCGAAACGCGTATCGGCATTCTGCTGGAACACGCCACGCAATTCGATCTCCGCTCCCTGCCGGCTTACACCTGGCTTCAGCCGGGCGAAGCTGGAAAAGAACCGCGCCTCACGATTCGCGCGCAACGCCCCGTCGAACTGCACGGGGCACCAAACATCGACGCCTGCCTCGGGCGGGATATACGTAGGCGAGAGCACGCCCACCACGGAGTACGCCGCGCGGCCCAGGCGAATGGTCTTGCCCGCCGGCGCGATTGCCGCACCAAAATGACGTACCCAAAGAGCATGCGAAATAATTACTGCGCTGGGGCCCTTGGGCTGCTCCTCGTCACTGGTGAAATCACGGCCCCACTCCGGACGCACTCCGAGCACACGGAAGAAGCCTGGTGTCACCAAGGCCCAAGTCACCTTCTCCGGCAGTGCACCCGTTGTGTCGGATTGCGGCTCCGTGTAGTAGCCGGCCGCGCCTTGAATGGTCTTCGAGGCGCGGTTCCACTCCTCCAGTTTGATGGAGGCCACGGTGGTGCCGGGTGCGCCAACGGATCGCGTTTCAGCGACCGCAATCAGGCGCTCGCCATTCGGATAGGGAGCCGGCCGCAGCAACACCGTGTCGATAACCGAAACAATTGCGCTGGTCGCGCCAATGCCCAGGGCAAAAGTGCCAACCACCGCTATCGCCGAGATTGGTTGCTTCCGCATGGACCGAAGTGCAAAGAGGATATCGCGCCGGAGTTGCGAAAGCCAAATCCATCGCTGTGATTCGTGGAATTGCTCGCGGACAGACGTCACGTTCCCGAACGCTTGCTTCGCCCGCGCCGCGGCTTCGGCCGCTGGTATTCCATCGGCGATCAGGCGATCCGTCTCCAACTCGATGTGCGCGCGAATCTCGTCGTCGAAGTCCTCGCTCGACCGCATGATTAGTTCTCCTTCGCCTGCGCCGCCAACACACGGCCAATAGCCGCCGTCATCTTTTCCCACTCCGACGCCTCGTGGTGAAGCTGCTGCCGTCCCGCAGCCGTCAGCGTGTAAAACCGCGCCTTGCGGTTGTTTTCGCTCACGCCCCACTTCGCCTGCACCCAGCCGCGATCCTCCAACCGTTGCAATGCCGGATACAGCGAGCCGTGATCCACCAGAAGTACCTCACCGCTCTCCGCCTGGATGGCTCTCGCAATCCCCTGGCCGTGTTGCTCGCCGAAAATCAGAATCTTCAGAATCAGGAGGTCGAGCGTGCCTTGCAGGAGCGGTACTCGGGTTGACATTCTACCCGAGTATGGCCGGTCTTGGGTAGAATGTCAACCCGAAAGTCGCACCGATCGGACTTAGGCAGCTAAAGTGGACATGGCCTTCCGCTTAGGCGCCGTCAGCGGTTCCAGGTTCGGCATCTGCAGCTTCAGTCGCGCGACGTCTCGAAGCAGGGCCCCAAATACACCGTCGCAGGCAAGAGAGAATTCAGGGGCCGGTCTTTGTCTGACGACGGACAGCACCGTTCATTTGAACAGGTGTGAATCGATAATGGCGGTGAGGGTGGGATTCGAACCCACGGAACCCGTAAAGGTTCAACGGTTTTCGAGACCGCCCGATTCAACCACTCTCGCACCTCACCGCAACGCGAAAAAACGGCCTCTTCGACTAGTTTACTACACGAAGAAGTCTTTTACTTTATCCAGAATTCCGCGCTCTTGCGGTTCGCTCTCGGTGGGCAGCGTCTCGCGCAACTGTTCGAAAAGCTTCTTCTGCTCTCGCGTCAGTTTCATCGGCGTCCGAACGTCCACGTTGACGATCAAGTCGCCGCGGCCGCTCGAGTTCAAGAACGGCACGCCCTTGCCCCGCACCCGCACCTGGTCTCCGTGTTGCGTTCCTTCCGGAATGCGCACGTTCTCCAAACCATCGAAGCTCAGAATATCCACATCCGTGCCAAGTGCCGCCTGCGCCACGTTCACGCGAATCGTGCAATGCAGGTCGCTCTCCTTGCGGTCGAACACCGGATGTTCGGTAACGTTCAACACGACGAACAGGTCTCCGGCCGGGCCGCCATTGGCGCCCGCCATGCCCTCTCCGTTCAGCCGCAGCCTTGTGCCGTCGGCCACACCGGCCGGGACGTTCACGCGCAGCTTCTTCTCGGATCGAAGCACGCCCTCGCCGTGGCATTTCGTGCAGGCCTTTCGCACCAGTTGCCCGCGTCCACCGCACGTCCGGCACGTCTGGCGAATCGATAGGAACCCCTGTTGCAACAGCACTTCACCGCGGCCCTTGCAGGTCACGCACTGCGTCAGCCCGTCCTTGCCCTCGCCGCCCGTACCGTTGCAAAAGTGGCACCGGTCCATACGCGGAATCTGGATCTCCGCGCTCATTCCGCGAATCGTGTCTTCCAGCGAAATCTCCAGATCGTAGCGAACGTCCTCGCCCCTCCGCGCGCGATTGCGCCCGCCGCCTCCGCCGCCGCGCCGGCCGAACATGTCACCGAAACCAAACAGATCGCCAAGAATGTCGCCGAAATCCCCGAACGCCTCGGGGTCGAAGTTCTGCGCGCCCCCGGCGCTCTGAACGCCTTGATGGCCAAACCGGTCGTAGGCCCCGCGCTTCTGCGCGTCGCTCAATACGGCGTAGGCCTCGGCGGCCTCCTTGAACTTCTCTTCGGCCGCAGCGTCCCCCGGATTGCGATCCGGATGATACTGCAACGCCAGCTTGCGGTACGCCGCCTTCAACGCGCTCTCGTCGGCGGTTTTCCCGACCCCGAGGACCTCATAGTAATCCCGTTTGCTCACCGGACAGCCACTTTCACCAGCGCCGGCCTCAGCAGCCGGCTCTTGAAGTGGTAGCCGCGTTGAAACTCGCCAAGAACCGCCTGATCCTCGGCGTCGGTGCCGGAGACCATCTCAATCGCGTGATGCACGTGCGGGTCGAACGTGACGCCTTCGGTCGACATTGGCTCCAGGCCCAGCTTCTTCAAGACATCGACGGTCCGCTGGTAAATCAGCTCCATGCCGCGCGCGTACTCCTTGTCCGCGCACTCCGCGGCCAATGCCCGTTCGAAGTCGTCGAGTACCGGCAAATAGGCCTTCACGGCGTCCATCGCGCCGTACTCCGATTGCTCAAGCCGCTCCTTCTCGTAGCGCCGCCGCATGTTGTCATAATCGGCTTTTCCACGCAGCAGCATATCTTGCAGCTCGGTTTTCTCGCGCGCCAACGCATCGCGTTCGGCCGCAACGGCTTCGATCGCCAGAGGGCCTTCGGGATCGGAAACGGCCATTTCCGCTTCGCCGGAGAGCGATACCGCGTCTTCGGGCAAATCCATCGTAGTGCTCACGCCGTTATTTTATCGCAAGCCTAAGCCGATACGGCCTGAATCGCTTCACCGACATGAAAAACCGTGGACATCGCTTGTCCATAATTCATTCGCAGCGGGCCCAGCACTGCCACCCGCGTCGCCAGTCCGGTCGGCAGCTCCACCGTCAGCCCGATCAATGACAGGTCCCGCAGACTCGGATGGATCTCGCCCAATCCCACTTGAATCGCTACGTTGCCGCTCGCCTGATCCAGAAATCGCTCCAGCAACTCCAGCAGCCGCTGTTTCTGTTCCAGCGTCCGGAAAATCTCGCGCAACTTCTCGCGGTCCATCTGCGGATCGATCCCCACCAGATTCGACGTGCCTTCCAGGTGCACTTCCGGCGCAAGCCCCATCTCCAGCAGGCCTTTCTGATAGAAGGTCTGCAACCGGCGCATCAAGATGTCGTAGCGCGCGCGCTCCTCGGCCAGCCGCGCCTGCAAGTCGGTTCGGATTCGCCCCATCGTCCAGCCCGAGTAGTTCTCGTTTACGAAGTTCCGGATAACGTTCAACTCGTCTTGCGGAACCGGCGCGTCCATCGCCACTACGCGGTTACGAACGTTGCGGTCGCGCGTCTCGACAATCATCAACACCCGGCCTTCCGCCAGCGCGACAAACTCCACCTTCGCGAGCGTCTGCGCATCGGAGGGGAACGCCGCCGCGATGCCGACGTTCTTTGTGATCTCCGTCAACAGGTGACTCGTGGTTTCCAGCCGTTCCTCCACCGATTCGCTCCGGCGCAGTTCGGCACGCATGCGGTGCAACTCCGGCGCGGCCATCCGCCTTGTCGAAAGATTTTCGGCATAGGTGCGAAACGCCTTCAGCGTTGGAATGCGGCCCGCCGACGTATGCGGCTGATGCAGAAACCCGTCGTCGAACAGATCGGCCATCACGTTTCGAATCGTCGCCGGACTGAACTGCCCGCCGCCCGCCTTGGCGATCGTACGCGACGCAACCGGCTCGCCGGTCTCTATGTAGGCCTCGACGATCGCGCTCAGAACGCTCTGCGCGCGGGCGGGGATGGGTGCGTGGGCGGACATCAGCCTTTTGAAAAATTGTATGGATTCCCACGGCAAACCGCAAGGGGCCCCGCTTCTAAAGCCCTAGTCCCCCCGTGTCCCCCCGTGTCCCCCGTGTCACCCCCCGTGTCCCCCCGATTCCTTTCCAGCATCTTTTCTGTTAATATCCCGTCGCTCCCCCCAAGGAGCCTACTGCGTATCGAGAAAGGAGACTAGCAACTATGAAGGTCTATGACGGTATCGACCTCCGCAATGTGGCCTTGGTCGGCCATCTTCATAGCGGTAAGACATCCCTGACCTCCGCCATGTTGTACACGGCGGGCGCCACCACCCGGCTCACTCGCGTCGACGAGGGCAACACGCCCACGGACTTCGACGAAGAAGAGGTCGCAAGAAAAATGACCATCTCGGCGGCCATCGCGCCGGTCGAATGGAAAAAGAACAAGGTGAATCTCATCGACACGCCGGGATTCAACGCGTTCCTGTACGAAACCAAAGGCGCGCTGGTCGGCGCCGATACCGGCGCAATTCTCGTCGACGGCATCGCCGGCGTCGAAGTGGGCACGGAAAAAACAGCCTGGGTCTGCGGCGAGCTGAACATTCCTCGCGTCTTCGTTGTCAATAAACTCGACCGCGAAAGATCCAGCTTCGAGCGCGCGCTTGAGAGCATCCAGGGCGTTTTCGGCCGCGGCGCAATCCCGGTCCACCTCCCTATCGGCTCGGAACGGGAGTTCAAGGGAGTCGTCGACCTCGTCCGCATGCGCGCTTGGACCTTCACCTCCGATGGCGATGGCAAAGGTAAGGAAGGCGATATTCCCGCCGATCTCGCCGGCCCTGCGCAGGCCGCTCATGAGGCTCTGGTGGAGATGGTCGCCGAAGGCAACGACGCTCTGCTGGAGAAGTTCTTCTCGGAGGGCTCGCTGCCGGTCGACGATCTTGTCGCCGGGCTCCGCCAGGCGATTCGCGATCTGCGGCTTTTCCCGGTCTTTGCCTGTTCGGCCCTTCACAACATCGGCACCGGTCTGATTCTGGACCAGTGGTCCGAACTGCTGCCCACGCCCGTCGAGCGCGACAATGCGTACGGCTCCAATAACGGCCAGGAAGTCGTCCGAAAGATGAATAACGGCGATCCGCTGTCGGTGTTCGTCTTCAAGACCATCGCTGATCCGTTCGCCGGCCGGCTGTCGCTTTTCCGGGTCGTCAGCGGCGTGTTGAAAAACGACGCCCACCTGATTAACGGCACCACCGGAACCGACGAGCGCTTCGCGCATCTGTCGGCGCCGCTCGGAAAGTCGCTCAACGCCGTGAACGAACTCCGCGCCGGCGATATCGGCGTCGTGGCGAAGCTGAAAGATACACTGACCGGCCATACGCTGCATGACAAGGCGCACCCGGTCCAGTTCCCGCCCGTGCAACTGCCCGAGCCGTCCATCGCCTACGCCATCACAGCGAAGAGCCGCAACGACGAGGATAAGCTCGGCGCGACCATCCATCGCATCATGGAGGAGGATCTCTGCCTGCGCTTCGGCCGCGATACGCAGACCAAGGAATTCCTGCTCCACGGTACCGGGCAAGCGCATATCGAAACGGTGGTCAGCAAGCTGAAGAAGCGGTATCACCTCGACGTGACTTTGCACGCGCCCAAGATTCCGTACCGCGAGACGATCCGCGGCCGCGCCGAAGTTCAAGGCCGGCACAAGAAGCAGACCGGCGGTCACGGCCAGTTCGGAGACTGCTGGATTCGCATGGAGCCGCTCGAACGGGGCGCCGGGTTCCAGTTCGCCAACGAGGTATTCGGCGGATCGATCCCCCGGAACTACATCCCAGCCGTCGAAAAGGGGATTGTCGAAACGGCGGCCAATGGCTTCCTGGCGGGTTACCCGATGGTCGATTTCAAGGTTGTCGTCTTCGACGGTTCTTACCACGACGTCGACAGCTCGGAACTAGCCTTCAAACTCGCCGCCCGCAAGGCGTTCAAAGCGGCCATGCTCATCGCCAAACCGGTTCTGCTCGAACCCGTCATGCGGGTTGAGATTCAGGGTCCCGTCGAATTCGCCGGGGATTTAATGAGCGATGTCAACGGCCGCCGTGGACGCATCAGCGGCGGGGAAACCAAGGGCGCCACCCAGGTCATCCAGGCCATGGTGCCAATGGCGGACATGTTGACGTATCAAAACGATCTGACGGCCATTACCCAGGGCCGCGGGTCGTTCACTATGGAGTTCGACCACTACGACTACGTCCCGGCGCTGCAAGCCGACAAGATCGTCGCCGCCGCCAAGGCGGCCGGAGTGCACGCCGTCGAGGATGAAGAATAGTCCGAACTCCGCCGATTAGACCAGGGAGGGGCAGCCCGCACTGCCGCTCCCTGGTTGAATCATGAGTGCCGCTTATAGTAAGGTCAAAGGGTTGCAATTTAACCCCAAATTCATCGCGTACCTGGAGAAGGAATGCACTGGTTCCTAGCTTTTGCCCTCGGAGCGGCCAGCGTCTCGGCGCAAGTCGCACCCGGGCACATCGTTCTAGCCGCTGCCGCCGCCGATGCAGACAATGCCATCGGCTCCGTGCCCGCCGTCGCAGTCACCCCGGCGCTCCACTCAGTTCCTGAATTGGCCAGGGAGGCGTTTCCCCCGAAGCCGAACCTCAAAGATGAGCGGCTAAACCAGGCCGAAGCGCTCTATGAGGCTGGCTACAAGCTGTATCTGGCCGGTGACGCGGACGGCGCCCGCCGCCAGTTCGATGCCGCGATCGATGTTGTTCTGGAGCAGTCAGGTCAGGCCAATGGTCTGGCGTTTGACCGGCGCTTCGACGCGCTGGTGCAGAAGATCCACAGGATCGAGGTCGATTCGCTGGCCACCGGAAAGCCGTTTGACAAAGCGCCAATCGATGAGATTCTTACCGCCACGTTCCCGGTCGATCCGAAACTGAAAATGAAGGTCCGCGAGCAGGTCGGGGCGACCGTCAGCCAGCTTCCGCTGCAGGCGAGCGATGCAGTATTGAGTTTTATTAATTATTTCAACGGCGAGCGCGGTAAGAGGACGCTCATTGCGGGCCTGCGCCGTTCGGGCAAGTACAGGGGCATGATCTCGCGCATCCTCGACGAAGAAGGAATCCCCCAGGAGTTCATCTTCCTGGCGCAGGCCGAAAGCGGCTTCCTGCCGCGTGCGGTCAGCGTGGCAGCCGCCGGCGGGATGTGGCAGTTCATCCGCAGCAGGGGCGCCGAGTACGGATTGAAGCAGGACGCCTGGGTCGACGAACGGTTTGACCCGGAACTGGCCACCCGCGCCGCCGCACGCCATCTGCGCGATCTCTATCACAACTTCGGCGACTGGTACCTGGCGATCGCCGCCTACAACTGCGGGCCAGGTAACGTGGAGCGCGCCGTGGAGAAGACCGGCTATGCCGATGTGTGGGAGTTGCGCAGCCGCGGGACGCTGCCACTGGAGACCTCGAACTACGTCCCAATCATCCTGGCCATGACTATCATGTCCAAGAACCCGGTGAGCTACGGGATCGCCGATGTTGAGCCCGAGGAAGCGCTGCTTTACGATACCGTGGACATAACGGTGATAACGAGCCTCCAACTGGTGGCCGATATCCTCGGCCGGCCTCTGGCGGAAATCAAGGATCTAAACCCGGCCTTGTTGCGCGATGTCGCGCCCGCCGGATACCGGATGCATATTCCGCGCGGCGCCGGGGCCCTGCTTTCCGCCGGCCTCGCAAAAGTGCCCGCCGAACGGCGGTTGATGTGGCGGGTCTATCGCGCCGAAGCCGGCGACACGCTGGAGGCGTTGGCCGTGCGCTACAAAGCCACGCCGGCAGCGGTCGCCGCTGCCAATCCCCACGCACCGGAAACGCTCGACGCGGGTGCGCTGGTTGTGTTTCCGGCTGCGCCGCCGGTCGTGAAGGCCAAAGCGGCGAAGCGGCGTCCCGTGGCTGTGGCCTCGAAAAAGCCCGCCCGAAAGACCGCCAACGTCGCCGCGCGCAAGCCGGTCGCCAGGAAACCCCGCGCCTGATCTCTATGCTTCTCGACGACGAAGATCTGGACTTCATGCTGGACAGCGAATTCGTGGAACTCGAATCGGAGCTCCGCGAATACGATGCCGAAGTTATCAGCCCACCGCCCGCTCTGCCGCCCGCCGCTGAGGAGGCAGTAGCGCCGCCACCGGTGAAGGCCAGGGAGAAGACGGCCCCGAGGGAGGCGAAGCCGGCGCCGAAAACAAAGCAGCCGGTGCCGGTGAAGAAGGAGAAACCGAAAAAGAAGAAGCTCGTGCCGGCGAAAAAGGAGAAACCGGCAAAGAAGAAGCCCTTGCCTGCAAAGAAAAAGGCCATGCCGGTGAAGAAGAAGTCTGCGCCAGCGAAGCGGAAGCCGGCTCCGAAGAAGAAACCGGCAGCCGCCCCGAAAAAGAAAGTCGCGGCCAAGAAACCCGCCGTCAAAAAGCGCCCGGAAAAAAAGGCGCCCGTTAAGAAGGCCAAAAAGGCGAAGCGGCGATAGCTCGCCTCCTACTCGGCCGCGCCCTTCACCGGTTGCGCAACGGCCTCCCGGCATCGCTGGAACAACTCCAGCAGAGCGTCGGCGTACTCCTCGGGACTGCGGGTTCCTGTCTTTCCGCCAAAACCGGCGGCGGGCGTGCCTTTGCCGTACCCGGTGGTCACGGCCACGAATTTCATTAGTTCGAGTGCCACCTCGTCCCGGTTGTTTTTCTCAGCCGATTTCGACTCAGGTGCTTTTTCATCTGCCATATCTCTAGACTAGAACAAGATGCCGGTTCTCGCCCGCCGCCACCTTCGCCGTATGCGTGGAGGCGCACAGGCTCACCTTCTGGAAGCCGATGACGGTCACCACTATGTAGTTAAATTTACGGGCAATCCGCAGCACCGGCGCATCCTCGTCAATGAATGGGTGGCCTCGCTTCTGCTCGAGTACCTGGAGATCGCGCAACCGGCAACCCGCATCGTAGAGGTCGGCCCCGAGTTCCTGGCGGCCTCGCCGGAGGTCTATTTTCAACTCGGTTCCTCAAGGCGCCCGGTCACGCCGGGCTGGCACTTCGGCTCTCGCTTCCCTGGCAATCCTCTCACGCAGGCGGTCTACGACATCCTCCCCGACGCGCTGATCCGCAAGGTCGTCAACATGGACCACTTTCTTGGCGTCCTGGCCTTCGATAAATGGGCCGCAAACGCCGACTCGCGTCAGGCCATCTTTTTTCGCGCCCGCGTGGCCGAGTGGCGGCCGGAGACGGAAGCGAACCCGCTGCAGGTCGGATTCCTGGCCCAGATGATGGACCACGGCTATATCTTCGACGGTCCAAACTGGGCCTTTCACGACTCCCCGTTGTTCGGTCTCTTCTTCCGGCCCTTGGTCTACGCCAAGGTCCGCGGCGTCGACGATTTCGCACCCTGGCTGGCTCGCATCGAAAGCGCGCCAGAGTCGCTGTTTGACCGGATCCTGCGCGAAACACCGGGGCAGTGGCTGGAGGACGACCGTCCGGAGCTTGAGCGCCTCTTAGAAGGCCTGCTCCGCCGGCGCAAGCGCGTGGCCGATCTGGTGGCCGGCTGCACCAAAGGCCGCGTCAACCCGTTCCCAAGCTGGACGTGACCGCGTCCTCGATCAGGCTAGCCGTCACCGGAGCGAGCAGAATGCCGTTGCGATAGTGCCCATACGCGTTCCATAACCCGGGCGCGCCGCCGGCGCCAACAACCGGATCTCCGGCCGGGGAGGAGGGGCGCAGGCCGGTCCAAACCTCGTCCGGCGGACGGTCGAGCAGGCCGGGCAGCAAAGCCGCCGCGGCGCGGCGCAGAGCGCTCACTCCCTCCGGGCGTGGGGCGTAGGTCCACACGTTTGGCTCCTCGTCGGAACCGAAGATAACAAATCCACTGTTGCGCTGCAGGGCGTAGTGATGGCCGCGGCGAACGATGTGGGGCAGCACGCCCGGTTCCAAGTAGTAGCCCAACAGCGTGCCCCGGATCGCGCAGCCGCCCGGCGCCCAGGCGCCGGAGGCCACTACGGCAGGCGCCGCCGGCGCCGCCACCGGCGAGTGCGGGCGCAGCGAGACGCCCCGCGCCTGGCAGGCTGCCTGCAGAGCCGCGCAGACGCCGCGGGGGTCCACCTGCGCCTCCTCCGGATACCAGCGGTCCTCTTCGCGCGTGCCGCAAATGCGAAAGTCGATCGAAACCCCGGATTCGGCCTCCAGCTCCGCCACGAAAGCCGGGTAGGCCTCCAGGCTTCGCAGCGCCCGGTCCGCCCACACCGAGGGCGTCCGGAACTCCCCGTTGGGCGAGAGCATGCCGGCCCCGGCCCAACTCGCTTCGGAGGCCATCGGCCCTTTGTCATGCACGGCCACCGCAAGCCCTCGCCGTGCCAGGCGCCAGGCGATACTCAGGCCGATTATGCCGCCGCCGATTACTTGGATCTCCATCTAGAATTAGTGTATGCACCGATTCCTGCTCCACAACCAGTCGATCCGGGAAACCACCGAATTGTGTCTGTCTCCCGGGCAGACCGGGTTCCTGAACGGGTGGGGCGTTTTCAGCACTCTGCGAGTCTCCCAGGGTGTGCTGTTTGAGTGGGACCGCCATTGGGCGCGGATGATGCGCGACGCCGTCAAAATGCATGTTCCGATGCCGGACGCGGAGGCGGAATTGCACGAAAGTCTGCTTCGTCTAGTCGCAGCCAACGGGGTCACCGATGCGACGCTGCGGGTGGCGATCGTCCGCAATCACGGAGGCATGTTTGAGGCGCCGGGGCAGACCCGAAAGTTTGACATCATCGCGTTCACAACCGGAATCCGGAACTGGGGCGAATCCGTACGCCTCGCGCTGAAGGCCGATGCCCGTTACGGCGCGAGCGAGTTTCGAGGCGCGAAAATCACGTCGTGGGCGCAGAACCTCACTTGGCTCGAGGAGGCACAGGGCCGGGGATTCGATGAAGTGGTACTTCTCGACGAGCACGGCCGGGTGAGCGAGTGTACGTCGGCAAACCTGTTCGCTTCGTTCGGAAACGAGGTTGTGACGCCACCCCTCGACTCCGGTTGCCTGGCTGGGATCACCCGCCAGGTTCTCCTCGAAGAGATACAGGCGCCAGGCGTCTCGATCACTGAACGCCACCTGGCTCCTGGAGACCTGGAACGCGCCGGCGAGGTCTTCATTACGTCGACAACGAGGGACCTTCTCCCAGTACGAGAGATCGAAGGCCTGACCCTCTCCCCGCGTTTGGGGGTAGTGCCTGCCCTAGCGGGAGCCTTCCGAGCCTACCTTAGTAAGTATGTGGAGAGCAAAATACTTGCTCATAAGCCGTACTAGGACGATTTTCATAGAATTTCGGGGCTCAATACTAGTCACTCAGGTGTAAGATCAAGAAGAGCCCATGTCAATGGAATGTCCGAACTGCGGATCGGACGAGGTGCGCCTGTCTAGGCGGCCCTCTGCACTCGGCCGCGCACTCCACCTTTTCGGCGTGTACAGGTTTCGCTGCGAATCGTGCCAGCACCTGTTCCGCTCCCGCATCTCGAAGATGCGGTATGTTTTTTACGCCAAGTGCCCGTGCTGTCACCGGATGGACCTGTCTCGCTGGAGCCGGGACTACTATAACCCCCCGACGCTGACGCGTTGGATGCTTGCCCTGGGGGCGGACCCAATCCGCTGCGAGTACTGCCGCCATAATTTTTGGAGTTTCCGCTGGGTCCGGGAGAAGTTCTGCCGTCAAAAGCGGGCGGCGCGCAGCCAAGTCGTGATTCCAACTTCCGATTCCGCCGATCAGCCTGTAGCCATCGGCCGGGAAAAATAGTAGTCTCTTCCAAGCACCCGAAATCGCGCGCCATGCGCTCTTTTGAGTGTGTATTATCAATACCT
>VFZO01000043.1 GCA_016871155.1 Acidobacteriota bacterium | reverse complement strand
ATATCGATCTCCGGCAGCGCGGTGAGGGCGCGATCCAGGCGATTCGCAAAGGAGGCCGGAAGACCCAGCGTCGTGAGATCCAGCCCTGCGGTAGGCGGTCCACCCAAATTGGCTTGACGGGTGACGCCGTAACGGAGATTCGCTACGGTGGACGGGCTCACGGTCCAGACATAGTCGAGAGCCAGCGAGTTGTAGCGATTCACGGTGATGCTGCCGTTGGCGTCGTTGTTGAGATTGCGCCCCTGGTCCCCGTCTGTGCGCATGGTGCTGAACGACACATAGAAACGATGACGGTCGTTGATCACCTGGTCAGCCCGCAACATGTGGGACCTATAGTCGATTGTCGCCGGTGTGGCAGTGACAAAGTTGTTGCGGAAATCGGCGGTACCGGGCGTGTTTGGCAGCGGATAGAAAGGCAGCAGCCTTTGGGCGATTGGACTGATGCGGCTGGCTGGGACGATGTTGCCGGGCAGCGGCATGCGCTGAAAGCGTCCGCCGGCCGCGGCCGTCACGGTGGCCGGATCAAAGATCTGATAGCTGGCACCCAGCGCCAGCAGGCGCGAGAAGTCACCGCGACGCTGCTCCTCCGTGGGCACCGTGGTGTTGGTTTGGTTGTTGAAGTTGCGCTCCATCAACTCGTTGCCGTAACTGATAAAGGTCCGGTTGCGGCCGTCGTACAACTTCGGAATACGGATCGGTCCGCCGAACTGCACGCGATACCGGTTCGTGCGGGAGGCCGGCCAAAGCCGTGAGCGCTTCGCCTCGAACGTCTCGCCTGGACGGTTTGTCGCCGTGTTATGCAGATTGCTGTTGATGAAGTACGGATGTGTCATCAGCGGACGGCTGAGGTGCGAGCCCCACAGCGTGCCGTGGTAGACGTTTGCACCGGACTTCAGCACCATGTTTACGCTGGCGCCCGCAAACCGGCCGAGTGACGCGTCATAAGCCGCCGTCTGCACGCGGAACTCCTGAATCATCTCGGGCGGGGGCTGAAAGGCGATCACGCCGTCGCCACTCATATTCGGAATGCCGTCCAGTGTGAACTCGCTCGAGCGGGTGCGCGTCCCCGCCACGGCCACGTCGGATACCGAACCTCTCGCCTGCGGCAGCCAACCGTGCATCGGCGCGTTGGTGGAGACCGCACCAGGGGAAAGCTGCATCAGGTAGTTGACGCCGCGGCCGGAGAGCGGCATCTCGCTGATCATCCGGTTATCCACCACCTGCCCCAGGCTCGCGGTCCCGGTTTCGAGGATCGGGGCTTCGGCCGTTACCGAGACGCTGTCGCTGAGCGCGCCGAGTTCGAGTTGGACGTTCAGCTCGACGATGTCGCCGACGCGGAGCACCAGTCCAGAACGTGCGTGCTTCTTGAAGCCATCAGATTCGACGGTGAGTACGTAGGAGCCGGGCAACTGATTCAGCAGGTCGTAGACGCCCTCCCGGTTGGTGATGGTTTCGGCGTTGGAGTTGGTCTCGGATTGGGTGACTTTCACCTTCGCGCCGGCGATGATGGCGCCTTGCTGATCGGTGACGCGGCCGGTGAAGCGTCCGTAAGAGTTCTGCGCGGGCGCAGGCGGCGGAGACAATACAGCGGTGAGCGCAAGGAAGGCAGAAGCCGCGTAGCGGGCGCGAACTCCGCTGGCCTGAGGGCGGAGAGCGGTCAGCATTCTTTTAGCATACCTTCGGCGCGTCACTCCGGTGCCGGAATTATTCTGGCGCCGCGACAGACTGGTTAGCGGCACCCGGCCGGGCGGCCCGATTAGGCTCGCAGTGTGCGGCAGCTGAAGGCGTTTTGCACGTGAGGTGCGTCTCCGCGCTTCAGCGCGGCGAGAATTGCACGGTGCGAATCCACCGCGCCTCCGTAGCCGCCCGAATAGGCGAGCCGGCCATCCGGCGCGTAGACGAGCAGCCAAGGCCCGCCGGCCAGGCCGAAGGGCTTGACCGGCGCGCCCGGATCCATCCAAACGATCTGTTCGCCGGCGCCGGCATTGTTGTGCCGGATATACGCCGCGCGCTTCGCCGAGCAGCGGCAACCGAGCATCAACGCATGGACGACGCGCCATTCGCCCGTTGCCACCTGCACCGGCGCGTCGACGGGCGCCGGGAGAACGGGGGCGAGATAGGACAGTGCGGCACAGATCGCGGCCAGTAGCGGCAAGAGTTTCATCCACGACCCTTATCGGCTCGCGACCTGTGAAATTGCAAAAAAAAGGCGGCCCCGAAGGACCGCCTCTCTGGTTCGCTTCGAACTTTAGAAGTCGTAGCGTAAGCCGAACTGCATGACGCGGGACGGAACCAGGGTAGTGGAATACCGTCCGAACGCGCCAGGCTGGCCAAGATTGATGTTTGCGCCGCGAACGTCGAAGCGCACGGAGTTCGTCACGTTGAAGACCTCCCAGCGGAACTGAATCCCGTGGCCTTCCCAGGGCAGGTCGAACTTCTTGTTCAAGCTCATGTCGATGTTGAACAAGCCATCGCCGCGCACGTTGTTTCGATTACCGATCTCGCCGGGCAGTGTGAAGCCGAAAGCGGACCGGGCGGCAACGGGGTTCTGGAACACGTTAGGCCCTGAATTGGCAGTACCGACCGGTGACGCACCGTTCTTGTTGGTGCCGTCGGCGAAAGTTCCGTTCGTGGTGGCCCAACCAGTGATGTTGTAGTTGGTCGGCCAGGTGCGGTTGTGGCCGACGCTGATCGGCAGGCCAGTGGACCAGCGGTAGATACCGCCGAATTGCCAGCCGCCGACCAACTGCTGCACGAGACCGGAAGCGGAGTTGGCGATCGCCCGCCCCTTGCCAAACGGTAGGCCGTAAATGCCATTCAAGTTGAGAGCATGCCGCTGATCGAAGTCCGACTCGGCGCGCATTTGCTTCCTGTTGTAGGGGTTGATGGAGACGCCGCGGAGGCCGTCTGTCGTCGAAGCGTTGTTCTCGGTCACCGAGCCCAGGTCGAACGAGTGCGACCAGGTCCAGTTGAAGTCCATCTGGTCGCCGGAGCGCCATTGCTTCCGGACGGTCCACTGCATGGAGTGGTAGCTCGAGAAACCCACCGAGCGCAGGGCGCGTAGGTAGGAATACTGCGGGTGATAGTAGGCGAACCGGCCCAAGCGGCTGACCGACGGATCCTGGAAGCGGTCCATCGATTCGAGCGCGGCCGTTGCGTCCGGATAGTTGTCGCGGAATGTGTTGAAGACCTGCTGCGTCGCGGACAGGCCGCCGCCCGCCGCGCCGGGGAACAGGTTTTCCCAGTACGCAATGCGGGGCACCTGCGCCGTGGGCGTGTTGGACGCCACGAGGCGGGTCAACTGCTGCGCCGCTTCAAAGTACGTCGTTCCGCTTTGCGGGTCGCGAATGTTCAGCGGCGTAGCCATGTCTTCCGAGGTCAGCGTCCGGCGTCCTTCGCTGGCGACGTATGCGCCCGTGATCGTTAAGCCTTCCTTCACTTCTCGCGTGGCGGAGACGTTCCACCGCATTATGTAAGGGGCTTTCAGCCGGTCATCCAGGCCGTTTGTGATCTGGAACGCGTTTCGCGGCTGTTCGACCGGGAAACTCGCGGCCGGAGCGGGTGTCACCAATTGCTGCGGTACGTTGAAGATTCCGGTGAACCGGGGTGTCTCCGCCAGCGTCAGCCGGCCGGAGGAGTTGGGCAGATTGGTGGAAAGGCCGAGCGCCGAAGCGTCGCTGGCGCGAACCAGTCCTGCGCCGAACACGTCATAGTACATGCCCCATCCAACGCGCACGACACTCTTCCCCTTGCCGCCGAAGAGGAGCCGGCTCAATCCGTTTGCGCCATCGGGCGAATACGCCAGCGACATACGCGGCGACCAGTTGTGCAGGTTATCGTAGAGAGGCCGGCCTCCGCGGCTGGCAAGATTGAACGAGATAAAACCAACCGCCTCCAAGCCGCTGCGGCCCGCCTCGGCGGCGGCGACGCGACGGTCGAAGAATTCGCTGAGCGGGATGTTGGGGCTGGTCTGCACGCCATTCGCCTCATAGACGGCCGGCCAGTACATGTAGCGAACTCCGCCGGTGAGCGTCAGATTGCGGGTCAGGCGCCAGGTGTCCTGGAAATAGATCTCACTCTCTTCCCCCTTAAACTTGCGCGGCACGCCTTCGCCAATGGCTTGGGCACGGACGCTTCCGTCGGCGTGCGGCAGGTAGTTATAGCGGGAGTTGACCTGTGTGACCAAGCCAAGAACCGACGCCACGCCATCGTTAAACGCAGTGCGCGAACCGGCGGCAATGCGCTGCGCCGCAGGCAACGCCGCGGCGGCCAACGGTGCGCTAAGGATGCTGCCGCTGCCGGTCATCCAGGAAGAATTGATGTTCATCCCAAAAAACGAGTTGGCGAACGACACGCGATCGTTCAGATACTCACGGTAGCTGCCGCCAAACTGGAAGGTGTGGTTCCCTTTTAGCCAGGTGAAGTCCTGCGAGAGGTGCTGCGTCGGCGACTTCCGGATGAACGGAAGCGTGCCGCCCACCGGATCGGAGAGCCCGCGGAACGTGGTGTAGGCGTAGGTGCCAATGCCTTCTGTGACGACGATCTGCCGCGTGTAGCCGTAGCGTGTGGAAGAAAGCAGGTTGGAGCGTAAGGTCGCGTCCCAACCGATCGCTAGACCGCGGCTCTTGTCGATGTCCTTGAAGTTCGGTGCCCGGCCTGGAAACTGGGGAGCGCCGTTCTCGACGTCGTTCTGCAACTGCCCGCGCACAAAGAACCGGTGATTGGTGCTGTGTACGTAGTCGATTTTGGCGACGTAGGTGTCGTAGTTGCGGGCCAGCGGGCTGTTGAAACGGAAACCGGCGGTGTTAAAGCCATCGCCAAGCGAGAAGTCGTTCGGCTGCGGATAGCTCTGCAAAACACCCAAAGCGGCCTGGTTGATTTGGCGGGCGTCGGGCAGAAGGCCCAAAAGCTGCTGCTGCGTTAGCGTTACGACCCGACCGGGACTCTCGGCGTTCAAGTAGGAAACCTGCCCATTACGGAGGGAGTCTCTCGGTACTGTGCGCGTTACGGACTCTTCCAGCCGGTCGCGCTGCCCTTCATAGTTGGCGAAGAAAAACAGCTTGTCCTTGACGATCTTTCCGCCCAGGCGGCCGCCGAAAATATTGCGGTTTAACTTTGGCGTCTTCAGTCCCGCTGCGTTGTTAAAAAAGGTGTTGGCGTTCGCCGCTTTGTTCCGAAGGTACTCGTAGGCGGCTCCGTGGAACTGGTTGGTGCCGGAGCGGGTGAGCATGACGACCTGTGCGCCGGAGCCGCGGGAAGAGTCGGCGTTGGCGTTGGTGGTAGTCACGCGGAACTCCTGGACCGAGTCGAGCGTAACGCGGAGCGAGCCTTTGAACGGGTCGCGGGTCTGCTGGTTGTTGATGTCGACGCCGTCAAGCGTAATGTTCGATTGGTCGGAACGCCCGCCGTTGACAACGCCGTTCCGGTCCGTGGCGTTTTGTGCGCCCCCGTTCACCGCGTCCGAATCGCCGATGTAGGAGATGCCTGCCTGCAGCGACAGCAGGCGGTCGGCCCGGCGGCCTTCCAGCGGCAGCTGCACGATGGGTTTGGTACCAAAGCTATTGCCCAGTGTGGCGTCGACCGTATTGAGTTGAACGGCAGTGGCCGAAATCTCGATCACTTGATTCAACGACCCGACTTTTTCAAAGCTCAGATTCAGGGTCGCGGGCGTATTCACCAGAAGGCGAAGATCCTGCACGCTGATATCGGCGAAGCCTTCGCGCTTGGCCACCAAATGGTAGAGGCCCGGTGCAATCTGCAACGCCTGATAACGTCCGGCTTCGTCCGAGACAGTTTCGCGAACTGCGTTCGTGGTCTTTTCTGTAAGTTGGATCTTCGCACCAGGAACGACGGCGCCGGAGAGATCCGTGACAGTGCCCGAGATCGACGTGAGCGATTGGGCGAACGCGGTGGCATGGAGCAACACCAACAGGCCCGGTAAGGCCGCGATTCGATTTAACATAGTACCTTTCCCCATCTCAAGCTTCCCTTTCCCCGAGAAGCCGAGACAACCTTATGGAATGACAAAAGTTTTGCAAAACGCAATGCCATTGTCAAAGGGTTCTCGCGGTACAAATGTCAGAAGATTGTTAACAACCAGCACCACGTGAATAAGTGCCGCACGTTAAGTCCTTTTGATCCAATACTTAACCAAATCTACCACCAGCACTCAGTGGTGTTCTACTTTTTCGGCCTCCCGGCCCGGATCTCCGCCAGTATCCTCTTTACAGCGGCCGCCGGATCGTCCGCCTTTGTCACCTGTCTGCCAATCACCAGGTAATTCGCTCCGGCGCGGATCGCCTCGGCCGGCGTGGCCACGCGCTTCTGGTCACCCTTTGCCGCGCCTGGGCTTCGGACGCCGGGCGTGATGAGAATTGTTTTGGGCGTTGTCATTGCGCGTACGCGCTCTACCTCGAGCGGTGAACAGATCAGGCCATCCAGGCCCGCGCGGACGGCGTTTCGCACCCGCCGGTCGAACAGCGCGCCCATCGGTTCCGTGTAACCCATCTGGTGCAGGTCCGTCTGATCCAGGCTCGTCAGGATCGTCACACCGAGTATCTTCAACTTGGAACGGCCGCGTCCTGCCACCGCCGCCCGCATCACCTGCGGTTCAGCATGCACGGTGAGAAACGTCACGCCCATTTCGGCGATTCGTTCCGTCGCCCGCTTCACGGTTTCTCCGATATCGTGGAGCTTCAGGTCCAGAAATACTCGTTTGCCGTTATCGATCAGGTCCTTCACGAACTTCGGCCCGGCCGCGGCGTACAGCTCCAGGCCCACCTTGTAGATATCCACCGTATCTCGCGTGGCGCGAACGATCGAGCGCGCCTCCGCCGCCGACTCGCAGTCCAAAGCGATCACAAGCGGGTTCATAGCAGTTCGATCAGCCTTTCGCCTTTTTCAATCACGCTGCCGATGCGGCGCGCCAGCGGATACGCGGCCAGCATCTTCGCGACGTCATCCTCCGGCATTGCAATAAGCAATCCGCCGGATGTTTGTGGATCATACATCAAATATTCCATTGCCGGGCCGACAGAGGGCGCCTTCCAAGCCGCGCAGCCCGCGAAGTCCATGTTATTGCGCAATCCGCCGGGAATCGCTCCCTGCTCCGCGTAATCGAGCGCACCGTCGAGCAACGGTACCGCCGCCGTCTCGATTCGCAGTGTCACCTTCGACGCCGCGGCGATCTCCCGCGCGTGACCCACCAAGCCAAACCCGCTCACGTCGGTGCAGGCGGTGGCGCCGGTCGAGAGCATGGCCTCGCACGCCCGGTCGTTCAGCGTCATCATGCTGACAATCGCTCCGTCCAGGTATTTCGTCGCCGCCCCGCCGCGTTTCAGCGCCGTCGCGATTACGCCGGTCCCGATTGATTTGGTGAAGACCAGCGCGTCGCCCGGCCTTGCGCCGCCGTTTGCCAGGATGCGGTTGGGAGAAACCGTGCCCGTTACGGCGTAGCCGAACTTCGGCTCGGTGTCAGCGATCGAGTGCCCGCCGAGCAGGACGCAGCCCGCCTCACGCATTTTGTCCGAACCGCCAAGGAGGATTTGGCTCAAATCGTCCAATTCGCCTTCGCGCGGCCAGGCCAGAATTGACAGCGCCGACACGGGCTTGCCGCCCATCGCATAGACATCGGACAGCGAGTTGGCCGCCGCGATAGCGCCAAACAGATACGGGTCGTCGACGATAGGCGTGAAAAAGTCGACGGTCTGGACCAGGGCGCACTCCGGCGTCAGCAGGAATACACCGGCGTCGTCAGAGGTGTCGAATCCCACTAATACACGGGGGTCGGTCTGTTTCGGCAAGATTTGCAAGACTTGGTCCAAAACCTTTGGACTCAGCTTGCTCGCTCAACCGGCGGCTTTTACGTGCGCCGTCAATTTTCGATCGGACATCACTTCAATTGTAGGCTGGCGGCCAATTCCGCTTCGGTAACTACGCGGGTCCGAGCCGGCCAGGGCCGGGCCGCCAGGTTGTAGCGCAACCAGGCTTCCCGGACAGCAGGATCGATGCTGCCGTCGCCGCGATCGAACAGTTGGCGGGCCACGTGTTCGGAGGTGCGCGGACCGAAGACCGACTCCCAGGAGTTCCAACGCCCGCCAGAAGCGGCCAGCACGGTCTCTTTCAAAGCGAGCGCGAATTCGACGTTGGAATTCAACTTTTGGAGGCCGCCGGTCAGATCCATGCCCAGGAAATTGGCGAAGTTTAGCGGGTCCGGCCGCAGGGCGTAGGCGTCGCCGAAGATGTCCGGGTACCGCTGTTTCAGGTACACCGCGCCCCAGCCGCCCAACCCTTCACCGATCAAATGCACGGGGCCGCTGCCGGGCAGGCGTGGCAGGACCTCCTCGACAAGCGCGCGCGCCCAAGGCCCGTTCACATCGGAGTCAGCGAAGGCGTGATGGCCAAACTTGTGGTGACACTCGGCGAACAGCAGAGTCGCGCCGGTCCGCAGAGTCTCCCGCAGCCGGCTTCGCGACCGGGATTCGCCGTGCGCGTGCAGAACCAGGTAGCGGGACTGGGTTCCCGGCTTGACGTCGACCTGCACGTTCACGGGCTCGCGATGGAACCGGGACAGGAGCTCGGAACGAATGGCCAACGCGGGTTTCAGAGGCACGGGGACCGGCGGGTGGCCGTCCAGCACGACGTCGTATACGGTGTCGCCGCGCGTGTCGAGGTTCGCAATCTTCGCCGTGCCGGCCCAATCGGCATGCGTGAAGCCCGCATAGCCAAAGTCTCCCTCCGGATCCAAAACGGCGGTGAGATAGTACTCGCCGCCGGGCGGGTCGAAGGTGATCGGCCCCGGATGGGCGTTGAAGAAAGCGTCGACAAAGACGGCCTCTCCTCCGGCCCAGTCGACGACATCGCGGGAGGCGCTCCAGAGTGTTTCTGGCCGGACTTTCGGCGACGGCAGGTAGCCGTCGGGAGAGGTAAACACGATCAGTCGTCCACGGAGGGTGCCTGCGTTTTGCCGGACACGATAGCGCAGACCGGGTTTACGCTTCGTGGCGGGCACTGGGTTGGCACCGGCCGCCTGCCAACAATCCAGAACCGGCCGCCCCATGTAATAATGCAGCCCGTAGCGGAGGGAGCGTGGAACCTCATTGGCGCAGGCGTCCCGCGCAGGAGCTGTCGCGGCCAACGTACGCGCCGTCAATCGTCCGTCCAGCATCGGCAAACCAACCAACTTCGCCGCCGCCAGCAAAATCGCCATTCCGGCTGCCAGCTTTGGCGCCCAGCGCGCCTCGCCGATGCGCAGCGCCACCAACACGGCGATTGCCGGCAACAGAGGCATCAGGTAACCGGGAAGTTTGTTCGTGGCTGCCGAAAAGAACACCAGCCCAAAGCCGGCCCAGGCCACAAAGTACTTGTCGCGCAGGGACACGAAGGGCGTCCACGGCACTAGCAGACCGAGCAGCACGGGGATGTAAAACCAGAACGGCTGCTCATGCTGCAGGGCGTTACTCGCGAACCGGCTGAAGTGGTGCTCAAGAATGAACTCATCGAAAAAGGCCCAGCGGTGGCGCGTCCACATGGTCCAATACCAGGGCGCGGCCACCAGGAGCGTCGCCGTTCCAACGAGCGGCCACTGCTTAAACCGGCGGCGCGCGAACCAAAGCAGCGGCGCGGCCAGAGCGAGCGGCACCAGGCCCTTTGCCAGGGTCGCCAGACCGAAAAACAATCCTGCGAGGGCGGCGTCGCGCCAGCGCCCATCGTCGATCCAGCTTCTCGCCAGCAGCATAGCCACACAGAAACAGATAGCCAAGGGAACGTCGGTGACAGCGACGTTAGAATACGCCACCCAGCCGGCGGCGGTTGCCAGGACGGCGGCCGCCATCGCCGCCTGCCGTCCGGTCAACCAGCGCCTCAAATACCATCCGAACCAGACGAGAAAACCGGCGCTGAACAGCCCAATAGGCACTCTCGGCGCGGCCTCCGGTCCCAGGCCCAGCCGGTAGCCGCACGCGCCGAGCCAGTAGAGCAGCGGCGGCTTTTCGAACCACAGTTTACCGTCGAGAACCGGCGTGAGCCAGTCGCCGGACCGCGCCATTTCCCGGGCAATGGAAGCATAGCGGGGTTCGTCCGGACCGTACAAACCCCAAACGGACGGAAGCGCGGGATAGAGGATCAAAAGGGCCAAGAGCGTCGCGCCAAGGCGCGCCCAATTCGGATGCACTTTACTACTATAGGCCGCGATAGAATGAACGGGATGCGGCGGCGCCACTTTCTGTTCCTTCCCACGGCCGCCGTGTCTCTGGCCGCCGTGGACCGCTGCGGCTGCGATCCGGCCGCTCCAGTATCACTGGCAGTCCGCGAGTGCAGCCTGACCAACGAAGCCAACAAGCAGGACTCCGGCCTGGAGGTGTTTTTCTTGAAGGACGCCAACCCGCGGAAGGCCAACCGGACTCTCGCCCTGCCGCGCCGGATCGTGCCCGGCAAGATGCACGAACTCGCCGACCTGTCGCCGCGCGAGCGCAACCAAGTCTGGACCGCCGCGATCGCCAAGGCCAAAGAGCTGTGGGGCGGCGAATGGGGCGTGGCCTACAACGGGACCAAGGTCCGCACGCAGTGCCATTTGCACATCCACATCGGCAAGCTGCTAAAGGGTGTGGATGGCGGCAAGGCGGTCTTCGTCCGCCGCATCGAGGACATTCCGGTGCCGAAGGACGGCACCGGGCTCTGGATCCACCCGGTTGGAAACCGGCTGAAAGTCCACATCCAGGAACAGATCTGCGAAACGGTACTACTACGATGAGTCTGATTGACATAGCAAAATCCCCCACCGCGGAAAACTCCGCCATTCACTTGAACTCGATGGATAACGTCGCCGTAGCGCGCGTTCCGCTCTCCGAAGGACAGGACCTGGTTGTGGGTGCTGTCGCGCTGCGGGTGAAGAACCCGGTACCCGCCGGCCACAAGGTCTGCCTGCGCCCGATTGCCGCCGGAGACCAGATCTTCCGCTACGGGCAGGTCATCGGCCGCGCCAAAACTGCGATCGAACCCGGGCAGCACGTTCACGTCCACAACTTGCAGTTCGAAGAGCAGACGTTTACCTACGAGTTCCCCGCCTCGGAGGTGCCGCTGCCCGCGCTGCCCGCCAACATGCCGAAATTCCTGGGTTACAAGCGCGAGGACGGCCGCGCCGGTACGCGTAATTTCGTCGCGGTTGTGGCCGCGTCCAACTGCGCCGCGCACACGGCCGAACTGATCGCCCGCCGCTATGAAGGGAGCGCGCTGCCGCCCGGCGTGGACGGCGTTGTCGCCTTTCCGCACGGCGAAGGCTGCGCCCATACGATTGGCCCGGACACGGACCAGTTGCGCCGGACCCTCGCTGGCATTCTCGCGCACCCCAACGTTGGCGCCGCCATCATCCTGGGTCTTGGCTGCGAGGTGAATCAGATCGACCATTACCTGGGCGCCAATGCGCCGCGCACAGACCGTTTGATGGGCATGACGCTGCAGAATTCCGGCGGCACCACGGCCAGCGTCGCGGCTGCGTGCAAGTACATCGACGAGCAGATCGAGATGCTCGCCGCCGAGAAACGCGTGGAGTTGCCGGCCAGCCGGATCACCGTCGGTCTGAACTGTGGCGGTTCGGATTCCTTTAGCGGCATTACCGCCAATCCGGCGCTCGGCTATACCTCGGATCTCCTGGCCGAAGTCGGCGCCGCCTCGGTACTGGCCGAGACCACCGAGATATTTGGTGCGGAGCATCTGCTGGTGAAGCGGTCCCGAAACCGCGCCACGGCGGAACGGTTGCTCGGCTTCGTCGCCGCCTATAAGCGCTACGTAAATCAATTCGCCGGCAGTTCGTTCAACGACAATCCTTCGCCCGGCAACAAAGAGGGCGGCCTGACGAATATCGTGGAGAAGTCGCTGGGCGCTGTCGCCAAGGGCGGAACGTCGACACTGAACGAGGTTCTCGATTACGCCGAGCGGATTCACGGCCCCGGCTTCTGCTTCATGAATACGCCAGGCTACGATCCGGCCTCGCTCACCGGTCTGGCCGCGGGTGGATCGAATGTGATCGTATTCACCACCGGCCGCGGCAGCGCGATCGGATTCCCCACGGTGCCGGTGATCAAGGTAGCGACAAACTCGAACACATACCGGCGTATGAAGGACAACATGGACATCAACGCCGGTGTAATCGCCGACGGAGATGGCACGGTGCAATCGGTCGGCCGCGAGATCTACGACATGATCCTGCGCGTTGCCAGCGGAGAGATCACGTGCGCCGAGCGCCTGGGACATAAGGAATTCGTACCGTGGCGCATCGGCCCGATGATGTAGCCGTGTCGAAACGCGATACAGTAGCGGGAATGTCTGCACAGGCTTCCCCGGCGAAGGACCAAACCATCAAAGATCCGTACGCGTACCACCCCGAGGATGTAGCCGACCCGCCGAGAGCGTTTTTCGAGATCATGAAGCGCATTGGCCCGGGCATGATCCTGGCGGCGTCAATCGTCGGCTCCGGTGAACTCATCGCCACCACTGTGCTGGGCGCCGAGGTCGGCTATCTGGCGATGTGGATCATTGTCCTCAGTTGTTTTCTCAAGCCGGCGATCCAGTCGGAGATGGGCCGCTACACCATCGCGACCGGAAGAACGGCGCTGGCGGCGTTCAATATGATTCCCGGCCCGCGCGCGGGCGTGGGATGGGTCGTATGGGCGTGGGCGCTGATGGTACTGGTCACGATGTTTCAGATTGGCGCAATGTTCGCAGGCGTCGCGCAAGTATTGAATACTCTGGTGCCGGACGTGGTGCGGGATGTCTGGGTCGGAATTCTTTTCCTATTCACCCTCTGGCTGCTGCTGGGCGGCGGCTATGAACGCGTGGAACACCTTGCCACTATCAAGGTGGGCCTGTTCACCATGCTCACGCTGTTGGCGGCGTTGATCCTATTCAGCAAGCCCCAATACTTTTCCTGGGCCCAGCTTGCCGAAGGCTTCACCTTCCAACTTCCCGGCGCCGGGTTGACCACCGCCGTCGCCGTATTCGGAATCACTGGCGTCGGTGCGGCCGAGCTCTTCATGTATCCATATTGGTGCGTGGAAAAAGGCTATGCCCGCTACACTGGTCCGGCCGACGGCAGCGCGGCTTGGAAGGAGCGGGCGCACGGATGGATTAAGGTAATGAACACCGACATCCTGGCCTCCATGGTTATCTACACCGTCGCCACGCTGGCGTTCTACCTGCTCGGCGCGGGCGTCCTGCACTCGCAGGGTCTGCTGCCGCAGGGCAACGAGATGATCGCGGTGTTGTCAAAAATGTACACCGAAACGCTTGGTCCCTGGGCGCTCTATCTGTTTTACGCCGGTGCCATCGCGACCCTCTACGGGACGATTTTCGCCGCCACCGCCTCCAATAGCCGCGTCTACGCGGACATGGTGCAATTGCTGGGGGTCTACGACCGCGGCGACTACGAGACCCGCGTCAAATGGCGCAAGCGATTCGTTGTCATGTTGTGCGTCATCCCCGTGAGCCTCCACTTTCTGCGCGTCGATCCCAGCCAAATGGTAAAAATCGGCGGCGTGGGCCAGGCCATGATGCTCCCGATCATTGCCGGCGGCACGCTCTACCTCCGCGTGAAGCACATGCCCAAGGAGGTTCTCCCGTCTCGCGCCGTCACAATGGGGGTGTGGGTGGCCAGCCTATTTACTATTTTAATGATGGGGTACTACACTTTTCAGTTGATAAAAGGTTAGGATGGGACTAGGCGTCATTTGTGTGCGCCGAGGATTCGGTTGGCCGGCGCGCTTTTTTTGGCGTACCGATTCGACCGGCCGGTGAGCATCCTCCTCCGAGTGCTCACCGGTTTTCTATTTTGGGCCGTGTGAGCCGGTACAAAAGTACCGGTGGTATCACGGGCGCCAGCCTTCGGAATACTGGGTGCTCCAGCGCAAGCCTCAGCCTCCGGCACCAATGGAACTGCCCGTCCAGTCTCCGGCGGACCGACTGATAGTAGCCCGCGGCGTCTCCCCCTGCGGCCGCAACGCGGCCCGCCTCCAGCCCTGACCAGATGGCAATTGTCATTCCGGTTCCGGTGAACGGGTCGACGAACTGCAGAGCGTCGCCCGCCCGGAGTACGGACGTGGCTGCATGTAACTCATAAACCAAAGGGCCGGTCGTCAACCAGTCCATCACGCGGCGCATGGGCGCCAGACGTTCTCGGAGGGGCGAATGGCGGTCTAACAGTTCGTCGAAGTTGAAATTGACGGACGCCAGCACCGCCTCGGACGCCAGTCCGCACACGTTGGTCACTCCGCCTTCCACGGGATTCACTCCGGCGTAAAAACCGCTGGAGAAATACAGCTCCACGGCCTCGCTCACGGGACCCTCAAAATGAGCCTTGAAGCCGAACGTTCTGCCTCCTCGCGGACCGCTGGCTTGGCGCCCATGCGCCAAAATATCCACCGTATCGGGCGCCCGCTCGCGGCGGTATTCGGCACCTGCGTCCTTCGCCGAATCGTAGAGCAGACGGTCCAGGTTGAAGCGGCTCAGGCCATAGGCGGGAACTGGGAAGCGGCTGCTGCGCCGGCGGCCGTCGAAAATCAAGTCCATTCGCGACATGCGCGCTGGCTGGAGCGCGGCGAACCGGTCCCATAGTCCCGCCGATTGAAGGACCCCTTCGATTTCCGGGGTAAGGAACTCACCGCAAACCTTATGCCGGGGCAACGGCGCCGGGTCCCAGACCCACGCCTGCCTCCCGGCCTGCCGCACGGCCAGCGCGGCTGCCGATCCGGCCAGCCCTCCGCCCGCAATGCGGATCGCCTGCACCTAATTCCCGCCGGAAGGCACCGCCTCATGCAAGCCGTCCACCGCGATCCGGCTCTCCGGCATCTGCTCCAGGGCAATGCGAAACGCCTTCTCGGCCTTCTTACGCTGCCCCGCACGCTGGGCGGCCTGGCCCCAGGCCTCGGCGATGGGCCTCGGGTAGATCGGCGGCTCGTTGTAGCGAAGCGCGCGTTCAGCCTTCGACGCCATTTCCAACCCCTTTAGACCCTGTTTGACCGATCCTTGCGCGATCCGCAGGAACGACTGCGCTTCCATCAGCGCCACCTCAAATTCTCGCGGGGGCGCTTTGCCGACGGCCTTTTGAAAGGCCAATTGCGTTTCCCGCATCGCTGACAGCTCCGCCTGAGCGGCGCTTGTCTCTTTCTTCGCCGCAAATGCGAGCGAACGGGCCCAATGCCGCCAGAACTTCTCTCGCGGCGTAGTCAGCTCCGGAATCAGCTTGCCGGCCAAAACGTCGTCCCAGCGCTCCGCCCAAACCAGCGACCGCAGCATGGCAAAATAGCCTTGCCGGTAGGCCGTACGATAGGCGTCCGGGGTTTTCTTCTCCTTCTCAGTCTCGGCCATCGTCAGCAGTTCCTTGGCGAAACCCAGGGCGCGGTCCACTTGCCCGTCGGCAGTGAGCGTTAAGGCCAGGAAATGGACATTGTGCCCGTGATGACCGTTGCCGTAGTCTTTATCCGCGGCCATGTACTTCCGTTCGAGATCGGCGGCGGCAAGGAAAGATGCCTGGGCTTCCTTCAGCTTGCCGGTCTGCGCGTAGATATGGCCCGGCATGTGCAAGGCGTGCGGGATATTCGGTACAAGCTCCGCATAACGCTGGCAGCTTGCCCAGGCGTCCTTGGCGAACGCCGAGCCCTCCCAGCCGTGGATCACATAATGATGGCCGCCCGGATGATCCGGCGCATTCTTGACGACCTGACGCAGAATCTCCACGGCCTCCATGCTGCCCGGCCGGGGCTTGTGGTCCGGCAGGGTGAAGCCGTCCATCAAATGCAGCGCCAAATAGGTGCGAGCTTCCACTTCTTTGGGATGCGCGGCGACAATCTTCCGAAGGCCCGCGATATAGCCGCCATCCGGGTCCTTCGCGTCTGGATCGCGGCGTGCCCAAATTGCGTCAATGTAGAGTTTTTCGAGTTCGGTTGCATTGCCGGCCAGTTCCCTGGCCCGTTTTGCGGCGGCCAACGCCCGTTTGCCATTGGGCGTCGAGGGCAGCGTACCGGGAAGATGGCGGTCCCGAACCAACTGGAAATGCGGGCGGAAGTCGCCGTTAGCGACCATGGCGACCCCCCACCAGGGCATGGGCGACTGGGGATCCAACTGGGCCGCCTGCAGGAAGCTCCGTTCGGACTCGCGCGCCCAAAACGAGTGCATTTGGGCAACGCCCTGTTCAAAAAACTTGCGAGCTTCCTCACTCTTCGTCGATATGGGGAATAGGATAGTGCCCTGCCCGGGCAGCAGTTTCGCCGGGAGTGGCGGGGCGCCTTCGCTGATCACGACGCAGTGCGGCGCAGGTTGAGCGAGCACAAGAACTGGGCTGAGGAGAAGAACGGGAATCGCGAGCTTCATGGCTCCATCTTAATTCAGTACTAGCCCTACACGAATGTTAGAGTAGAAAGAAAGTATGAAAAAGACCAATGATCTAGGCGAGTTGCAGGCAATCGCCAGAAGGGTGCGGCGCAACATCGTCAAGATGATTGGCGCGGCGAAGTCGGGGCATCCCGGCGGATCTCTGTCAGCGGTAGAAACGCTGGTAACGCTGTATTTCGACGTCATGCGGCATGATCCCGCCAACCCAAAGTGGCCGGAACGGGACCGTTTTATTCTCTCGAAGGGCCACGCGGCGCCCGTCCTCTACGCCGTCTTCGCCGAAGCCGGCTACACGCCGGAAGACTCACTGGAAACGCTTCGGCGAATCGGATCCATCTACCAGGGCCATCCGGACCGCCGGTTCATTCCATCGCTGGAAGCCTCGACGGGCTCCCTGGGTGTAGGCCTTTCGCTCGGAATTGGCATGGCGGAAGCGGCCCGGCTGGACAAGTCACCCACCCGCGTCTACGTGGTGCTTGGCGACGGCGAGATCCAGGAAGGGCAGATCTGGGAGGCGGCGATGTATGCGGCCTATCACAAAGTGGATAACCTGGTTGCGATCGTCGACTACAACAAGATTCAGTTGGACGGTTTCGTGAAGGACATTATGGGGCTGGAACCGCTTGCCGACAAATGGCGCGGATTCGGCTGGAACACGATCGAGGTGGACGGTCACGACATCCCGGCGCTGCAGAAGGCGTTCGCCGATGCGGCGGCCACCAAGGGCCAGCCTACTGTGCTGCTGGCTCACACGATCAAAGGCAAAGGCGTTTCGTTCATGGAAAACAATCCGAAGTTCCACGGCGTGGCTCCCACCAAGGACGAAGTCGAAAAGGCATTGCAGGAGATCGGCGCATGAACGTGAAAGAGAAGTTCGAACTGAAACTGGGCGCGGCCACGCGCGAAGCCTTCGGCAAAGCTTTGGTCGAGTTGGGCAAAGCGGACCCGAACGTCGTGGTTTGCGACGCCGATCTTTCGAAGTCCACCTTTACCCACCTGTTCGGCAAGGAGTTTCCGGAACGGTTCTTTAGCTGCGGCATCGCGGAGTCGAACATGGTCTCCATCGGCGCCGGGTTGGCCTCGAGCGGCAAGATCGCTTTCGTCTCCAGTTTCTCGGCTTTCGTGCTGAACAAGGGCTTCGAGCAGTTGCGCGTCAATGTCGCCTACGCGCAGGTCCCGTTAAAGGTCGTTGGCACGCATAGCGGTATTTCGATCGGCGAGGATGGTCCATCGCAGATGTCGGTGGAAGACTTGAGCCTCGCATGTTCGCTGGCCGGCTTCACGGTGATCAGCCCAGCCGACGAGGTCGCGACCTTTGAACTCGTCAAGGCCGCCGCTTATCATCCGGGTCCCGTGTTTATCCGGGCGGGCCGCGTGAAAGCCCCGATCCTCTATCCGGCCAACACCAAGTTTGAGATCGGCAAGGCCGTCACGTTGCTGGAAGGCAAGGACTTGACCTTCCTCTCCACAGGTCTGCTGGTCGCCGAGTGTATTCGCGCCGCCGAAATTCTGGAAGGCGAAGGGATCTCCGCCGGTGTCATCGACATCCATACGATCAAGCCGATCGACCGCGAGGCAATCGCCAAGGCCGCGCGCTCTACTGGTTGCCTGGTTGTCGCTGAAGAGCACTTCACCGATTGCGGCCTGGGAACCAAGGTGGCGCAGGTGGTTTGCGAAACGAACCCGTGCGTCATGGAGTTCCACGGCATGGGCAATTACTACGCCGAAAGCGGCACGCCAGAAGAGGTCATGACGAAGTTCAAGATGACCGGTGCAGACATCGTGAACACCGCGCGCAAGGCGCTGGCCCGCAAGAAGTAGCCGCAATGCGGCCGTCAGAGGCACGCCTACTCGCCATTATTCGCGAACACGAACGGCGGGAGGCGGCCGCAGCCCGAAAACTCCACGACGATGCCGGCCCGGCCCTTACCGCAGCCGGCTACCATCTGCGAGCGTTGAAATTGAACGGCCCGGAACAGACGGAGATTCTTATTGCGTTGGAGTCAGCGATGGCCGCCACGCGCGATGTTTCAAACATTCTACATACAAATGTCGTGGAAAAATCGGGGTTGAGTTTTGCTTTAGAAGCTCTGGTCACAAGCCTCCGCCGGCAGACTCCGGCCCGCATCGATTTACGATGCAAGCTCGAATTCCGCCCCCCAGCGGAGGTCCAGTACGCCCTTTACCGCTTAGTTCTGGAAGCGCTTACGAATGCCATCCGCCATGCCCGCTCAACCGCGATCGAAGTCTCGGTTATCGCTACCGAAACGGAGTTTCGGGCATTCGTTCGTGATGACGGCGTGGGATTTGAGGTTGCCAAGGCTACGGTTAGCGGAGCGGGAATCGGCCTCCTGCAATTAGAATCTATCGCAAGGGTCGAAAATCTTCAATTAGATATTGAATCCTGGCCAGGAAAAGGTACAATGGTAAAGATCCAAACATCCTGACCCGGTTTTGTTTTCGGGCACATGTAAGGATTCCTGAGTTCCTTCTCTCACTGAATGCCATATCGCGTCCTGCTGGTCGACGATCATAAGATCCTACGAGATGGGGTCAAGGCGATTCTGCGCGCCGAGGACGACTTTACGGTGGTCGGCGAAGCGGACAACGGGAACCGATGCTGTCGCGTTCTGCAAACGGCAACCACCCGACGTGGTAGTCATGGATATCGGTCTGCACGGTTTGAACGGTGTGGAAGCTACGGCGGAAATTCTCCGGTACGCGGCTGAGACGAAGGTGATCATCCTTTCGATGTATGACGACGAGAACTCTGTCGTCAGCGCCATTCGGAGCGGCGCGCGGGCGTTTGTGCTGAAAAAAGCCTCCGATAACGACCTGGTCGACGCCATCCGGGCAGTCGCCAAGGGTGGCTTCTACATGAGCCCGCAGGTCAGCGAAAAACTTCTGGTTCGCATCCAAAAAGGCGATCTGGAGGCTAAGCCGGCCCCGGCCATGCTGGAAGGCCTTTCGCCGCGCGAACTGCAGGTGCTCCGGCTGGTCGCCGAGGGCAAGACCAGCAAAGAGATCGCCAACATGCTCGATCTCGGCTTGCAAACAGTCCGCAGCTACCGGAAAACGATGATGAAGAAGTTGAACGTGAATAATGTCGCTGGCCTGACCCAGCTGGCGCTCGCATCCGGAGTCACGCGGCTTTCGAGCCCGGGCGATACCAAAGCCGTAGGCGCGTAATGCAGACGCCGTGGGGCGAGCTGGAAGTTCACGACTCTCACGTTCATTACTTTTCCGAGACCTTCTTCTCTCTGCTGACCGGAGGCCGCCCGGCCGCTGAAGTTTGTGCGCAGACCGGCTGGACACCACCTGTCGATTTAGCGAACCAGTGGATCTCCGAACTGGACCGGCACGGCGTGGCCTCCGCCTCGCTGATCGCCAGCCTGCCCGGGGATGAGGATTCGGTAATCGCCGCTGTCGACAGCCATCCGTCCCGCTTTCACGGTCAATTCCTGCTGCACCCGCTCACGCCCGGCGCCGTGGCCCGGGCGGAGAGGGCCTTTGCTATGGGATTGTCGACGGTCTGCCTGTTCCCGGCGATGCACCGGTATGGGCTCGAGGAGGCCGGCGACGTCATCGGCGCCGCCGCGGGACGTACCGTATTTGTCCATTGTGGCGCCCTAAGCGTCGGAGTACGTAAGAAGCTCGGCCTGCCCTCGCCGTTCGACATGCGCTACTCGAATCCCATCGACCTGCACGCCGTGGCGCTTCGCCATCCGGACACCCGGTTTGTAATTCCTCATTTTGGCGCGGGCTACTTTCGAGAGGCGCTGATGGTCGCCGACCTCTGTCCGAACGTCTACCTCGATACGTCGAGCTCAAACGGCTGGATGCGCTACGAAGGGCTGACTCTCGAAGCCGTTTTCCGCCGTGCACTGGACGTCGCCGGTCCCGATCGGCTCCTGTTCGGGACGGACTCCTCGTTCTTCCCGCGCGGTTGGGTCCGCCCGGTTTTCGACGCCCAATGCGCGGCGATGCACGCCATCGGCGTCACGGCCGGCGACGCCGCGCAAATCCTCGGCGGGAATCTTCTCCGGCTTATTTCGCCGGCGTAGCGACCGTCACGTTCCGGAACAGCAGCCCGCCGGTGTGATCGCCCTGAATGTAGAACGGCCCTGGCTCGGCTTCGTTCGCGTCCAACGCGCCGCCGGTGATGCCTTCGATCTCTTTGCGGTCGATCGTCGTCACTCCGTTGCGGACCACCGTCAACATCCGTCCCACCAGCGTGACGTCGAACGTGTCCCATTCGCCGGGCCGCCGGGCGATATCGCCGGCCGGTGCGATGCGTCCGTAGACCGATCCAATGCGCCTCTCCGGCGGATTCGACGAGAGGGGCTCGTACTCCAATTGAATCTCGTACCGCCCGCGCAGGTAGAAGCCACTATTGGCGTGATCCGGACACATCACTTCGAAGTGAAGTTTGAAATCCTGAAAGGTCTCCGCGGTGCGCAGGTTCGCTCCTTTCGCCGAGTTGGTAAGAACACCGTCCCTCACCATCCAGTGGCTGTTGGCCGGATTGCCCATCGGCTCCCAGCCGGTCAGATCCTTCCCGCTGAAAAGCGCCCTCGGCGCGGTCCATTTCTTCGGCGCCTTCCGGTCGAGCCTAGGAGCCCGCGCGCCGGTGAGCAGCGTGGTCTGGTCGCCCCGTTTCTGTGTGCCGGTCAGTTCCCCGCCCTTGGGCTCCAGGTCCCAGGAGGTATTGCTGTTCAACTTCAGAGTCAGCTTGGCGCCCTGCACCGAAACGTCCTTGACCTTATAAACATTACCTCCGGTTGGCTGATACCACACCTCCAGGGCGCCGTCCTTCTCGGCGATTCCCAGCCAACTGGCCCGCTGGCCAAGGTTAAAATTCCAGCGTCCCTCAAACGGCGACTTGGCCGCGACGGCCAATGCGGCCGCAACGAAAATGCGAAGCAGCATGAAAGGAGAATACAATACTCGCGATCATGTTCGTCACAATTCCCTTCGACGCGCCAGGCGCGTACTACGGCCACCTGGCCGTCCCGTATTCGTACAATCTCGGTGGCTGGGCTAATCTGCTTGTGCCTATCGCCGTGCTGAACAACGGACCCGGCCCCACGGTTCTACTGATGGCGGGCAACCACGGTGACGAGTACCCCGGTCAAGTCGCCATTCTCAAACTCTGGCGCGAGCTGCGGCTCGACGACATCACGGGCCGGCTGATTCTCATCCCCTGTTTGAATCCGCCCGCCGCCCACGCGGCCACGCGCCTGTCGCCCTTGGACGGCAAGAACTTCAACCGCTGTTTCCCGGGAAATCCGGCAGGTACGCCCAGCGAGGTCCTCGCGCATTTCCTGTCGACCGTTCTGTTCCCCATGGCCGGAGTCGTCATCGACCTGCACACCGGCGGGCGCAGCCTGACCTTCGTGCCCACCGCTCACATGCATCGCGTACCCGACGAAGCCCAACGCGCCCAGATGTTCGCAGCCACAGAGGCCTACCTGACCGAGTACTGCTTCCTGTACGCCGATATCGCCGGGGCCGGCCTGCTTCCCGTGGAAGCGGAACGCCAGGGCAAGATCGTCATTACCACCGAGATGGGCGGCGGCGAGCCGGTACCGGCCGCGGTGCACCAGCTGTGCCAGCGCGGCCTGCGTAACGTATTGCGGCATTGCGGCGTGCTGCGAGGCGTGGTGGAGCGGCGCGAGCGTCCAGCGATTTGGGTTGAAGCTCTGGATCGTGAGGACTACCGCTTTGCGCCGGAGTCCGGCCTTTATGAGGCGGAGATCGACCTCGGCACCCAGGTCAAGAAAGGCGAACGCGTCGGCCAGCTTCACTTCCTGGAGCGCCCGGATCGCAATCCGGAGCCGGTGGTGGCGGCGTCGGCGGGCGTGCTCATCGCCGGCAGAGGGCCGTCAATTGTGAAGCAGGGGGATTGTGTGGCGGTGATCGCACACGAAGTGCAATGATGCGCTGTCCAGGGCGGATTCTTCAACTACGCGCAGGTGGACAATCGCCCTGGCTTCCATAACGACTCTTCAAAACCGGAACGCGTGGCCGGACACTCCCCCTAAAAACTAATCCGCGCCCCAATCCGGAACACCCGCTCATCGATACCATCGCGTCCCGTATTCGCCAGTCCCGTAATCTCCGTATAGCCACCCAAGGCCCGCACGGAGCGGTCCGGATTCAACTGCAAGTTCGACACGTTCGTTCCAGGATTGCCGAAGTGGGGCGTGTTGGTGAAGTTAAACGCTTCCACGCGAATCTGCAGTTTCAGCCGCTCGGAGAATGACACTTCGCGGAAGAGGCCCGCGTCGACATTCGCGATGCCGGGGCCACGCAACGAGTTGAAGCCGGCGGTTCCGAATCGCGCGGCTGTTACCGGTACGAAAGCGAATGGATCGAACCAGGAAAGCCCGCGCCCGGTTTGCCCAAGCGTCTCTACACGGCCCTTGACCTGGTCGGCCCGCTGCGAGTTGCCCGGCGCGTTAAGAGAGGTGCCCGACGACGATACGCCGAACGGCGCACCGGAGATTGCGCTCCAAATTGCATTCAACTGCCACCCGCGCGCCAGCCAGCTCACCGGTCCCTTGCCCTTTCCAAACGGCAGTTTGTAGGCCCCATTCACTGTCAGGTTGTGCGGAATGTTGGAGTTCGTCACCGCTTTGTTCAAATGTTGGAACTCCGGAATCTGAATGGCCGCCAAACCGTCACTATTTTCGCTGCAGCAAATGCCCAGCGACTTCGACCATGTATAAGAAACTCCCATCTGGAAGCCATTGGCGAACCGGTGATCGAGCGACGCCTGCAGGCTGTCGTACTTCGAATTACCGATCGGCGCCGCCGTCCGTGTCTCCGCCGTACGCCCCCAGCGCCGCGCCAAAATACGCCCGGCCTGCCCGCCATCGATCGGCGCGTAGTTCAGTTCTTTAAAGCCGATCTGGTTCACCTGCCGGGTGGCGACGTACCCAGCCTGGCCGATCCAGCCCCACTTCAGTTTCTTTTGCAGCGTGAAGTTCCAGCTCTGCACATAGCCTCGGTTGAACTTCGAGTCCAGCGAATTCGCCGCCACCTGCGGCGGAATATCCACGATGCCGTTTCCGAGGTTCGGAGTCTGGATCGCTGGAATGCCGTCGCGCAGCCGGCCCGCCGGCTGGAATGCGTTGGCGCCGTTCACGTTCAGCACCACCAGCATCGGAAAGTTCGTGCGCATCGGCCGAGCCAGGCTGTACGGATCGATTGTGATGCCGTAGCCGGCGCGAATCACGAAGTCCTCGGTCGCGCGCCAGGCGATGCCGGCGCGCGGAGCGAACAGGCGCTTGCTTTGCGCCACGCCGCAGTCCAGCGGCACCGAACCCACGCCGCACACCTCCATCTTGTTCGTGTCGACGTTATAGCGTTCCAGCCCACGGCCCACTCGCGTCGGCATCGGGAAATACTCCCAGCGCGTTCCCATCGAGAGGGTAACCTTACGGTTTACCTGCCATTGATCGCGCACAAACAGGCTGTGCATCCAGGTACGAACGTTGTACTCCTCCGGCACTTGGAGCGTGCGTCCCAGCGCACTCGGCAGCCCGAGCAGAAACGATGCCCAGCTATTGAACTGGTTCGCCGCCGGTCCCCCTTGAATCTGCGTCGGACCACCGGAAAACGTGAAGCCGCCGGCGGGGCCGTGCAGCGCGCCGACAAACTCCGCCTGCGTATGGTTGATCTGCTGGAAGGAGCTGTCGAAGCCGAAACGCACATTGTGCGCGCCCTTCATCCAGGTGGCGTTGCCCACCCAGTTGTAACGCGGATCGCGATTGAAAAACGGCCGCGTTGAATTCCCCTGCGCGCCCATCGTCAAGTAGTTCGAGACCACGAATCGCGGCAGGCCGCTCTCAAAGAACCGCGTCCCGTTCGTGCCGGGAATACCCAGCAACTCCTGCCCAAGGTTCTTGCCTAGACCGCGCTCCACGGAGTTTGCGTCGTAGGCGGTGAACCCAAAGTTGCCATCCAGGAAAAACGACGGCGTCAAGACATAGGTCGCGCCCACCGCCGCGTTGCCCGTGGTGCCGTAGGTCGGCCCAGCCACCGACGCCGGGCCATAGTACGGCACACCAATCAACTCGCCCAGCACGGCGCCGCTTTCGAAGTCGTGATCCTGGACGCCGCCACGCGCGAACATGGTCAGCTTCGTTCCCGGGTTCCAGTTAATCTTGCCGTCGAACTTCTTCGAGTTGAACGCGTAGCCGCCCTGCGCGAACAGATTGGCGGTCAACAGATTGGGCGACGTAGGCTGAAGCAGCATACTTTGAATCTTCAAGGCCACCGGGTCCATCCGCGCCTGCGGAATGCGGTTGTTGGCGAAGGGCATTCGTCCCGAACCGTTTGCCGCGCCCGTGGCGGGATCGTACATGGGGGTAGGCGAACGCGACATGTCTCCGGCCCGGATATCGGCGATGGGAAGCGTTTCGATGCGGGAAGCGAACAGCCGGTCCCAGGTGCCTTCGTAGCTGCCGAAATAGAACAGTTTGTTCTTCAGGATCGGACCGCCCACCGTGCCGCCCATCTGGTTGTATATCGCCTTCGGTTTTCTCTCACCGGCCGGCAGGAAATACGGTTTGGCCTTAGTGGCGTTGCTGTTGTGATACTCAAACGCCGAACCGTGAATCTCGTTGGTGCCGGACTTGATCATCACGTTCACTGCGGCGCCGCCGGCCAATCCGGTCTCGGCGTCGAACGAGTTCGTCGAGATGTTGACGGTTTCAATCGATTCCAGCGCCGGCGTGTAGCCCGGCAGATGCGGCAGCCAGATCTGATTCACTCCCGCACCCTCAATGCGAACCGCGTTCGAACTGCGCGAAGTGCCGTTGACGTTATAAAGTGCGGCGCGCGAAGGATCTACGCTCGGCCCGTTGCCGTTGCGCGGCGGCGTAAAACCGGGCAACACCTTGAACAGGTGCGTGTAGTTGCGCCCCGGCGGCAGCGGCGCATTTTCAAACTGCTGGCGGGTAATCTCGGAGCGCACCTCCGCGCGGTCGGTCTGCAACGCAGCCGCCGCGGCCTCTACGTTGATCGACTCGGCCACCGCGCCCACCGCAAGCGCCGCGTCCACGCGCGTCGTCGCGTTCACCGGCACGGCCACATCCCGAGCCGTGAAGGTTCGAAAGCCGTTCCTCGCCACGCTCACCTCGTACAGGCCGCCAGGAACAGCCGGGAAGAGATACTGGCCCTCGGCGCCAGTACGCATCTCGCGGACGAACCCGGTTCCGGCTTGCGTGACCTTTACGGCCGCGTCCGGAACCGCAGCGCCGCTAGCGTCGGAAACCACACCAACTAGCGAACCGTAGAGCACCTGCGCAGGCAACGCCTGGGCAATTAGCAACAACGCGGCGAGAATACGCATGGACAACCCCTTTCGGACAGGTGTGGTCCAGAGTACCACTGCTACGATCGGATCACAATTCGATTAACGGCGTGCCGGAGGCGGGTTCTTAAGCGCCGGATCGATATCGGCGTGATCCACCCGGTAGCTCACCGAATTCTCGGTAGGAAAGTTGCCCGGAACCTTTTGCGTCACCTTGCCTGTCGCCGCCCATTCGGTGCCACGTTGCAGCGTCACCGCAAAGCCCACGCAACTCAGCGCGGCGACATCGTGCCCCATCACGTTGTGAAAGATGCGGCCCTTGCCGTAGCTCAGCGCCATGAGCACCGGCTCATGACGGGACGTGCCCCGGTTGGCTGGGTCAGAGTACGCGGACGCGATCACGTTCATGTTTTTTCCTGGCCCGCGCAGTGTGGAGTACAGCTCGTCGCCGGCGTGCATCCAAATCTTCGGCAGGCCTTTCAAAATCGGATGCTCCGGCTGATTCGATTCCACCTTGTACGGCCACCGCGCGCCGTGTGAGCCGGCCCGGCCCGGCGAAGGATCCGCCACCACTTTCCCGTCTTTCAAATACCAAAGCGGTCCGCTCTTTTCCGTGCGTCCGCGCCATCCACCGATGCCGATCATCTCGTTAAACGCCGGCCAGTCCGGAAATGCGTTGTCGGCGGCATGTACCGTCACCAGCCCGCCGCCCTTCGCCACAAAGTCTTCAAACTTCTTGCGCAGATCCTCCGGCCAATCCGGCCCGTCGTAGTTGAGCACCACGGCCTTGTACTTTGAGAAATCCGGCTGAAACTGGGAAAAGTCCTCGCCGCCTTTGGGCGCGGTCGTGATGTCGGTCCTAAAAATGCCGGCCTCGTCCAGTTGCTTCTTCAGGATCTTCGTCACCAGCGGCCAATTATGATACGCGCCGCCGCTTTGTCCGTCGATCAGCATTACGGGAATGGGTTCCGCGGCAGCCAGCGTCATTGCAGCAGCCAGTGTGAGTGCGATTCGATAGGTCATTTCGTTTGGTTTGTGTCCCGGCGCCGAACGCATCGGCATGACCGAATCCTAGCATGCTTCACGGCAGCGAGAACGCGAAGATTCCACCTCCGGAGGGCATGACAATCATCTGCTTGCCGCCCGCCTTGAAACTGATCGGATTCGACGCCATCGTCCCGCCCAGATTGATCCGCCACTTCTCCCGCCCGTTCTCGGCATCCAACGCGAAGAAGTAGCTCTCCATCTGCGTCTTTTCCCGGTCGATCCATCCGCCCGTTGAGCCGAATAGCAGGTTGCCCGCCGTCGTCAACACGCCCGACCACGGTTTGGTGTGCACCTTGTACTCCCAAACCCGGTCGCCCGTCTTCGGTTGAATCGCTCGGATTGCACCGTAGCCGGGCTCAGCCGCCAGGTCGATCTCCGGCACACTGCCGATATAGCGATTGCCCGGAATGTAATCGGCCGCGCCCTTTCGATAGAGTCCCTTGTTTTCCCACGCCGTCACGTAGAACAGTTGCGTCTTCGGGTTATAGGAGGGCGAATACCAGTTCGTCGCGCCCTGGACGCCGGGCCATACGTAGACGCCTTCCGGCGACGGGTCGATATTCGGTTTACGAATGGGCCGGCCCTTGGGGTCCATCCCTTCGGCCCACGTCTGTGTCGCAAACGGCTTGCCCAGCAGGAACTGCCCGTTCGTCCGGTCGAGCACATAGAAAAACCCGTTCCTGTGCGCCCAGTACACCAGTTTCCGCGGCCGCCCCTGCCACTCTCCGTCCACCAGCACGGGCACCTGCACGGCGTCCCAGTCGTGCACATCGTGCGGGACAAACTGGAAGTGCCACTTCAACTTCCCAGTGTCGGCGTCGAGAGCGATCGCCGAATCGGAGTAGAGGTTGTCGCCCGGCCTCACGTCGCCATTCCAATCCGGCGAGGGATTGCCGGTGCCCCAGATGATTAGATTCTGTTCGGCGTCGAACGAACCGGTCACCCACGTGGGCCCGCCGCCCTGTTTCCAGGCGTCGCCGCTCCAGGTCTCGCTGCCCGGTTGGCCGGGTTCCGGAATCGTCCAGAATCGCCACTTCCGCTGGCCGGTCTTCTGGTCGTAGGCGTCCAGGAATCCGCGCACGCCGTACTCGCCCCCGGCCACGCCGGTGATCACCATGTCCTTGACGATGAGCGGCGCCCCCGTCAACGAATGGCCGGTCATCCGGTCGGCTACTTTCACATCCCACAAGACCGCGCCCGTTTTCGCGTTCAGTGCCACAAGGTGCGCGTCCACGGTCCCCAGGAACACCCGGTCGCCCGCCACCGCTACGCCCCGGTTCACCTTGCCGCAGCACGTGTTGATCTTCTCCGGCAGGCTCCGCCGGTATCGCCAATACGGCCGCCCCGTCGCGGCGTCCAGCGCGACAACGTTCGATGGCGGCTCGGAGACATACATCACTCCATCCGCCACCAGCGGAGTGGCTTCAATGCGCTCGGTCACGGGCATCTGATAGACCCACGCAACTTTGAGCTTTTCCACGTTGCTCGTGTTGATCTCGCTGAGCGGGCTATGCCGCCAACCCTGGTACGAGCCGGAATACGTCATCCACTGCCCCGGTTCCTGCGGCGCTTTGAGCAGCCGTTCGTAGGTGACCTGTCCAAAGGCCGCCATCGTCGCGGCGGCGAGTATGTAGCGTTTCATTGTTCGCTCCTTGGGCGTTGCAGGGTCCAGAGATAGGCGACCAGATCGGTGAGTTCACTCTCCGTCCCCCGGAACGCCGGCATGGCCGAGTTCTTGTTGACCTCGTACTTGCGCAAGTCCTTTCGCTGGAGAGTGAGCAGCCCTTTCGCAGAGGTCAGAAGCTGGACGTTGTAGGTGTCTTCGTTCATCACGAACCCCCGGTGGGTCGTGCCGTTCTCGAGGGTCGCGGAGGCGGTCCAGAAAGCCTGATCCACGGTATCGTTCGGAAACTGCAAAGACTTCTTCAAGAAATCCACCGGCCGCTGCGATCCGATGAACGAGAGTTCGGGGCCATTGGTCGCGCCCGTCCCATTCACCAGGTGGCAGCCGCCGCAGCCTTTCGAGGCGAAGAGCGCCTTGCCTTTGCCCGGATCGCCGGCCGGTGCCTGAAAGCTGCCGGTCTTGGATAGCGTCCGGACGTAGGTGACGATCTGCCAGACCTGGCTCGCGGAGAAGAACACGCCCGGCATTGCCGTACCGGGCAATCCGTCGGTGATGTTCTTAAACAGAGCGGCATCGGACGAGCCGTGGTAGAACACGCCGGTGGTGAGGTTCGGGCCTTTGCCGCCTTCGCCTCGAAAGCCGTGACATTCGGCGCAATGGGAGCGGAATATCTTGCCCCCGGCATCGGCATCGGCCGCGGCGGTGTGTGGGTTCGTTTGTGCGAATGCCACAAGCGCGGAGAGAAATACGAAGCGCATGGTGCCTCATACGCTATCGAAGCGCCGCTCGGAATTCAAGCGAAGACTACACGTCCGCCACCTCGTGATAACCGAACGGAGGCAGACCTCTGTCCCTTTTGGTACTTGGAGCTCTTCGCGTCCGCTGCCAGCCAAACAGGCTTTTGACGCTAGACTGTTGAGAATGCCCGCAACCGATTTGGCGCTGCTCTGGCTGCTCGGCGGCCTATTAGCCGTGTGCGCCGAGTTTTGCCTCCCTGGCTGGATCGTCCCCGGAGTGGCGGGCGCGGTGAGCATGACGTACGGGCTGTACCAGTTGTGGCTACAAGGCGCGAATCCGTGGGCCTTCGCTGGGCTGGCGGCCGCACTGGCCATGGCCGCTTGTGCGGGTTACGCCGGTTGGCCGCTTTGGACTGCGGCCGCCGTAGCGGCGGCGGCAGTTGCATCGGCGTGGAGATTACCGGCGCCCTGGGCCGCGCTAATCGCTCCGGTCCCGGCGCTTGTGATTTTCTGTCTGACAAAGGTCGCAGGGCGAGCCCTCGCGAATAAAACAATAATCTAGCGAACTGTTTTGGTATTCTAAAGACGATTCAGGACGAACCATGCCGCGCAATGAAGATGGAGAAATGGAATTGGTGCTAGGCAACAGGCAGTTGCTTAGCGTCCTTTTTATCCTGGTGGTGCTGATGGGCGTGTTCTTCACAATGGGCTACATTGTGGGGCGCAACAACCCGAGCGAGGAAAAGCTCAAGGCCGCCAGCAAACAGCAAGTGGCGATGGTCAACAATCTGCCGCCGACGACGGTGGATCCGCCGTCCGGCCCAGCGAAGCCGAAGCCGAGTCCAACGGCCGTGGAACCGCCAAAGCCCGAGCCAGTCAAGGCCGATCCGCCGAAGCCGGAGCCCCCGCCACCTCCACCGCCGAAGGCCAAAGAAGAAACGAAGAAAAAGGAAGAGCCCGCCAAGCCGAAGCCGCCACCGACGCCGGCGCCCGTCAAGCCCTCCGGCGATCTTTTCCAATCGGCCCCCTCCGCGGGAATGTATCTGCAGGTTTCGGCCACCGACAAACCCGGGGCCGCCGGAATGGCGGAGGCATACCGCCGTCAAGGGTTCCCGGTTGTCATCACGCCGTCCAGTTCGGCGGCGCTGTTCCGCGTGCTGGTGGGCCCGCTTGCAGACAATCAGGCCGTCGCCGGCATGAAGACTAAATTGAAGGGGATCGGCGTCGACGGCACAATCCTGCGAAAATTCTAGGGTGAGCGATCTCATCCAGATTGACGCGCCGCGTCCGCGGCTGCCGGAATGGCTTCGAAAGGGCGACACGCATTTTGAGTCGGTTCATCTGCTAAAGCGGGAGTTGCGCCAGCGGCAGTTGCACACGGTCTGCGAGTCGGCGCGGTGTCCGAACATCCACGAGTGCTTCCATCGCGGCGCGGCGACGTTCATGATCCTGGGAAACCTCTGCACCCGTGGCTGCGGCTTCTGTTCGGTGCCGAAGGGCTCGCCGGCAAAGAAGGAGTTCGTTTTGGATGCGCTGGAGCCGGCCCACGTGGGCGACATGGCGCGGCGCATGAATCTGCGCTACGTGGTGATCACGAGCGTGAATCGCGATGACCTGCCCGACGGCGGCTCCCAGCACTGGGCGGAGACAGTCCGCGCGGTTCGCAAAGCGCTGCCGGAGGCCAAGATTGAAGTGTTGACGCCGGACTTTTGCGGCGACATGGATGCGGTAGCCCGCGTGCTGGATTCGGGACCCGATGTGTTCAATCACAATATGGAAACGATCGCGCGGCTCTACAAACGAGTGCGGCCGCAGGCGGACTACCGGCAGTCGCTTGACGTGCTGGCGTTCGCGCGGAAGTACCGTCCGGACGTGCTGACGAAGTCTGGCATGATGGCCGGGCTTGGCGAAGACTCCACCGAAGTGGAAGAACTGCTGCGCGACCTGCGCGGGTCCGGTGTCCACGTGGCGACGATCGGACAATACTTGCAGCCGTCGCGCCGAAATCTGCCCGTCGCCGAATACGTCACGCCGGAGCGGTTCGAGGCCTACCGCGCCTACGGCATGGAGATCGGTTTTCAAATGGTGTTTAGCGGCCCGTTCGTCCGGTCCAGCTACATGGCGGATCTGGTGAATGAGCAGGCGACCGCGCATTGACGTGTGGATCCGGTTGGGGCTTGCCGCGCTGAGCGGCGCTCTGCTGTTTCTGCTGTTTCCTCCGTTCGGCTACGCGCTGCTGGCGCCCATTTCGCTTACACCGCTGCTGTTCGCGCTGGGCGGCGAGTTCGGACCGGCGGGCCGGTTTCGATTGGGTTATGTGTGCGGACTCGTCTACTGGGCGGGCGTGTGTTGGTGGATTGCGCCGGTGCTGGCCGTGCACGGCGCAATGGGCTTCTGG
>VFZO01000042.1 GCA_016871155.1 Acidobacteriota bacterium | reverse complement strand
CGCACCTCCGGAAGGAGTTGGATCTGACGCCGGATCAGGCTGGAAAAATCGAGACCGTTTTGGACGACTTCGCCATGTACTACCAGATGCTTTCGCAGCAGATGGAAGAGGTAATGACGCAGAGTAAGCAGCAGATCGACACGGTCCTAAACGAGGAGCAACGCAAGAAGTTCGGACGGATTATGAACGAACTGAAAGAGCGCAAGAGCCGCTAGAAGCCGGTCTTCTCTACCCGCGCCGTTGGAGTCAGCCAGAATCTGAGAGCGCCGCGCGAAGCAGTTGTGCCTGACCGGCGGTGATTCCGCCGGTGGATTCCGCCAGGTTGATCGACACGGCCGTGAGGTAGGCGTAGTGCCCGGCGGTTTCGGGACTCGAACGCCGCAGGTGATCCAGGTGGCGCCGCAGCGTGCCTGCGTCGCCCCGGACGACCAGGCCGGTGAGACTATTCTCAAGGCCGTGATCCTCGATCATTCGCACCGTCTCTTTCAGCAGAGGCAGCAGCGTGGCAAGGGCCGTTTTTTCCTCAAACCCCATGGCGGCCCAGATGCCGGCCGCCTGATGCAGCATGGTGACAAGCAACGGACTGGCGAAGTAGCCGCTGGCGTGATAGAGCGGCCGCGCGCCAGGCGGAAGACGGAGCGGATTCCCGCCGATTCTTCGGGCCAGATCTTCGAGGCGTGCCGCATCCTCGCCGGAGGCCTCGATCGAGATCGTGATCCCCGGGGCGAGCGCATGCGACAGCGACGCTTGAGGAAAGCTCTGCATCGGGTGAAAGCTCGCGCGGTGCGGCGCCGCTTGGAGAACATCGAGGTCGTGAGCTCCGCTTGTGTGGATTGCCAACTTGTCCGCCGGCCACTGGATTGCGGTACAAACGGTTTCGATGGCGTGATCGGCGACAGTGAGAAAAATCCAATCGCTTCGTTCGACGGCGGATTGAATCTCGCCCGGATTCCGGCTGGACACCGTCGCCGCCGCGATACCCGCATTGTCGAAGGCCTTCGACAGGGCGCGGGCGACGCGGCCCGCGCCGACGAAGGCCAGGCGGGGCGTACTAGGCACCGCCAAAGAGTTTGGCCGTGCGCTTTTTCATTTCGCGCGGCGTGACGTCTTCAATATGGGTGGCAAAGGCCCAGTTATTGCCCCATGGATCGACGACCCGGCCATAACGGTCGCCCCAGAACTGATCGGAGGCGGGCATCGTGACGGTGGCGCCGTGCTTGACGGCCTTTGCGATGGCCTTGTCGCAGTTGGGCACATAGACGTGCAACGTCAACGGTGAGCCCCCAAGTGTCCGTGCGGATTTGTTGCCCATCTGCGGCATCTCATCGCCGGCCATCAAGTGTGTGTCGCCGATGACCAATTCGGCGTGAACGACCATTCCGCCCGGACCAGGCAGGTGGAGCACCTCCTTGGCCCCCAGCGCCTTCTTGCAAAAGCCAATGAAAGCCTTGGCTCCGGAAACGGTCACGGCCGTCGTGACCGTGTGGTAGCCCTTTGGGATGGGTTTGACTTTGGGCATCGTGCTAGGAATTATTGCAAAAGGCGGCGGGCTTTGTCGATTTGGGTTTTGTAATTTGGATTGGCGATCTGGTTATGCAATTCGAAGGGGTCGTTCGCCAGGTCGTAGAACTCGTCGCTGCCGGCAAGTTCCTTGTACTCGATGTACTTCCAGTTGGTGCCGCGCACGGCGCGGTAGCCCATGTTGCGGATGCGAGCGAAGACCGTGTCGGAGCTGTATTCAATCTGAAAATGGTCCCGTTTCGCCGCCTGAATGCGCAAGCCTTGCATGGACGGCGGAATCATTGCCTGCGCCATTTGCAGCGCGGTTGGAGCGATGTCGATACTCAGGGTAAGACCGGGCGGGCGGACGGGTTTTGGGAAGAGCGCCGGATACCGGATGAGCAGGGGAATGCGGATGGCCTCTTCGTAAGCCAGGCGCCGCTCCGCGCCGAGATCGTGCTCTCCGTAGAAATAGCCATGGTCGCTTGTGAAGATGATCGCCGTGTTGTTCAAGACGTTGTTCTTCTCCAGAACGGCGAGAATGCGCCCCAGACTATCGTCAACAGCCTTCATCATTCGCATGCGGTTGAGAATAACGGCGCCGGACGTCGGTTCGGCGGCTTGTTGCGTCTTTTCCAGCGCGGGCTTGCCGGAGGGAGCTATGCGGTAGTTCGCGCGCCGCGGAGGAGTCTGGCCGGTGTAGAGAGTTTTGTGGCGTGGCGCGGGGATGAAGTCTTCCGCGCCACCCAGGGCCGCGGTGACGCTGCCATCGTCCCGCTGCTGCACGTTCGGGTGGATGGCTTTGTGCGAAAGATAAACGCAGAAGGGTTTGGTACGGCGCTTGTCGATGAAATCGACGGCGTGATCGGTCAGCAGGTCGGTGATGTAGCCGTGTGTCGAGACCGATTTGCCGTTGACGTTCAGCTCCGGGTCGATGCATTCGCCCTGACCCTTGAAGCTGACCCAGGTATCGAAGCCAGGCCGCGGAGAATCGTCATTCCCCATGTGCCACTTGCCGATGAAAGCCGTTTCGTAACCGGCGTCACGGAGCAGGCGCGGCCACGTGGTGAGCTTGTGGCTGGCGGCGGCGCGGCTGGTATTGTCGATGATCCCGTGACGGTGCGGATACTGGCCGGTGAGAAACGAAGCGCGGCTGGGCGAGCACAGCGGAGCGACGGAAAACGCGTTGACGAAGTTCGCGCCTTCGCGCGCCAGGCGGTCACAGTGCGGCGTGGAGGCGAACGGGTGGCCGGTGCAGCCGAGCTCGTCGAAGCGCAAATCGTCGACCAGTACGAAAACGATATTGGGTTTGGCCGGCTGCTGCGCCGCGGCGGCGAGTAGGGCGCGGCGGGAGATCAACGTTGCAGAGCTCCGGCGCGTCCCATGACGGGCCAGACGTCGACGAGGTTTGCGCCCTCGCAGACGTAGTAGCGGTCATAGCAGTTGGTGGTCATGTCGAGGTTGGTGGTGATCAATTCGGCTTTCTCGCCGAGCTTGAATCCATTGCCGTCGTTCCACTTCAGAATGCCGAACTCGGCGCCCTGGTTTTCGACGGTCACTTCCGGGCGGCCGGCCACCTGGTCGGTGGGGCGCAGCAGGGCCTTGTTGCCCGCGTCGATCGTGACCTGTTTCGGGTGATTGCGGCTGATGACGGTGGTGAGGACGTGCAGCGAGGTGCCGAAATCGCTGTACCGCTCCACGCCGGCCTTTGCGCCGATATGGTTATAAGCCGTGTCCATGAATACGTAGGAACCGGCCTGGAGTTCGGTGAGGCCGATTTCCTTGTCGATGTTGTATGTGCCGGTGGAGCCGCCCGTGACGATGGCCGCGTTCAGGCCCGACTTTTTGCAGAGCAGCGCAGTTTCAACCACGGGACCGACGTCCTTGCGCGACTGCGCGCGGCGGTTCTCCCAGCCCTTGGTGTGGGACGCGACGCCGGAGTAACCCATCACGCCGCTGAAGACGAGGTTCTTCGACTTGTCGATTCGCTGTGCGACGGCGAGGCCGGGCGCGCCTGCGGCGTGGCCGTGGCGCGAAAGGCCGGCGTATATGTCGACCAGCGTGCGAAGCCGGATGCCGGCGGCCGCGGCCGCTTCGTTGAGCAGATCCACGGTTTCAGGATCGTCGGCGACCACCATGAAGGTAGGATCCTTCGCACCGAGGTCGACCGCGCGGGAAATCTTGTTCTTGCCGGCGGGCTGGCAGGTGTGGAGGACGTTCCGGATGCCCGCCGCGACCATCAGCTCCGACTCGGCGATGGTGGCGCAGCAGATGCCGAGGCTGCCAAGCGCGATCTGCTGCTTGGCGATGTTCACACTTTTGTGAATCTTACAGTGCGCCCGGATGTCGATGCCGGTCGCTTTGCAGTGTTCCGCCATGTGGCGGAGGTTCTTATCGAACGCGATCTTATCGACGACAAGCGCCGGAGTTGGAAGATCGTCCTTCGTGATTCCCTTGAAGTCGCGCCGGGCGATGCGCGCTTCGACATCGGCGTAATGAAAGGCTTTCTGTTTCGATGCGGCCAGGGCGGCGGGCGCCGCGAGCACGATTCCTCGACGCGTGATCATGCGTTAGAGTTTAGCGAATTTCGTACTCCGTGCAAACCAGGTGCCCGACGCCGGCGGCGATGAGCGCGGGACCCAAGACCAAAAACAGGGCGCTCGCTTGCGTGAGCCCATACGCCGCCGTGCAGGAGACACCGATCACGATCATCGAGAAGGCCCGGCTCACGCGGCCTCCGCGGCTTCGATTCGAAAGTTCCGGAGCTGCAGCGCTTCGCGAAGGCTCTGCTTGATTCGGAGCAGGCGGACGCGAACCGAGACAGGCGAGATGCCCAGGGCCGGAGCCAGTTCGTTACTGGACCAGCCTTCCATGTAGTGCTTGACCAACAATTCGCGGTCGTCCTGGTTGCAGTGGGAGAGCAGTTCGGCCAGAGCGGTCGAATCGGTGGAGGCGCCGATGATCGCGGAGTCCTCGGAGAGTTCCTCGACGGCTTTGCGGCGGCGGTAGTCGACCCGCAATAAATTCTTGGCGATGGAGTTGACCCACACTCCTAACGCAGCCGGATTCTTCAACTGCGCGCGGCATTCCCAACCGCGGGTCCATGCGGCTTGGGAGATCTCCTCGGCCAGTTCCTGCTGGACTCCGTTGGACTGCAGGAAACGAACGGTGCGGGAAAATCCTTTGGTGTAGGCGGCAGCGAAGGCGGATTCAGTCAGCTCGACGGCAGCCACCGGGTTCAGGGCATCCATTTCGAGGATTGCGTTGGTCATGCCTTCTTTTGAGCATGTCGCGTGCCAAATTATAAAGCCAATGGTTTCTACGATTTAACGAATGCGTCCTGCGGGAGTGTCGAATATTCAAACACCGTGATCGCGAAGTCTACTTAACCGTTCCGTCATTTGTATCGCAGCGAGACGGATCTTTTCGGCGAAGCGTTTCTCTTCGCCAGAGGCGGACTCGGAGATCAGCTCGGCGTAGCCCTGCATTGCGTTAAGCGGCGAACGGAGATCGTGAACCAGATCGATTTCGCTTTGGCGGCGTTGGCGCGCGCGCTGGACTCGGAGTTCAAGTTCCTTCAGCGGGAAGGGGGTTTGGAGAAAGTCCTGGCCGAGAGGCGAATTCACTCCGAGGACGGGTGTGTCGCCGGGTGCATTGACCGGAGTCGTTGTCAGAATCGCGTCGAGTCCTGGAGAATCCGTTTCGCCGGCGCAATCGATGTTCCAGCTCTCCAGTTGCGCTCGAAGCGCATCGTCGATCTCCACGAGCGCTAACTTCATTTTGTAACCGTGTCGATGACCGACAGCAGTTTGGGGAAATCGATGGGTTTGGTTTCAAACGCGATGCAGCCGGCTTCCAGGGCGCGGTCACGTTCGGCGGGCAGGGCATGGGCCGTGAGAGCCACGACGGGAATGTGGGCAGTCTGCGCGTCCGCTTTCAGGCGGCGCGTGGCCTCCCAGCCGTCAAGGACCGGCAGGCTCATGTCCATGAGCACGACGGCCGGCTGGTGCTCGCGGGTCATTTGAATCGCCTGTTCGCCGTCTAGCGCGAGCAGCACCGAATGGCCCTTTCGTTCCAAACGCCGCGACAGCATGTCGCGATTCATCTCGTTGTCTTCCACCAGCAGAATCGTCATGTTTAATTGAGCGTTGCGAGCACTTGGGAGAGTAGTTCATTGCCCCGAAGGGCGCTTTTGCTCACAACGGCGGCGGCCTGTTGGCGCAGGCGCTCCCGTTGCGATGCGTTTAAATCCATCGCGGTCACCACCAGGACGGGCGTTTGGTTGCCCGATTCGGCGGCACGAAGGCGGCTCAGGAATTCGAAGCCATCCACGTTCGGCATCATCAGATCGAGCAAGACAAGGCCGGGCTTGAGACGGCCGCACTTCTCCAGCGCCTCGGCTCCGTCGCTGGCCTCGTGAATATCCCACCCGAGTCTTTCGAGCGGCTTCCGAATCAGGGAGCGCGAATCGGAATTGTCGTCCACGATGAGAGCCGAGTGCGCCCGGCCGGACGTGGCGTGACGGAGAATCGCCCCGGAAAGGTTTTCCACGTCGATCGGTTTGCTGAGAACTTCGCTGGCCATGAAGCCGCGCGGGTCGCCTTGCGCATCCAGGACGCTCAACAGGACGACGGGAATGGAAGCCAGATCGGCATCGTTTTTCAACCTGCGAAGAATCTCCCACCCGTCGGCGCCGTCCATCACGATGTCAAGCGTGATCACCCTCGGTTTGAGCTCGCGCGCCAGGCGGAGGCCTTCGTCACCGTTCCGGGCTGTGACCACATGGAGCGGCTGCTTTTCGAGCAGACGGCGGACCATATCGTGAATGGCCACGTCGTCATCGATGACAAGGACCACCGGTTTCGTGGGCTTCTCCGCGGCGCGCACGGCGGCCAGGGAACCCGGCGTCATTTCCTCCGGCAGAGAGAGTGTGAAAGTGGTGCCACGGCCGACTTCGCTGTCCACCAGCGTGTCGCCGCCCATCATGCGGCTGAGTCGCCGCGTGATGGCCAGGCCGAGGCCGGTGCCCTGGCCCTTGGAGCGAACGGTCGAGGACTCCAACTGATGGAATGGCTCGAACAGCAACGAGAGCTCATTGGGTTGGATGCCGGGCCCGGTGTCGGAAACGGCGAACCGAACGTAGGGGCGGTTGACGTCCAGCACGCGCTCCACGCGGAGCTTGATGGTGCCGTTCGCGGTGAATTTCACGGCGTTGCTAAGGAGATTGATCAGGCACTGGCGGATTTTCATGGAGTCCGAGTGCATGCGGCCGACACCTGGGGCGACGATCAGCTCCAGGCTGTTCCCATTTTTTTGGGCCAGCGGCTGGACAAGCTCCAGCACATCGTCGAGGATGTCGCGGACGACGAACGGCGTGGCGGACACTTCCACCTTGCCCGCTTCGATCTTCGACATTTCAAGAATGGCGTTGATGAGTTCCAACAGGTGTTTGCCGGCAGTTTCGATTTTCTGCAGATCCTGGAGGTCGGATTTCCGGCCGCCGGCCTCGGCCTCTTCCTGCAGCATCTGGCTGTAGCCGATGACCGCGTTGAGCGGTGTGCGCAGTTCGTGACTCATGCTGGCGAGGAATGCGGACTTCACTTCGTTGGCACGCTCGGCGGCACGGTGGCGCGCGGCGACTCGCTGGTTCTCGACGGCAAAGAGGATGAAGAGGATAACGCAACAGGAGACGGCGAGGATGGCCGCCATGCGCATGTTGTCGCGAGTCTCCACGGTTCGATCTTCGCCCTCTTTGAAGGTGGCCTGCTCGACATCCCGGACCAGGGCGCGCAGTTTGTCGACGCTGCCAGTGAGGCTGCCCTGTTCCATGAACTCGTTCGCCGCCTCCCGTTCGCCAATGTAGGCGGCTTGAAGGGAGGTCTTCATTTCGGCCTCCTTTAAAGCCACGAGTTGTTCGAGCTCCACAAGGCGCTCTGCGATGGGCGCTAAGGTATGGGACGTCTCGCGGAGTTGCGTGAGGCGCAAAGTGACGATCGCCATGGCGTCCCGATAGGCGTCAAGATAGGGCTCTTTGCCGGTGACGAGGTAGCCGCGATGGGCGCTGCCGGCGTCGCTGACCGCCAACTGGAGCTGCCGCAGTTGGGCGACCGCGCTCCGGCTTCGCTCCGCCTGGAGCTCGGCCTGTTGGGCTTTCTGCCAGTTCAGGTAGACGGCACCGACGCCCAGCAATAACACAAGCGCGCCGATGAGAACGTAGAACATCTCGTCCAGCGGCCGGAGTCTCGATGGCCTAGCATTCATCCCTTATATGCTACAGGCTTGGTACGCTGAGGGGTTAGGCGATGGCGAATCCCGATCTGCAGCTCTCCCTGTTGGCCGTCGACGACGACCCGCTCAGTCTCGACCTGGTGGAAGACGCGCTGGCGGCGCTGCCGCTCCGGATTTTGAAGGCATCCAGCGGCACGGAAGCGCGCGCGGCCCTGGCCGCGCACCGGCCGCATGTCGTGATTTTGGACCTGAAGCTCCCGGACGCCGATGGGTTGGAGCTGCTGGAAGAGATCTCGCGGGATACGCCGGGGACGGACGTGATCCTGTTGACGGGGCACTATACGCCGGAGTCCGCGGTGGCCGCCGTGCGGAAAGGCGCGTGCGACTATTTGACCAAACCCGTGAACGTGGCCGGACTTCGGGCGCGTGTCCGGGAACTAGTGGAGGAGACCCAGCGCCGTATCGACGCGGCCCGCCTGGAAACGGAACTCGTGCACGCAAACCGGTTCCAAGGAATGGTCGGGCACAGCGCACAGATGCTGGAGGTATTCGCGCTGATACGGCGTGTGGCGCCGCACTTTCGCGTGGCGCTGGTACGCGGCGCGACGGGCACCGGCAAGGAGTTGGCCGCGCACGCGCTGCATGTGCTGAGCCCGGTGGCGAGCGGCCCGTTCGTGATCGCGAATTGTTCCGCGATCACGGAGTCGCTGTTTGAAAGCGAGATGTTCGGTCATATCCGGGGATCGTTCACCGGCGCGACGGGCGATAAGAAGGGACTGTTCGAAGCGGCGCACGGCGGCACCTTGTTTCTGGACGAATTGGGAGATCTGCCATTCGGCATGCAGAGCAAGCTACTTCGCGCGATTCAGCAGCAGGAGATTAAGCCTGTCGGTGCGACAGCATCGAAGAAGATCAGCGTTCGGGTGGTTGCCGCGACGAATCGGGACCTGGAAGAGATGATGGGACGCGGAGAGTTCCGCGAGGATTTGTACTACCGGCTCAGCATGGTGGAGATTCACCTGCCGCAATTGGCCTCCCGGATGGAGGATTTTCCGTTTCTGGTGCGGCACTTCGTGGCGCACTACGCTACCGAGTACGGAAAGCCGCTGTCTGGCCTGACGCCGCGCGCGCAGGCGCTTCTGGCGCGGCATGAATGGCCGGGAAACATTCGAGAGCTTGAGAACGTGATCGGCTCCGCGTGTATGATGGCGGATGGCGCTCTGGTGGATGTCCGCGACCTGCCGGCGCAGTTCCAACGCATGGCTCCCGGCGGGGCCGCTTCGAGCGCGCCAAGCGCCGAGCTCGAACTGGTTTCGCTCGACGAACTGGGCAAACGGCATGCGCGGGCCGTGCTGGAGCATTGCACCGGGAACAAAAGCAAGGCCGCCGAAATCCTGGGTGTCACACGGTCGACGTTGTACCGGCTGCTCGGCGAAGAATAGAATCGGAAGTAATGAGCGAATCTTCCGTTCCCGTACCCCCCGCGAATTTTGAGTTTCTGATCTTCAGCATTCGCATGCAGGCAGAGAGTCATCTGGGCCTGGTGCAGTTCGGAGAGGAGAAGCAGGAACCGAACTATCCGTTGGCGCAGCATGCCATCGATATGTTGGCGATGCTGTTGGAGAAGACGAACGGCAATCTGGAAATGCCGGAGAAGCGGCTGCTGGAGAACTCGCTCACCGAACTCCGGTTCCGGTACGTGCAGGCGACCTCGAAAGCCGCCGGCGCGTGAGTTCTTTGACGCTGACCGTCCTGGGCTCCGGAACGTCGGTCGGCGTGCCGTCGATCGGGTGCGATTGTCATGTTTGCACTTCGGCCGATCCCCGGGACAAAAGACTGCGCCCGTCGGTGTGGGTGCGGTTCGGCGGCAAGGAAGTTGTGATCGATACGACACCGGATTTCCGCTACCAGATGCTGCGCGCGGAGGTGCCGCGCGTGGACGCCATTCTGTTGACTCACGGACACGCAGACCATATCCTTGGGCTCGACGACCTGCGTCCGTTTAACTTCAAGCAAAGCGGGCCGATTCCCGTCTACGGCAGCGCGGCCACGTTGCAGATTGTGCGGCGGGTGTTCCAGTACGTCTTCAACGATGAGAAGAAGGAGTCGAGCTGTCCCAAGGTCGTGACCGAAGAGATTACGGGCGAGCCTTTGGACCTGTTCGGAAGGCAGGTGCTTCCGGTGCCGCTGCTGCACGGCAGCATGCCGGTGTACGGGTTCCGGTTTGGAAAGTTGGCATATCTGACGGATCACAACCGGATTCCGGCCGAGTCGATGGAGATGCTTCAGGGGCTGGAGGTGCTATTCCTCGACGCTCTCCGCTACAAGCCGCATCCCACTCATTCGACCGTCGACGAATCCTTGCGGATCGTGGAAGCGTTACAGCCCAAGCGAACTTTCTTCACCCACATCTGCCACGATCTGTGGCACGAGCGGGCGGAGAGCCTCCTACCGCCTCATGTTCGCCTCGCCTATGACGGATTGACAGTTACGGTGGACGAGTAGCGATGCAGGTCTATCGTTCGCTGGAAGAGGCGGCCGGGCGGTTCGGGCCATGCACCGTGACGATCGGAAACTTCGACGGGACGCATGTGGGGCACCAGGAGTTGTTCCGGGAGGTCGCGTTGCTGGCCGGCGCTCATTGCTGGACTCCAGCGGTTCTCACGTTTGATCCGCACCCGGCGAAGGTCGTGGCGCCGGACCGTGCGCCGCTGCGGATCAGCACGCAAAGTGAACGCATCGCGGTGATGGAGCGGTGCGGCATGCGGAAGATTCTGGTGCTGCCGTTCACACGGGAGTTGGCGCTGGTTCCGCCGGACGAATTCGTGCGGGACATTCTGATTCGGAAGCTAGACGTGCGGTCCGTCGTTGTCGGGGACAATTTTCGCTTCGGCCACAGGAGTGCCGGTGATATTCATCTGCTAGCGAATCTCGGGCGCGAACTTGGGTTCTCCACGCACATCGAACCGGCTATCCGTTGGCGCGGCACGATCATCTCATCGACGGCCGTGCGGGTGGCCGTCGCAAGCGGCCGGGCGGGCCATGCGGCTCGATTGTTAGGGCGTCCGTACGAGTTACACGGCCGCGTCATACGGGGCCACGGCGTTGGGTCAAAGCAGACGGTGCCGACGCTGAACCTGGAGACGGAGAACGAAGTTCTGCCGGCGCGGGGCGTCTACATCACGCGGACCCGGGATCTGACTGACGGCCGCGAGTGGGAGTCGATCACCAACGTTGGGATGCGGCCGACGTTCGATGGAGAGAGTCTGACGATTGAGACCTTTTTGTTGGGCGCGTTCGATGGGGAGACGCCCGAACGCATCGCGGTGTCGCTACTGCGCTGGGTCCGCACGGAGCGCAAGTTCGAATCGCCAGAAGCCCTGAAACAGCAAATTCTTTTGGATGTGGGCCGCGCGAACGCGTTTCATCGCCGGCTCGCGAGACGTTGTAATACAGAGATACCCACCAGGAGTTTCCCCAAAACACAATGAGCCTCTCAGCAGGAAAACGCAAGCACCTTACGGCGCTTGCCGACAGTCGCGGTGTGATCGCCGCCGCCGCCATGGATCAGCGTGGCAGCTTACAGAAGTCCATCGCCGCCGCGAAAGGAATTCCGGCCGGTGAAGTCACCAATGAAATGATGGAAGAGTTCAAGATCGCCGTCGTGAAGGTTCTTACACCTCACGCTTCGGCGATTTTGCTCGATCCCGAGTATGGTCTGCCCGCCGCGGCGGCGCGCGCCAAGAACGCGGGCCTGCTGCTGGCCTATGAAGCATCCGGCTATGACAACACCCAGCCGGGCCGCTTGCCCGATCTTCTACCGCACGTCTCGGTGAAGCGAATCGTCGACATGGGCGGCGATGCTGTTAAGATCCTGATCTACTACTCGCCGTTCGACGAGCCGGGCGTGAATGACATCAAGCACGCCTTCGTGGAGCGAATCGGCAGCGAGTGCGAGGACAATCAAATTCCGTTCTTCCTGGAGTTCGTTGGCTACGACCCGAAGGGCGGCGACGAGAAGGGCGTTGCGTTCGCCAAGATCAAGCCCGAAGTCGTAATCAAGAGCATGGAAGAGTTCTCGAAGCCTTACTACAAGGTGGACGTGCTGAAAGTGGAAGTACCGGTGAACGCCGACTACGTGGAAGGCAGCTCCGTGTACAAGGGCGAGAAGGCGCAGAGCCGCGAAGAGGCACTAGACCTGTATCGTAAGGCCGCCGCCGTTGCGAAGAAGCCGTTCATCTACCTGAGCGCTGGTGTGTCGAACGCACAGTTCAACGAGAGCCTGCGGATGGCCGCCGAAGCCGGCACGGACTTCAATGGTGTCCTGTGCGGCCGGGCAACCTGGAAGGAAGGCATTCCGGTGTACGGCAAGAGTGGCGTGAAGGCGTTGGAAGACTGGCTTTCCACCGAAGGCGTCAAGAACATCAACGCGGTGAACGAGTCGCTAAAACCCGCGCATTCAATTTTCGCTAAGCTCGGATAGGTTCACGTTCTATTTCAGTGGCCCCGGCTCTCTTCTAGGGCCGGGGCTTTGCTTAGGTCCACGCCCTCCCAGCGCGCGACGACGGCGCTGGCCAGGCAGTTTCCAAGCACGTTGACCGATGTGCGGGCCATATCCAAGACGGCGTCGATGCCGAGGATGAGCGTGATGCCCATCTGCGGAATCGCGAAAGTGGTGAGGGTCCCGGTGAGAATGACGAGCGATGCACGCGGCACGCCGGCTACGCCTTTACTGGTCAGCATCAGCGAGAGCATCATGAGCACCTGCTGCCCAAATGTCAGCTCAATACCCGCGACCTGGGCACAGAATATCGAGGCGCCGGAGAGGTAGAGCGTTGTGCCGTCGAGATTGAAGCTGTAGCCGGTGGGCAGCACAAAGCTGACGATGTGCTTCGGCACGCCGAACTTTTCCATGTTCTCCAGTGCCTTGGGCAGGGCCGCTTCGCTCGAGGCCGTGGAGAATGCGATGAGCCACGGCTCCTTCGCCGCGTCGATGAATCGTCCAAGGGGAATGCGGCAAATCAGGATTACAGCGCCGAAGACCACCACCACGAAGACGATAAGCGCGGCATACATCGTGAGCAGCAGCAGGCCGAGTTTGTTGAGCGACGACAAGCCGTAGGTGCCGACCGTCACCGCTATGGCGGCGCCCACGCCCAAGGGCGCCAGCATCATGACGTATCGGGTGTACTGGAACATGATCTCGGCCAGAGATTCGCACCATTCAATCACCGGCTTGGCCTTATCGCCAATGGCCGTGCAGGCTGCGCCGAAGAGGAAGCAGAACACCACGAGTTGAAGAACATCGCCCCTCGCCATGGCATCGATCACGCTCGAGGGAAAGGTATGCTCGAGAATTTCGCCCGCCGTTGGCTGCTTTTTCACTTCGACCACAGGTTTTGCGGGTGCCGTTTGTTCCACCGCTTGCGTTTGGGTTTGCGAGACGCCCGGCTTAATCCAATTCACGGCGAACAGTCCGATGAACAGGGCGATTGTCGTGGCTATTTCAAAGTACAGAATCGCCTTGCCGCCAATGCGGCCCATCGTCTTCACGTTCCCGGACGCGGCGATGCCGTAGACCAGAGTGGCGAACAACAGCGGTGCGATGATGCTCTTGATCAGCTTCAGAAAGATGTGGCTGACCGGCTCCAGCGTTTTGGCAATTTCGGGATTCAAGTGGCCCAGCAGAATGCCTGCGGCCATGGCAACGAAGATCCAGACCGTCGCGGAATTGCGTTTCATTGTTCTTAACGTTCTCCCCACTTAAGTTTTTGGCGCAGGACATCGAAGAACAGCATTCGCGGCGGGCGCACAAGTTGAAGAGTGAAGCCGGAGCGGCGGCAAATTACCCGGTCGCCCTGACGCAGCGGCTGGCCTACTTGGCCGTCGACGGTGAGAAACGTCTCCTCGTCCTCGCTCCGCGCCCAGACTGTGATTTCGCCGGTGTCCGGCACAAGGACCGGACGATTGGTGAGCATATGCGGGCAGATGGGTGTCAAGGTCAGCGCTTCTACCTGGGGAAAAATGATGGGGCCGCCGGCGGCCAGCGAGTACGCAGTTGAGCCGGTGGGTGTCGAAATGATCAGCCCGTCGGCTTTGTAGTTGCCGATAAAGTGGTTGTTCCAGTAGGCTTCCAGGTCGACGATTCGGGCCAGCGCGGCTTTCGTCAGGACGACGTCGTTGAGTGCATCGTAGCCGGCGATGCGCACGTCACCGCGCATCAGTTCGCAGCGCAGCATCCGGCGCAGCCCGATCCGGTGCTCGCCGCGCAAAGTGCGTTCCAGTTCCGGGTACAGCTGGTCCTGGGTGATGGCAGTGAGAAAACCCAGAGAGCCAAGGTTCACGGCGAAAAGCGGAATGTCGCGGCCGGCGATGGCGCGCGCTGCAGACAGTAATGTTCCGTCGCCGCCGAGCACAATCACGAGTTGAGTGCCGTCCGGAACGTGCTCCCGGTCGATACCATCGGTGCGATTCAGATAATGGGCTGAGACGGCATCCAGGCGCACAGCGATAGATCGTGCTGCGAGCCATTCGAGCAGACCGGCCAAGACGCTTGGCGCGGCCTCGCTGTTCGGTTTCGAGATGATGCCTATGGTCTTAACGTCTTGCATGCAGGAGAAATTCTCTGTTGCCCTCCGCTCCGAGGATGGGACTATCGGTCCACTGTACCGAAAATCCGATCGCACGCGCTCCGGACGCCACGCGGTCGATGGCCTGTTGATGCAGTTCGGGATCGCGGACGATGCCGCCTTTCCCTACCTGGTCACGTCCGACTTCGAACTGCGGCTTTACCAGGATGACCATCTCCCCTTCCGGTTCTAGCAGCGGTGGCAGCACGGGAATTATGAGCGTGACGGATATGAAGCTCACGTCGCAAACAATCAGGCGCACGGGTTGGCCCGTATCCTCAGGCTTGAGGAACCGGGCGTTGACTCCTTCACGGGAGATCACCCGCGGATCGGTTCGCAATTTCCAATCGAGCTGGCCCGTTCCCACGTCGAAGGCAAAGACGCGCTCCGCTCCGCGCTGCAGCAGGCAGTCGGTGAATCCCCCAGTCGAGGAGCCGACGTCCAGGCAGGTCCAGCCGCGCGGATCGATCAAAAATTCGTCGAGCGCCTTGGCCAATTTGAGGCCACCTCTGCTCACGTAAGGCGGCGGCGCTAGCAGGGCGACTGTGGAATCGGCTGGGATCTCCTTGCCCGCTTTGCCGGAACGTTGACCGTCCACCATGACCTGCCCGGCCAGAATCAACGCTTTCGCTTTCTCCCGCGACTCGGCCAATCCTCGATCGACGAGCAATTGGTCCAATCGCTGCCGGACGGTCTTCATGCCTTACGCTTCACCACGTAGTCCGCGAGCGCGCGAAGCGGATCGGCCCCGGGGCCAAACGGGGTGAGCGCTTCGAGGGCCGCGAGTCTCTCGCTTTCGGCCATGATTTTCGAACGGGTCAATCCGTAGACTGCGGGAAATGTAATCTTCCGCTGCGCCTGATCCTTACCGGCCGTCTTGCCCAGCGTTTCGGAAGACTCCTCTACATCCAGGATGTCGTCGACAATTTGAAACGCGAGGCCGACGTGCGTTCCAAAATCGCTCAATGCCTGTAGCTGCTCCGGCGACGCGCCGGCATAGATAGCTCCCATCCGCACGCTCCCGCGCAAAAGCGCGCCGGTTTTCGCGCGGTGAATGGCCTCAAGCAGCTCCGCCGTTGGCGGCCTGCCCTCGCCTTCCATGTCGTGCACCTGGCCACCGATCATTCCACCCGCCGTGCCTGACGCCGTTGCGAGTTCGATAACCAGCTTGGCCTTTGTTCCGTCGGATGCGTGCGGCAGTTTGCCGAGCACCTCAAACGCAAGTGTTAGCAGAGAGTCTCCGGCGAGGATGGCCATCGCCTCACCGAACACGACGTGATTGGTAGGCCTCCCACGGCGAAGTTCATCGTTATCAAGCGCTGGCAGATCGTCGTGAATCAGCGAGTACGTGTGGATCATCTCCAGCGTGCAAGCCGCGTCCTCAATACCCTCCGGCGTCCGGCCTAAGGCCTCGGCGGCGCCGATGCAAAGAACCGGCCTGATCCGTTTGCCGCCGGCAAACAGGCTGTAGCGCATTGCCCGGTGAATCGTCTCCGGGGCCATCGTCTCGGGCGGCACCCAGCGTTCCAGCGCCCGTTCCACGCGCTCAATGCGCGCGGCCAAATACTCTTTGAGGTTCATTCCTTCGCAGCTTCGAACGGCTCGGCTTCCAGTTTGTCGCCGCGCTTCATAAGTACTTCCACGCGGGTTTCGGCATCGTCGAGTTCTTTCCGGCAGCGATCGCTTAACGACACCCCACGCTCGAATACCTGGATGGCGCGCTCCAGAGGCAGGTCTGCCGATTCCAGTTCCTTCACTACAGACTCGAGGTCGGCCAATCCCTTCTCAAAACTCCAATCCGTATCTTCAGCCATGTTCTTCGGTATTGTAGCGCGGCGCCTTGACGCCATATTTTTCCGCCCATTCCACCAGGCGGCGCCATTCGCCGGGGCCGAGCGGAATGCCGGTTTGCGCCCTGTTTTTTTCCATACGAGCCTCCGGTTCGCCGGCGATGAGCACCTCGCGGTAGCCCGCGCCCGGTGCCGCCGAATGGAGGTAGTTCGTTAGCCGGTCCATGCGCAGGCCGAATTCGGCGGGAGGAAGAAAACCGTCCGGATTGATGGCTAGGAAGGAATGGCTCACACCCATGGGCCGGTCCTTGATGCGAAGGCCGCCAACCTCGATGCTCATCGCTCCGCCGCCCAGAACGGCGCTTAGGATCTCGACCATCGCCGCTAGGCCGGTGCCCTTGTATCCGCCGAGAGGCGAAATGAGGCCGTGAAACGCCTCATCGGTACTTGTCGTGGGGCGGCCGTCCTTGTCCATTGCCCAGCCGGCCGGGATCTCCGGTTCGCGATTATGATAGGCCTTGAAAATCCGGTTGGCGGCGACCGTGGTCGTCGCCATGTCGAGCAGCCAACTGGTATCCGGAGGGCCAGGAACCGCCATGCAGATCGGGTTGGTGCCGAGACGCGCCTCTTTCGATTGCGCCGGGGGCACGATGGGCGATGCGTTGCAAAATGCCAGGCCCAGCAACCCCTCGTTTGACATGCGGCGCGCCCAGAATGCAGCCGCGCCGAAATGATTGGCGTTGCGCGCGACGGCGAAGGCGATGCCGTGCAACTTGGCCAGGCGGATAACATGCTGACAGCAGTGATCGGCCGTTACGGCGCCCATCCCGTTGGCGGCGTCGTAGAGAACCGTTGCGCCCTGCTCGCTCAACACGTGTCCGTCCTCATTACCGAGCATGAGTCCCTGTTCCAGGTGCTCGATATAGGCGGGCAACAACTGCATTCCATGCGAGTCCACGCCGCGCAAGTTGCCAAAGATCAGATTATCGGCCACGAGCGACGCCCTTGCCGTTGCAACACCGCCTGCCTCCAGCAAGTCCTGCGCGAATTGCCGGAGGGTGCGGTGTTCGACCACAAACTTCGCGTCAGCCATACTTGGCCGCCAGCAGGGCGCCGATTTCCAGCAGAGCCGAGGTCTCCTCGCCGGTGAACGTGCGCTCGGTGCGATTGGCAATGCCCAGCGCTCCGTACGGCACTCCGTCGCGCAGCATCGGTACCACGATGGCGCCCTCCAAGCCGGTAAGCTTTGCGCCGGGCCGCACGTCGCCGCTGGAGTCGGTCTGAATGTTGCAGGCTGTGACCGGCTGCACCCGTTCGACGGCCAGGCCTGCCATGCCTTTCCCAACCGGGACGACTCGAACGATTTGCAGGACCGGCTCCGGAATACCTTTCGTCGCAGCGCGCAAATGGAGTGTCCCATCCTCCGCAGTCAGGTGCACGGTGCCGCTGTCCGCTTTGAAATGTGCGACTGCCGCTTCCAACGCCGCACCTAAGTCTGAGGCGTTGACGATGGATTCAGGAATCATTGCTTGAGATACTTCTTCACGTCCGGAAAAAGCAGCCGCTGCACTTCCGCTTTCTCCAGATCCGCTTTGGTCACTACGCGGGCGCTCAAATCGATGCGCTTGGGCGGGGTTTGACCGGCAAGCTTGTCGACCAGCGTCTTGACCGCATCGTGGCCCATTCGGAACGGGTCCTGCACCACCATGGCCGAAATTACTCCGGCCCGCAGGTCCTCGATCATGGTCTCACTGGAATCAAACGCCACCAGATGCACATGCCCGGCGCGGCCTCGAGATTTCAACGCGAGCGATGCACCCATGCTGGACGGTTCCGAAGAGGCGAACACGCCATCGAGATCGGGATGCGCCGTCAAGATATTTTCCATCGCGGCCATGGCTTTAGACCGGTCCGACTGGCCAAACTGACTCGCGGCAATCGTGATGCCGGGGAACTCCGCCTTCATTGCGTCCTCGAAACCGCGCTCGCGGTCCATGGTGGAGCCGCTTCCCGGGGCGTGCATGACCACCCCCACCTTGCCGTTGCCATTCATCAGCCGGCCGAGGGTACGGCCGGCCATCTGGCCCGCTTCGTAGTTGTTCGTCGCCAGGAAACTCATGTAGTTTTCGGACTCCACGCCGGAATCGAACACGGTCACCGGAATGCCCGCTTGCGCGGCACGGTCCAGAACACCGGCGAGGGCCTTTCTCTCCGTAGCGGCCAGGGCGATCCCATCCACGCGGCGCGAAATGAAGGAATCGACGATTTGGATTTGCCGAGGGTACTCGGTCTCCAATGCGGCCCCGTTCCATTCGACGGTGACGCCGAATTCTTCGCCCGCTGCCATAGCCCCTGCTTGAACCGAGACCCAGAAAAGATGGGAGGTCGCCTTCGGCACCACGGCGATAACTTTCTTGCCGCCGCGATTGCAACCGGCCAGAGCAGCGGCGCCAGCCAGGATGGCGTCGCGCCGTTTCACTGCGCGCACCAACCGCCGTCGATGAGGATATCGGTTCCCGTGATAAAACCGGCCTCGTCGCCGCAAAGGAACACCGCCAGTTTGCCGATCTCCTCCACACGGCCCCAGCGGCCGACCGGAATGCTGGAGAGGAACTTGGCGTTCGCCTCCGGGTTGTTGATCAAAGGGAGATTCATCTCGGTGGCGAAGGGGCCGGGGCTGATGCCGAGCACCGTAATTCCATCGGTGGCGAGTTCTAATGCGAGCGCGCGCGTTAGCCCGAGGAGTGCAGCTTTACTCGAGGAATAGGCGGACCGGCCCGGCAATGAGATGTGGCTCATGATTGATGTCATGTTGAAGATCCGGCCATAGCCTTTGCCTTTCATATGGGGAACGAATGCGCGGCAGCAGAGAAAAACGGATGTCACGTTGGTATCGTTCACGCGGCGCCATTCTTCCAGTGTGAACTCGTGAATCGGTTTCCGGATGTTGATGCCGGCGTTGTTGATCAAGATGTCGACGCCGCCGAAGTGCAGGAGAACCTCTTTCTCCAAAGTCGCGATCGAAGCTTCGTCCGTCACGTCCGTTTTGAAACAAGCCGCGTCGCCGCCGGCAGCTTGGATCTCCTTCGCGACTTCCGCCATCGCGGCCTCATCGCGCGCGACCAGTGCGATGCGCACCCCTTCGGCGGCCAGCGCGAGGGCCATTGCCTTTCCCAAGCCCCGGCTGCCACCGGTGATTACGGCGGTCTTGCCCTTCAAGAATTCGCTCATGCGATTTATTGTCTCCCTTTGTCTGTTGCCACGCGCATCGCGTCCAGGATCCGTTTCGCGGCCTCCACGGGATGATCCACGTTCTGCAACGTGATGCTACCGGATTCGCCCAGCGCTTCCACTGACAAGTCTCCTACCCCCGCCAGACGCTGCGCGAAGGACTGCTCGGTCCGTACATCGCGAATCTTGTCGAGCAGAAGCGAACGTTGCTTTTTGTTCATCAAGCCGTCCTCGTATCGAAGCACGTTGCCGTCCAGAACCAGCCGCCGCGAATTGAGATGAATATGCTTCAGAGCGGTCCAGCCATCGAGTGCGACTGGAATGATAAGCAGCGCCCAAAGTGCGGGCGGAGCCGAGGGGCTCAGGACGAGAAACGCCGCGATCCCAACGATCAGCAGCGCACTGAGAGCGTACCAAACAAGTACACCTTTGATGCTGGGCTTAATAATGTGTCCGGCCATGATGGAACAATCCGGTGGATTACGCGCTATTGTACAGCAGCGGTTCGTCTGTCTTCCCGGTATGATTGGAACAGGAGGCTCTATGTATCGTTCACTCGGCGTGTTAGCGCTCGCGGCACCTCTCGTTTTCGCAGATTTCAAGTATGACCAGAGCACGAAAATAACTGGTGGCGCCATGCTGGGGATCATGCAACTGGCGGCGAAATTCACCAAAGGTGCATTGGATGGCCAGACGGGAGGCGTCTTCATAAAGGGAAACCGGATGTCGGTGACCAACGCAGGCAAGACCGCGCAGATCACGGACCTGGACAAGGATGCCTTTATCGACATCAACTACGAGAAGCGCGAGTACTCCGTAACGACGTTCGCCGAGATGAAGGCGTTTTCGGAGAAGGCCTTTAAGGACTTGAAGACCACCGGCGACGTTGAAGTGGACGCCCGGGAGACAGGCAAGACCGAGACAATCGACGGCCTGAAGACCAAAGAGTACCTGCTCACGATGAAGATGACCGCGCAGAATCCGCAGACCGGGAAGGCCGGTGAGATGGTGATCGTCATCAGCTCCTGGCTGGCGCCCGCGTTGCCGGGCCACAAGGAGGTGCAGGACTTCCACCTCAAAATGGGACAGAAGCTGGCGCAAGCCGGGTTTGGCGCTGGCATGGCTGCCGGCATCGGCCGCGGGATGGCGGAGGGTGCGAAGAAACTGGCGACGATCGAAGGCATACCGGTGTTGCAGATCGTTCGAATGATGCCTACCGATCCGGAACAGATTAAGCAGATGGAAGCGGCGAACGAGCAGGCAAAGCAGCAGCAGGCAGCTCAGGCGAACTCCCCGACCGTGAAGGAAGCCGCCGGCGACGCGGCGACTCGAGAAGTGGCCGGCCGGTTGGGCCGGGTCGGTAGTTTGCCCGGAGGTTTGGGCGGTTTTGGTGGACTTCGCCGGAAGAAGGCCGAAAGCGCACCGCCTCCTCCGCCTCCGCCAGCCGCGGAAGCGCCTGCCGCACCCACTGGTCCGCAGCCGTCGTTCGACGGAGAGGCATCACTGATGGAGATGACGGCCAAGCAGTCAAACTTCTCAAATTCGCCCGTGGACGATTCGGTCTTCGAAACACCGGCAGGCTTCAAGCTGGTGAAGAGCCCGATGCAGAAGTAGTTAAATCGAAACTTTTCCCAAAACTGGCTGGCCGGGGAATACGCCCTCGGCCAGTTTGCTGTTTTCGACCACTGGGACACCCATCACCAGGACGTGAGGAATGCCCTCCGAGTATTGGGCCGGATTCTCGTAGGTGGCTTTGTCCTGCACTTTTGCTGCGTCGAATACAGCCAGATCGGCGTGCGCGCCAACTTGAATGCGGCCTTTTTTCCGCATGCTGGGCACAAACTTCTCCAGCCGCTTTGCTGGCAGCAAGGACATCTTCCGCACCGCATCCATCAAAGTGCAGACCTTTCGCTCCCGGACGTAGTGCGCAAGAACCCGCGCGTAGCACCCGGCCGCGCGCGGATGCCCCTTGCCATTGGTGATCCAGCCGTCGCTGGCTACCATGACGTCGGGCGCCGCCATTGCCAACTCGATGTCCTGCTCACGCATCGTGAAGGCCACTACGGTGCCTCCCTCCTTCCGGCGCTTTTCGAAGGTCTCTGCGTTCAGGCGTTCGCCCGTTGCGATCCAAAGCAAGTCCCCGAAATCGGCCTCCAACGCCTCGCGCCAGCCAGGATTGAAGATCGCCGAATCCAGGCGCGTCATGCCGGCGATGTACGGGTAGGCTTCCGTCGTGACGTCAACGCCCCGGGCGCGCGCCCCCCGTACCATCGACAGGCCGAGCTCAAACGACTTTCCCGAACTGGAATTCAAATGCACGATGTGTACCGCTGCGCCGGAGATGGCGGCGTCGGAAATCATCTCCTGCAGCGCATCCACCATGCCGGGATCCTTCCGGCCGGCGGCCCGCATGTGGACGAAAATCGGCACTCCAGCGTTTGCCGCGACCCGAAACACGTCGAGAATTTCCGAGCGGCTGGCGAACGGCGTGTAGGCGATTCCCATGCCGATGCCCACGCCCCCGTCGCGGAGTCCAGCGCGGATCAATTCCAGTGTTTTCACCTGCTCCGGATCGGAGGCCGCGCGCGTCGCGGCCGGTCCGGCGGGCAGCCATTCGCTGGTGTCGTCCATCGCGGCCATTCGTGCGGGGATGTGGCCGATAGAAGCGCCGTAGTGGATCAGCGACTTGCCCCGTCTCTCGTCCACCCACTTCTTCATTGGAGAGACTCCGACCTCCAGCTCCAATGCCGTGGTAACGCCGTCGCGCGCTTTGTAACGATAGTTCTCATCGGACTGACCGTGCGAATGCAGATCGATAAAGCCGGGGCTCACGACAAGTCCCTTCGCATCGATGACCTTTTTGGCGCTTAGCGGTGCAGCGGAAATCGCTGCAATCATGCCATTTCGAATACCCAGCGACCGAATGCCGTCAAGGCCCGATTCCGGATCCAGCACGCGCCCGCCGTTGACGGCGACGTCAAACCGGTTCTGCGCCACCAGGGCCGAAGCGCTCAGCGCTCCCAGGAATACACGGCGAGTCTTCATCCATCGCAGTGTACAAGACACGAAGGGCGCCGGTGTTGCCGGCGCCCTTCGTGGTGTCGATCTATTCGGGTTCGCTGCGGCGCTTCTTTCGGTTCCGCTTACGAGCCAGTGCTTCCTTGACCCGCTTCTTTTCGCCGGGTTTTAGGTAAAAGGAGTGACGTTTGATCTCCTTGATGATGTCCTCCTGCTGGACCTTGCGCTTAAAACGGCGTAGCGCATTTTCCAGTGTTTCGCCTTCTTGGACGATCACTTCAGCCATATATCAATCACCTCCTAGCACTGTGGGCTGCCCTGACTGGGGCGCAATGTACCAGTGTACCGTGAGATGATGCCTTTTTGCCCATGAGTCTTCCTGTATCCGGCCGGCTCGACCTTCTCCGTCCTACGGCGGTCAACTCGATCCTGGCTGAAGTGAAATCCTTGCATGAGCCGGTCGTTTCGCTGATGCGCGGTGAGCCGGACCTGAAAACCCCGCTCCACATTGTCGAGGCGGCGCAAAAGGCCCTGGCCGGCGGGCGCACCGGCTATCCGGACAATCGCGGCGAAATACGGCTGCGCGAGGCCGTTGCCGGAAAGCTAGCACGCCAGAATGGCTTGCGCTACGATCCTGGTACCGAAGTATTGGTGACACCGGGTGCGACCTTTGGAATCCATGCCGCGCTGATGGCGCTGTTGAATCCGGGGGACGAAGTCCTTGTGCCAGATCCGGTCTATGACGCGTATCTCTCGCCAATCCGGCTGGCCGGGGGGCAGCCCGTTCCCGTCCCGTCGTCGATCGTAGCGGGAAGATTCGTGTTGCCGCTGGACGCATTGGAGGCGGCGGTTTCGCAGCGCACGAAGGCGTTGCTGCTCAATACCCCATGGAATCCTACGGGGACCGTGTTTTCAAAAACCGAACTTGCTGCGATTGCCGACTTCTGTTGCCGGCACGGCATTGCCCTGATCTCCGACGAGATCTACGAAGCGATTGTCTATGACGGTTTCGAGCACGTTTCGCCCGCAGCCCTTTCCGATGAGGTCCGCCAGCGGACGATATTGATCAACGCTCTCTCGAAGACGTATGCGATGACCGGCTGGCGCGCCGGCTACGTCGCGGCGCCAGCACCGCTCATTCAAGCGATGTTTCTGGTGCTGCAGCAATCCAGCCGTGGTCCAGCGACCTTCGTTCAAGACGCCGCGGCGGTTGCGCTGGACGGACCCAGACCCGGGATTGAGGAGTATTCGCGGCGCCGCGACCTGGTGCTGCGAGAATTGGGACCCTACGGCGCGATGGCGCCCGAGGGCGGCTTCTTCGCGATGGTCGACGTTCGCCGGTCCGGGATACCGTCGGACGAAATTCGCCGCCGCTTGTTGCACGAGCAGCGTGTGGTGGTGATCCACGGAGCGGCATATGGTCCTGGTGGCGAAGGCACCCTGCGTGTGTCGTTCGCGGCCGGTGGAGACGCGTTGCAGGAAGGCCTGCGCCGCGTTCGCGCCGGACTGGCAACGCTATGAAGTTTCAAATTCCGACGCCCGCGCTGATGGTCGATCTCGACAAGTTGGAGGCGAACATCGCCACCCTGCAGGCGGCCGTATCGGCCAGGGGAAAGAAGCTTCGCCCGCACGGCAAAGCGCACAAGCGGGTGCCGATCGCGCAGCGGCAAATGGAGGCCGGCGCGTGCGGCGTTTGCGCCGCGACACTCGGTGAACTGGAGATGTTCACTGCCGCCGGAATCAATGTTCTGCTAACGACGCCAGCCGCGTCGCCGGTCAAGGCGGAACGCATCGCGGCGGCACGGAACGTGTCCGTCGTCGTGGACAGCCCCGTGCAGGTTTCCCTGTACGCCGAGGCGGCGAGAAAACACGGAATCGTCTTGGACACGCTGGTCGATTTGGATGTGGGCGACCATCGGACGGGCGTGCCGTGCGACGAGCGCGCGGTGGAGCTCGCGAAACTTGTGGACGCGAACGGCGCTTTGCGATTCGGCGGGTTGCAGGCGTACTCGGTCTCCGGTTCCCACACCGTGGGGCTGCTGGAGCGCGGCCAACATTCACGGAATGCCTTAGCCCAGGCCGTTGCCGTGCAGCGCGAGTTGCTTCGCGTTGGTCTCGATGCAACACGGCTGACCGGGGGGTCTACCGGGACGTGGAATATCGACATCGAGATTCCCGAGTTCACGGAGTTGCAGGCGGGTTCCTATCCGCTCATGGACGTTGCGTACCGGCGAATCGGTGATGTTCCTTTCGCGGTTTCAATGACCGTGCTGGCCACCGTGATTAGCGCTTCGCACAGGGATCGGGTTACTGTCGACGCCGGGTTTAAAGCATTTTCCACGGACCGCCCATTCGGTCCGGAAGCGATTGGAATTCCGGAGGCGGAGTGGCAGTGGGCGGGCGACGAGCATGGCATCGTATTCGGTGAGTTCCTGCCGGAAATCGGCCGGCAGGTTGAGTTCATTACGCCGCATACCGACCCGACCGTCAACCTTCACCAGTACATGTACGCCCACCGGAATGGCGAGATTGTTGAGGTGTGGCCCCGGTGAGCCTCGTCTCCATCGGCTTTGACGCCGCCGCGCTTCGTCGCGAATTGGAGGCTGCGGAGCTGGGAGAGGTTTGTTTCGATGACGTCTCGCGGGCACTTTACTCAACCGACGCGAGCGTCTACCAGATTCGGCCCGCTGGTGTCGTTGTCCCGCTTCACAGGGACGCGTTGGTGCAGACGGTCCGCATCGCTTTGCGCAACCGCTGCCCCGTCACACTTCGCGGCGGCGGCACCTCCCAAGCGGGCCAGGCGATCGGCGAAGGCATTATTGTCGATACTTCGAAACATCTGTGCAAAGTGCTGGAAGTCAACGCGGCGGAGAAATGGTGCCGCGTTGAACCCGGCATTGTTTTGGATGAATTGAACGCCCAACTGAAGGCGCACAACTTGCGCTTTGCGCCCGATATCTCAACGGCCAGCCGCGCCACCGTCGGCGGGATGATGGCCAACAACTCCTCCGGAGCGCGGAGCGTTCTGTACGGCAAGACCATCGATCACGTGCTGGAACAGACCGTCCTGTTCGCCGACGGCGAGATCCGGCAATTGCGGCCGCTGAATGCGGCGGAGTTGGACCGGGAATGCGAAGGAACGTCGATCGCGGCGCAGGGATATCGCTTGCTCCGGCGGATGGGTCCAGAACTTGCGGCGGAAGTGGACGCTCGTTTCCCGAAAGTGCTGCGGCGCGTAATGGGTTACAACCTGGACGAGTTTGTGAATGCGTCGAAACCATTCGATTTGACCAAGTTGATGGTGGGTTCGGAGGGCACTTTAGGTGTCGTGCTGGAGGCCAAGCTTCGTCTGGTGGAGTTGCCGAAGGCGAAGGCGGTGCTGGCGATTCAGTTCGAGGAACTGTTGGATGCACTTGCCGCTACGCCGCATATCCTAACGCACGGTCCTTCCGCGATCGAGGTCATGGATGGCTTCATTCTCGGTCACACCGTGCAGAATCCGGCACTGCACCGGCAGCGGCAGACGTTCATCGAGGGAGAGCCAGGCGCACTGCTCTGCGTGGAGTTCTATGACGAATCAACCGCCGCGCTGGCGCCGCGGTTGCAGCGATGTGAGGAGGATTTGCGGCGGCGAAACCTGGGCAACCGCTTCGTTCACGCGCTGGACGCATTGACGCAGGGCCGCATTTGGGGGCTGCGAGAAGCGGCTCTCGGGCTGAGCATGGCGATGAAGGATGACAACAAATCGTGGTCCTTTGTCGAGGACACTGCGGTGCCGCCGGAACGGCTGCGGGATTATATCGAACGGTTTCTGGGACTCGTGAGTAAGTATGGCTCGCGAGCCGGGATCTATGCGCATGCGTCTGTCGGCTGCCTGCACGTCCGGCCGGTCATCAACATGAAGACCGAAGAGGGCATCCGGAAGTTCGAAAGTCTGGCCCATGAGGTGGCGGAGCTTGTTCTCTCCTTCGGCGGCGCACTTTCGGGCGAACATGGCGACGGCATGGTGCGCAGTCCGTTTATCCGCCGGATGTTCGGCGACCGAATTTACGATGCGTTCCGGGAGATCAAACGGACCTTCGATCCGAACCACCTGCTGAATCCGGGCAAGATCGTCGACGCGCCGCCGCTCACCGCGAACCTGCGCTACGGCCCTGCGTATCAAGCTCTGAAGCCTGAGACCCATTTTGACTACTCCACGTTTGGCGGATGGGCGGGCGCGGTAGAGATGTGCAGCGGACTGGGCGCTTGCCGGAAAAAGATGGAAGGCACGATGTGTCCGTCCTACATGGCGACGCGCGACGAGCGGCATTCGACGCGGGGCCGGGCGAACGTATTGCGGCTGGCGATGTCTGGCCGGTTGGGCGAATCCGGGTTGGACGCCGATGGCGTAAAGGAGGTGTTGGACCTTTGCCTGGAGTGCCGCGCTTGCCGCACGGAGTGCCCGGTTGGCGTCGACATGGCGCGCTTCAAGAGTGAGTTTCTGGCCGCTCGCTGGCGGACGCAGCCACCGCCGCTGCGCAGCCGGGTCTTGGGTAACGCCCGCCGGTTGGCGGCATTGGGAAGCGCACTTGCACCGGTCTCCAACTGGGTGGCCAACTCAACGCTCGGAAGGGCGTTGAACGAGTTGATCCTCGGAATTGACGCGCGCCGGCCCGTTCCGGCATGGCGCCGCCGTTCATTGACCGGCTGGTTTGCGGACCGCGCGGCTACTAGCCCTCAGGCACTGCTATTCGCCGACACATTCACGAACTACTACGATCCGGAAATCGGCATCGCCGCCATTCGCGTGCTGGAAAGCGCCGGTGTTTCTTGCGGACTGGCGCCAAACGTTTGCTGCGGCCGGCCGCTGATCTCGCAGGGCCTGCTGGCCGAGGCCGCGGAACTGGCGAGAAAGAACACGGTCCTGCTGCACTCTGCCGCGGAGAAGGGTGTGCCAATCGTATTCTGCGAACCGAGTTGCCTTTCCGCGATTCGAGAGGATGCGCCCGACCTGCTTCGTGGCGAAGAGCAGAGACGGGCGAGAGAAGTGGCCGGAGTTGCGCGCTTGTTCGAGGAGTTCGCGGCGGACATGGACCTGAACCTCCGGCCGGGGCCCAAACAGATCGTTCTTCATGGCCACTGTCACCAAAAGGCGATGGGCCTGCAGGCGCCCGCAGTCGCGCTGCTCAGCCGCGTTCCCGAATGCGAGGTGACGGCGCTGGACTCGGGATGCTGCGGCATGGCAGGTTCGTTTGGTTACGCCAAGTCCAACTATGAAGTCTCCAAAGCGATCGGCGAGCGGCGCCTGTTGCCGGCCGCCCGGGCGCTTAAACGGGATAGCGTGCTGGTTGCGGCCGGAACGTCGTGCCGGCATCAGGTGAACGACTTCACCGGAGTTCGCGCGCTGCATCCCGCGCAGCTATTAGAAAGCCTGCTTGCAAGATGAACCTGGGCTGGCTCTCTTTGGGCGCGCTGGCGCTGGCCGTGACGCTCAGTTGTTTCACCCGGTTGAACGTTGGGTTGCTGGCCGCCGCCATGGCGTGGATACTCGGCGTCTACGTCGCTGGAAAGCCTGTGAAGGAAGTGGTTGCCGGCTTTCCGGTGGACCTGTTTCTAACGCTTGCCGGCGTTTCGCTCTTGTTTAGCCAAGCCACCGTGAACGGGACGTTGGAGCGCCTATCCAGGCGCGCGGTCGGCTTGTGTCAAGGCCGTGCCGGACTGATCCCCGTGCTCTTTTTTGCGCTGGGTGCCGTTCTGGCGTCTTGCGGTCCCGGGAACATCGCCACCGCAGGGTTGCTTTCTCCCGTCGCAATGGCCACCGCGACGCGCAGCGGCATTCCGCCTTTCCTGATGGCGATCATGGTCGGCAACGGTGCGAACGCCGGTTCGCTCTCGCCATTGGCTCCAACCGGCCTCATTGCGAACGGATTGATGGCCAGGATTTCTCTATCAGGGCACTCATTGGAAATCTGGCTTTACAACGTTCTGGCGCACGCACTTGTCGCGTTCGGCGGCTACCTGGCCTTCGGCGGTGTTGCGCTGCTCCGGCGGAACGACCGCGTAGCCGCCCAGGAGGCGGAAGCCAACCTGACGCGAACGCATTGGACAACCATCGCCGTCATAGCGGGCCTCGTGCTCAGCGTAGTTGCACTCAAGGTTCATATCGGCCTCGCGTCGTTTACGGCCGCCGTGTTGCTCAGCTTGCTGCGTGCCGCGGACGAGGAAGAAGCGATTCGAAGAATGCCTTGGGGCACAATTCTGATGGTGTGCGGCGTTTCCATTCTAATCGCGCTCCTCGAAAAAACGGCCGGGTTGGAGATCTTCAGCGGCTTGATTGCCAGTGTCTCGACGCCTGAAACCGTCATTCCTCTTTTGGCGGCGATGATCGGTCTCATCTCGGCGTATTCCAGCACCTCTGGCGTCGTTTTGCCGGCGTTTCTCCCATTGATACCGAGCCTGATCGCGAAGTTGGGCGGCGGGGACGCCCTCGGAATCGCCTTGACGATGTGCGTGGCGGGACATCTCGTGGATGTCTCGCCGCTTTCGACGATCGGTGCGTTGTGTGTAGCGGCGGTTCCGGTGGCCGAGAGCCGGCGGCTATTCAATCAGCTCCTTGTCTGGGGCCTCTCGATGACTGTGGCCGGAGCCCTGTTATCCTGGCTCTTGTTCCAAATCCTATTGTGAGATTTCTACTCTTCGCATCGCTTGCGCTGCATGCGCACGATCTCGGCGTCACCGGCGTTCACGTGGAACTGACCGCGCACGAAACTCTCGTCCGCGTGCAGGTACACGGCATCCTGCTTCATCGCACCGAACCGCAGGCCGAAATTACCAAGCGCTTGAAATTGCGCCTGGACAACGTACCGTTTGCTCCGGATACGATCCGAATCGTTCCCGAAGGCCTGAACGACGTGTTGGTGTGGGAGGGCCGCAAGAAGGGGACGGCCGAGACCGTCGCCATCGACGCGCCGCTGTTTCCCGAACATCCATCGGAAAAGACTCTCGTGACCGTCGTTCGAAACGGCCAGCCGTTTGGCGAGACGGTACTGGACGCCAACTCCGGGCCGGCGGCGGTTGGCGAGACTTTCGGCCAAGCGCTGGGGCGTTTCATTCCCATCGGGATCGAGCACATCTGGCTGGGCGCCGATCACATCGCCTTCCTCCTCGCCCTGCTCCTGCCCGGTGGACGCTTTAAGTCGTTGCTTGCCGTTATCACCGGATTCACACTCGCCCACTCCGTGACGCTGGCCTTGGCGGTTCTTCGCATCGTGACGCCGGTCTCCTGGCTTGTCGAAGGGATTATTGCGCTCTCAATTGTGGCGGCGGCAGGCGAAAATTTGCTTTCGAAAGGGGAAACCCGGGTGAGAGTTCGCGCGCTCTACGCCGCGGGGTTCGGACTCGTACACGGATTCGGTTTCGCCGGAGCGTTGAGCGAAGCCGGTTTGCCCAGTCACGCGCTGGGTTGGGCGCTTGCAGGGTTCAATATCGGAGTGGAGGTTGGCCAACTCGCTATCGTTGGCTTGGTGGTCCCTCTCATCAAACGGTTTCGCCATCAGCGGAAACCCGTCGTGAGGATCGGCTCGCTGCTCATCATGGCCGCTGGTCTGTACTGGTCGGTGGAGCGGCTCTTCCTTCGTTAGGCGAGGATTTCGCGAACCACATTGCCGTGGACATCGGTGAGCCGGAAGTCACGTCCGGCGTAGCGATAGGTTAACTTCTCGTGATCGAGCCCAAGCTGATTCAGGATCGTGGCGTGCAGGTCGTGAACGCTCACCCGGCCCTCAACGGCCTTGAAGCCGAATTCGTCCGTAGCGCCGTGGGCGATGCCGCCCTTGATCCCGCCGCCCGCCATCCACATGGTGAATCCGTAGGGATTGTGGTCACGCCCGTCGCCGCTTTCCGACACGGGCGTCCGGCCGAACTCGCCGCCCCAGACGACCAAAGTTTCGTCCAGCAAGCCCCGCTGCTTCAAATCCGAGAGCAGCGCTGCTGACGCTCGATCCATGTCCGGACACCGTTCCCGTAAATTCTTTTCGATCTTCGCGTGGTCGTCCCAAACCTGACCCGCGCCATAGTAAACGTGGACATACCGCACGCCACGCTCCACCAGGCGCCGGGCGATCAGGCAGGCGTCCGCGTATTTGCCGGTGCCGTAGAGTTCCCGTGTCTGTTCCGGCTCCGATTTGAGATTGAAAACGTCGCTCGCGGTGAACTGCATCCGGTACGCGGTTTCCATGGCCGCGATCTTCCCATCCAGAAACGCATCTTCGCCGAATCCGCTCTTGTGCTCCGCATTCAAAGCCTGGACAAGGTCCAACTGCTTCCGTTGCGCGTCCGGGTTCATGTTCGAATTGCGCAGGTAGCGGATCAACTGGGTTGTGTCCGCTTCCGCCTGATTAAATAGCGTGCCCTGATGTTCGGCAGGCAGAAAGCCGGAGCGCCACAAGGACGCGCTGGCTCCGGGGCTGATGACTACAAAGCCAGGTAGATTTTGATTTTCCGTGCCAAGACCATACGAGATCCACGCTCCCATCGATGGGCGCGTGGCGGCGATATTGCCCGAGTGAATCAGACTCCGCGCCGGAGTATGGGTTGGATTAAACGTGTACATGCCGCGAAGCACGCAGACATCATCGATCACCGCGGCCATGCGAGGAAGCAACTCGCTGACTTCGATGCCGTTGCGGCCATGCTTCCGGAACGCGAATTTCGACGGCAGCAGGCCGCCGGTCACCCGCTCGGTTCGCAGGTCGACGCTCGAGGGCCGTTGTCCTTGGTATTTCAAAAGTGCCGGTTTGGGGTCGAACAGGTCCATGTGCGAAGGCCCGCCGGCCATGAAGAGGAAAATGACGTGCTTTGCCTTCGGGGCGAAGTGCGGGCCGCGAGGCGCGGCTCCGAGCAGGTCCGCGAGGGCGAAGCCGCCAAAGCCTGCGCAAAGGTCGTGTACAAACTTGCGTCGAGTGGGTGTCATGGCCAAAACATCATTTCGTTCGTTGACAGGAGCGCGTGCGCGTATGCAGGTAACGATGCGCTATTCAGGTAACTGGCGGCCAGGTCGATCTCTTTCGGCCGGGGGGCGCGGCCGAAGATCCGCCGGTACAGGCCCCGAATCTTGTCCGTGTCGGTCGCGCCGTCCACCGATTGCGCCAGGACTCCGGCCTGCTCCTGCAGAAACGGACCGTTCATCACAAAGAGCTGCTGCAGCGGTGTTGTTGTCACATCGCGCGCCGGGCTGTGCTGATTCGGATCGGCGAAATCGTACAGTTTCAAGAGCGAACTCAAGCGGGACCGATTGACTTTCGCGTAGACGGTACGCCGGTAATTTGGCCGGGCGGGTGTCTCCTCCGCTTGCCCACTCGTCTTAAACGCCTGTCGCGACTCACCCGTTTCCAAATCCAGCGACGGTCCGCCGATCAGCGGGGACAGCGCTCCGGAGGCGCGCAGGACATTGTCGCGCCACGCTTCGAAGTCCAGGCGGCGCGGACTCATGCGCCACAGATACTTGTTTCCGGGATCCTTTGCCTCGTTGGCGGCGTTCGGTGCGTTGGACTGGCGATAGGCGGCGGAGAGCAGAATTTCACGATGCAGCTTTTTCAGTGACCAGCCCTGCTCAACGAACCGAGCCGCTAACGCATCCAGCAACTCCGGATGCGAAGGCTTCTCACCCTGAGTGCCGAAATCGCTGGTGGTCGGCGCAAGTGGTTTTCCAAAGTGCCAGCCCCACACGCGGTTCACAATCACACGAGCCGCCAGCGGCCCGGCGTCGGTAAACATTCGCTCGGCCAGTTCCAGACGACCGGAGCCCCTGGTAAATCGCTCCGCTCCGGGTTTCGACAAAACGCTGACGAAGCCTCGAGGAGCCGGCTCGCCGTGGTTTGCCACGTTGCCTCGAATGAAGACGGGCAGGTCGCGTGGCTGATCCATCCGCACGTCGTTGAGTGTCAGGTCCGGGTCGGAGCCGCTGTACCAGTAGCCGGCGTCGATCACCGCGTGGGTCAAAGGCGCATCGACCTTTGGAATTTCCTTTCGGAGTCGCTCCAGCTCGGCAAAAAACTTCTCCGATTTCACCTTTGCCTCGGCCGGCTTCGTCCCCGGCTCGTTCTTCATCAGGTTCGCCAGATAGTTCACGTGGAAAATGCGTTCCTGCATCCAGGTGAACTTCTTCTCGACTTCGGGGTCGATCTCGGTGAGCGGCCGCTTCGTGGGCAAAACGCTCGCGAAAACGCTTGCCATGGAGTAGTAGTCCTTGGTTAGGATCGGGTCGAACTTGTGGTCGTGGCAACGTGCGCATGCTACCGTCAGGCCGAGGAATCCGCGTGTGACTGCATCCACTCGTTCGTCCCAGTCGTCGGAAGCAAGGGTCTCGATCACTTCCTGCGAGAGCCGGGCATCTTTGTGATAAACCGGCCCGGCGCCAAGGAACGCCAGCGCCCGGTAGTCGCTCCTTGGCGTTCCGGGCATTTGGTCCGCGGCCAGATGCAGTTTTACGAAACGGTCATAGGGCATGTCGTCGTTCAGGGCCGTAATCACCCAATCGCGAAAGCGCCACGAGAAGGGATAGCCCGGATTCGTCGCTTCCGTTGTCGGGTTGTCCTC
>VFZO01000041.1 GCA_016871155.1 Acidobacteriota bacterium | reverse complement strand
GAACCCTTCAGTTTCCTGCACTCGGGCGACATGATGAACGACGCGCAGTGCATCAATGGGCGCAATTTTTGGCACTCCGCCGAGTGGATCAGCCGCATCCTGGCGATCCCGCTGGAGGTGCGCGCCTACGGCGCCCGCGTGAAATTTCCCCGCCATCCAATTCCCAGCCGCACCTACGCCGGGTTTCCACTGTGGATGGAGCTTGGAGCGGAGATCGGCGAGCGTGGGCAGACGGAACTGTTCCTATGGCCATTGGCTGCCGAGATGTACTCGGTACTGTTGGCGTACCCGAATATCTGCGACGGGCTGCTGGTGGTTCAAGTGAACATTCGATACCGGTTCGACGATGTCACCACCAACGCCGAAATTACGGGGCCAGTCGGCGCGTTCCTGCAGTCGATCAGCGCGAATCTGAGCAAGTCCCACTTCTTTCGCGGCGCCTTAGGGCCGGCGAAGTTCGAACGGGCGCTGGTGTTTTTCTCGGCCCGCACGCTCATCGAGACTCTGGTGGACGATGGATCTCCGGCCAACAACGCCTATCTGGACAGCCTGGGGTTCAGCCGTCCCGCGCTGGGCCACCAGTCCGAATACGAAAGCATGGCGGACGATAAAGAGGACAAGTGGGTGACACATTTCAACGTCCGCGTGGTTAAGTCCGGGACCACGGGCTGGGATGGGGATGACGAGTTGCGATTGACGGCGGCACAGCTTCAGGCCCCGGATGCCTGGAAATGGTTCGCCGACATGGTGGGCCTGGCCGCGACCAGCCGGCCGAATCCGATGGACGCGGTCACCAAAACGCGGGTTCGGAACCTGATCGTCCGCCGCGCGGTGCCCGGCGCGGAGATGTTGTGATGAGCCAACCGATCCCCATCGTCCACGTCCCGGAACTGCCGGCGCTGCCGCCCGCCGAACCGCCGGCGGCGGGCGGCTCCCCAAGGGCTTATGTTAATGCGCGGAACAACGGCCGTTCGGGCTGTCTTTTCACCGGCGGCACGCTGTCCGGGCAGTGTGGATTGCCGGGTTCGTTGCAGCCGCTGTGGGTCTTGGCGCGTGGCGCCGAGGCGCTGGCGGCGGGGCGTTCCCAATGGCTATTGGCGAGCGGCGAGACGCCGCTGGCGGGCGGCATCTGCTCGGGACTCGATGCCGAGCTGGGCGGCTTGACCTTGGTGACGGAACCGGATTCGCACCTTGCCGTTCGCTACGGAAGTTCAGTTGCGGGAACCGTGCTTCTGGGCGGTGGACCCGGATACGCACGCACGTTCCTTCACTCGACCGGACCGGGGATCGTCGCAGCTTCCGCCTTTCAGCGAATGGATGTCCTGGCGAAGACCGTTCCGAGCCTGGCGCGGCTGGAGACGCTGCGCGTGGAGGATCCGCCGCGCTGCGAGTATGGCCGGTTGACGAACGTCACGCCGCTGGCGGCGCTGGAATTCGCCGACCCGCGGCTTGAGGTGGCCGTACACAATGAGTTCGTCGTGGCGGCCTATCGCGGCGCCATCGACATTATGGATTTCGGGTTGCTTGTGCGGCGCCGGCTGCTGGGCGAGTTTCACCCGCTGGGTATGAGCGTGGATGAGACCGGAAGGATGTATCTGGTGGTGGACACGCCGGAAGGCCGGCGGCTTTGGGTGGTGACGATCGGCGGGCAATGCGTCGAGACGGAGATCGATGCGAATGCCTTCGCGCGGCCCCCGATGGTGGACAGCCGCCACCGCGCCGTGATTCATTCGCCCGCCGGGCTGGCGTGCTATCAGCCGGGAGCGGGACAAGTCTGGCGCCATGCCGGTGGCGGACGCGTGGCGGGCGCGGTGCAGATGCGCGACGATTCGGTGTTGGCCGCTACCGGAGAAGGCTTGATACGGATCGACGCAGGCGGGCGGGCCGAACTGGTTGTGCGTTCCGATTGGGGGGCGCCAGTGACGGCGCCGGCGCTCGCCAGCGATGGGGTGGCGGTGTTTGCCACGCGAGACGCTCTTTGCTGGGTTCGTGGTTCGGGCTGAACTCGCGCTGGCGGGGAGAATCGAGGAGCGTGGTTGGCTTCAATGGCAGTTAGAATTTTCGCTAGCCCACCACCAGGGCATAGTCGACACGATTGCGATCAACGACGAAGGACCAGGGCCGTCCGAAAGGATGCCTGCCGGGAACACGACAGCTCCAAGGGGCATTGACGCGGACGACTCCTTCGAAATCTGGTTCCCATCCATTGTCCGGCGCGAGGCGGGCCGGGATCGAAGGAGGCCCCGAGCCGGAGATGCAGAAGCCGGCAGAGAGAAGGACAAAGAAGCGGCGGGTTGGCAGGAGGAGGTTTGGTCGACGGGAGTGCGCGGTGGTAGACTCGTGAGCAACTCTCGCATGAAGCCAGAAGTCACACGTTTGCTGGGGGAATGGCGTGATGGCAACCGCGCCGCTCTGGATGCGTTGCTGCCGCTTGTCTACGAAGAGTTGCGCAAGTTGGCCGAGAGCTACATCGGCCGCGAGCGCGAGGGGCACACGCTTCAACCTACCGCTCTGGTGCATGAAGCCTATGTACGTTTGATTGGCCAGGAGGTTCCCGATTTCCAGAACCGGGCTCACTTCTTCGGTGTTGCCGCGCACCTGATGCGGCAGGTGCTGGTGGATTCAGCCCGCAAGTTCCGAGCCGCCAAACGGGGCGGCGGCCGGAAGGTGTCGTTGGACGGTATCGGCATCGACATTGGCGACGACAAGGCCAACTCGCCGTTCCTTTCGCTGAACGAGGCACTTGAGAATCTGGAAAAAGTCGACGCCCGCAAGGCGAAGATTCTAGAGATGAAGTATTTTGGCGGGCTTACTCTGGATGAGATCGTTGAGGCGAGCGGCGTGTCGAAAGCCACGGTGAGCCGGGACCTGCGTTCGGCCGAGGCTTGGGTCCGGGTCCAACTGACGAACAATGACGCCTGAGCGTTTCGCGCGGATCGACCGTTTGTTCAACGACGCGCTGGACACCGATCCGGGCGAGCGAACGGCACTGCTGGAACGGGAATGCGGCGACGATCTGGAGCTGATGGCCGAGGTCCGGGCCATGCTGGAGATGGACGCCGAAACGGGCAACACGATCGACCGGGCGATGATGGACGGCGCGGCGGCGTGGTCGCTGGCGACGGAGGAGGGTGCGCTGGGCCAGCGGCTGGGCCCGTACAAGATCACCGGATTCCTGGGCCGCGGCGGAATGGGCTCAGTCTACAAGGCGGTGCGCGACGACGCGGCCTTCGAGAAAGAAGTGGCGGTGAAGCTGCTGCGTGTCGGACTCGATTCCCAGAGCGTCCTGCGCCGGTTTGAGCAGGAGCGGCAGATCCTGGCACGGCTGGAGCACCCGCATATCGCGCGGCTGCTGGACGGCGGAACCAGCGCGAGCGGCCTTCCGTTCCTGGCCATGGAGTTCGTCGAGGACGGCGTGCCGGTGACGCAGTACTGCCGGGACAACAATCTGGGCCTGGAGAAGCGCATACTGCTCTTTCTCGACGTGTGTTCGGCGGTCGCCTACGCGCACCAGAGTCTGATTGTCCACCGCGACCTGAAGCCGGGCAATATTCTGGTGGACAAAGCTGGGTCGGCAAAGCTGCTGGACTTCGGAATCGCGCGCGTGCTGAACGAATCCGGCGACCAGACGGTGACGGTGGCGGGCAATCAGATGCTGACGCCCGAGTACGCGAGCCCGGAGCAGGTGCGGGGCGAGCCGGTCTCCACCGCGACCGACGTCTATTCGCTGGGCGTGATCCTCTACGAGATGCTCACCGGCGTGAAGGCGCAAAAGGTGAGCGACACATCGATGGCCGCGATCGCGCGGGCGATCTGCGAGGCGCTGCCGGCCAAGCCAAGCCTCGCCGCGGAAGAAACTGGCCCGATCCAGCCGCGTGAACTGCGCGGCGACCTGGATAACATTGTGCTGAAGGCGCTCCACAAGGAGCGGGAGCGGCGCTATCCGGGCGTCGACCAGTTCGCCGAAGATTTGCGCCGATTCCTGAGCGGGCTTCCGGTTCGGGCGCGGCCGGACTCGCTGGCCTACCGGGCTTCCAAGTTCTTCCGCAGGAACCGCGTGGCGGTCGTACTGGGGTCCGCGGCCGTTGTGTCGATGGCGGCCGGCGGCATCCTGCTGTACCAGCAGGCGCAGGTGAACAAGCGGCGGTTTGAGCAGGTGCGCGGGCTTTCGAAATCGTTCCTCTTCGATTTTCACGACAGCGTGGAGAAACTTCCCGGCGCCACCAAGGCGCGGCAGACGATTGTCGAGAAAGGGCTGGAGTATCTGCGCGCGCTCCAACAGGACGCAGGTACGGACGCCGGGCTGATGCGCGAGATCGCGGCGGGGTACGAGCGGGTGGGCGACGTGCAGGGCAAACCAACGAGCTCCAATATCGGCGACACCAAGGGGGCGATCGCAAGCTATCGCGAAGCGGTGCGGCTGTTTGAGACCGCATGGAAGGCGGAGGGCCAGCCCGTATCGAACCGCGCCGATCTGCGCCGCGCTTACTTCAAACTGGGCGCGGTTCTGCGGGAGGCCAACGATCCCAAAGGCGCCGCCGAGGCCTTCCAACGGACGATCGCGCACGGGGAGGAGGCGCTGCGCGCGTCGCCGGGCGATGTGGAAGCGTTGAACGACCTGGCCGAGTCGTACGATTCGCTCGCGCGTTCAGTCTCCTCCATCGGCACCACGGAGGCCGCAGACAGCGCCAGGCGCGCCGTTCAGATCCGCGAAGAGCTCGCCTTTATGGGCGTGACGAACCGCGATAAGCTCGCCGCGCTTGGCTCCAGCTACGCCACGCTGGGCATAGTCCTGGCCCGGCAAGGCAAGCTGGCGGAGGCGCTGGACGCCTACAAGAAGAACTACGGAATCCAGGAGCGCCTGGCGGCCAGCAGCACCAACGACGTGCAGCGGGAGCGAACCCTGATGATCGCTCTCAGCCATATTGGCGACGTGCAGCGTACGCAGTCGAGCGCGGAAGCGGTGGCGACCTATGAGCGCGTTGTCGAAAAGGCCCGGTGGCTGGTGCGGGTGGACCAGGAAGACATGAAGGCGCGCCTGGATTTGAACTTCGCGCTGCTGCGGCTGGGGCTTTCGATGGTGCGCGCCGGAATGACGGAACGGGCCATCGGCACGCTTGGGGAATCCACTCGCGCGCTTGCCGAACTATCGGAGCGGGACGCCGGCCACGTGCGGCTGGCGCAGAATCTGGCGTACTCGCGGCTGAGCCTGGCCAAGGCGATGGGCGTGCAGAAACGCTGGAAGGAGGCGCTGGCGTTGCACGGCCAGGCCAGCCGGCAGTTTCAGGCGATGTCGGCGAACGCCCCCGGGGACTTCGACCTTGGCCGGATGAATCTGGAGGCGCTCGTAGCGCGGCCCGTTCTGCTGCGCGGGAGCGGATTGGCAGAGCAGGCCCGGCAGGCGGCGGACGAGGCCATCCGGTTCGCGGAGAGCCCGCGGTTCGTGCGCTCGTCATCCGGCGCGGTGCGGGCCGAAGTCGCTCTGGCCTACGCGAACGCGGCGGACGTTTGGACAGGCGACAAGGCCACGGAGTATCTGCGGCGCGCCGCGGCCGAGTATCAGAAGCTGAGCGACGAGAAGCTGCTGCTGCCGGACGCCAAGGCGGCGTGGGACCGCGTTAAGTCTCGCTTGCCTTAGTTTTCCAGTACGCGTCGAGGATGCCGTTGACGAAGCGCGCGGCTTCCTCGCCGGAGAACTTTCGCGCAAGCTCGATGGCCTGGTCGATCACCACGGGCGCCGGCGTTTTGCTGTACTTCAATTCGTAGATAGCCAACCGCAAAACGTTGCGATCCACCAGGGCCATGCGGTCGACCTTCCAGTTGGCCGAGTACTTGCTCAGCATCTCGTCGACTTCCTGGCGGACCGAATAGGCGCCAACGACGATGGACTCCATGAACTCGTCCAGCTCCGGCCGGGCTTCGTTCTCTTCGCTGTAGAGGGTCGCGTAGAAATCCCGCATGGCTTCGGCCGGGTCCACCTGCCGCAGGTCGCATTCATAGAGGACCTGCAGGGCGCGACGGCGGCTCAGAAAGCGGGATGGCATTATTGGCCGCGAACCTGCCGCAATACGCTCGCCATTTCGATGGCGGTTACGGCGGCTTCAAAGCCCTTGTTGCCGGATTTGCCTCCGGCGCGGTCCACGGCCTGGTCGACGGTATTGGTGGTCAGAACGCCGAAGGCGATGGGCACGCCGGTCGAGAGCTGGACGTTCGCAATACCCTTGGCGGCTTCGCCGGCCACATAGTCGAAGTGGGGCGTGTCGCCACGGATGACGGCGCCGATGCAGACGATAGCGTCGAAACGGCCGCTCTCGGCGAGCGCCTTGACGGTGAGGGGCAGTTCCCACGAGCCCGGCACGTGCACGACGACGGTATCGTCCGGATTGACGCCGTGCCGCCGCAACCCTTCCTGCGCGCCGGCCAACAAGCGCTCCGTCACGAAGCTGTTAAACCGCGCGGCCGCGATCGCCACGCGAAGACCGTCGCCCCGAAGGGAACCTTCCACCACCTGCTGTGCCATGTCTACTTTCCTGTGAATACCGGCTTGCGTTTCTCAAGGAAGGCCGCTGTGCCCTCCTTGCAATCCTCGGTGACGGCGACAACGCCAAACAACGCCGACTCCAATTGCAGCCCTTCCTCCAGGCTACCATCCAACCCGCTATCCACCGCACGCATGGCGGTGGCCACGGCGAGCGGGCCATTGGCCAGGATCTTACCCAGCAGTCCTTTGGCGGCACCGAGCAACTCCGCCTGCGGAACGACTTTGTTCACCAGGCCGATCCGGTAAGCTTCGGCGGCATCGACCGGTTCGCCGGTGAGGATCATTTCCAGCGCCCGGCCCCGGCCCACGATGCGCGCCAGCCGCTGCGTGCCGCCGTAACCGGGAATAATCCCCAACTTCAGTTCCGGCAGGCCGAGCCTGGCGTTGTCCGAGGCCAGCCGGAGCGTGCAACACAGCGCCAGTTCCAACCCGCCGCCCAAGGCGAATCCGTTGATGGCGGCGAGCGACGGCTTGGCCGACTTCTCGAGCCTCCGGAAGATCTGACTGCCGCGGGCCGAACCGTCCGACGCCGACTTGGAACTGCCTGTCGCGATGCCCGAAATATCGGCTCCGGCGACAAAAGCGCGCTCACCGGCGCCGGTGATAATCAGCGCCTTCACGGCCGGATCGTTCTCGGCTTCCAGGAACGCTTGCTCTAACTCATTGATAGTTTGAGCGTTAAGCGCGTTCAGCTTCTCCGGGCGATTGATCGTTAACAGGGCGATCCCGGCTTCGTCCACTTGAAATGTCAGGCAATTCCAGGGCATGTGGAATAATGGAGCAAGGCGTCTTTAAACGGCTCCTGGCCATTATCCCATGGATCCATCTCTCATTCGAAACTTCTCCATCATTGCGCACATCGACCATGGCAAGTCGACGTTAGCCGACCGCCTGCTTGAGTTCACCGGCGCCCTTTCCCAGCGGGAAATGATGGAGCAAGTGCTTGATTCCATGGATCTTGAGCGCGAACGCGGCATCACGATCAAGGCCCACGCAGTGCGTTTGTTATACAAGGCAAAGGACGGGATTGTCTATCAGCTCAACCTGATCGATACGCCGGGCCACGTGGATTTCACCTATGAAGTGTCACGCTCCCTGCAGGCCTGCGAAGGGGCGCTGCTGGTGGTCGATGCGAGCCAGGGCGTGGAAGCGCAGACATTGGCCAACACGTATCTGGCGCTTGGGCAAAACCTCGAAATACTGCCTGTTATCAACAAGATAGATCTGCCGTCCGCCGAGCCCGAGCGGATTATGGAACAGATTGAACAGGTGATTGGGCTCGACGCGACCGAGGCCGTGCTGGCTTCGGCCAAGCAGGGCATCGGCATCGAGGAGATCTGCGAACAGGTGGTCCGCAAGGTCCCGCAGCCGAAGGGCGACCCGAATGCACCCCTGCGGGCGCTAATCTTCGATTCCTGGTTCGACACATACCGCGGCGTCATTATCCTGATGCGGGTGGTGGACGGGCGGATCCGCGTTGGGCAGAAGATCAAATTCTGTTCGAATGGACGGATTTACGAAGTCGACGCGCTGGGGTACCAGACACCGAAACCCGTTCCCTGTCCAGAACTTGGCGTCGGCGAGGTCGGGTTCCTGGCGGCCAACATTAAGACGGTCTCCGACGCACAGATCGGTGACACGATCACGGACGCCGCTGTTCCCGCCGCCGAGGCGCTGCCCGGCTTCGAGCCGATCAAGCCGATGGTGTTCGCAGGTCTCTATCCTGTTGAGAGTCATGAACATAACGTCCTTCGGGAGGCGCTGGAAAAGCTGCGGCTGAACGACTCGGCGTTCAATTTCGAGCCGGAGAATTCGGTGGCGCTCGGTTTCGGGTTCCGCTGCGGGTTCCTCGGGCTGCTGCATCTGGAAATCGTCCAGGAGCGCCTGGAGCGCGAATTCAACATCGATCTGATCACCACCGCCCCGGGCGTGCGTTATCGCATTACGCTACGCGGGGGAGACGTGGTGGAGGTGGAAAATCCGTCGCGCTGGCCCGACCCGGCCGAGATTGAGCATATCGAGGAACCGATTATCGATGCGACGATCATCACCCGCGAAGAGTACGTCGGCGAAATTCTGGCTCTGGTGGAGGAAAAGCGCGGGCAGCAGAAGAAATTTGAGTATATCGGCACGGGGCGCGTGCTGCTGGCCTATGAGTTGCCGCTGAACGAGATCGTTCTCGACTTCTATGACAGGCTGAAATCGGCGTCCCGCGGCTATGCGTCGCTGGACTACCATTTGGCCGGTTATCGCGTGTCGCCGATGGTGAAACTGGACGTGCTGGTGGCGAGCGAAGCCGTGGACGCGCTGTCGATTATCGTTCACAGGGATTTCGCCTACGACCGCGGGAAAGCCCTAATTGCCAGCCTTAGAAAGCTGATTCCCCGGCAGATGTTCGAGGTGGCGCTGCAGGCGGCCATTGGAACCAAGATCATCGCGCGGGAAACGATTTCGGCCATTCGAAAGAACGTCCTGGCAAAATGCTACGGCGGCGACATCACCCGCAAGCGCAAACTGTTGGAAAAACAGAAGGAAGGCAAGCGGCGCATGAAGCGGGTTGGCAAGGTGGAGATTCCACAGGAGGCCTTCCTGGCAGTGTTGCGCGTCAGCCAGGGCGACAGCGACGACGACTAAAGAATCGGTCAGGTGAGTCCGATACCTTACCTGAGTGGCAAGACCGATCCGACCGACCGTACTGGCCGACGCAGCCGATGTGCTGAGCGACCAGCTCCGAAGTAAACTGACCGAGATTGCGCGCCGGCTGGCGCCGCACCGGGCGCGGATCGAAAAGCGCGTGCACAGCGCACGTAGTGTGAAGGGTTTAGATGCGCGCCAGAGCGCGGCGCTGCGGGCGATTACGCCCGGCGCGGCGCTGAAGATCCTGGGCGAGGGCCGGCCGGTTGGCGAGTTCTTCGAACAGGTGGAGTACAACGGCCGCCGTCTGGCGAAGATGCATTTGCCGCCGGGCACGATCGTCACCGAGCTGGAGAAATTCGACCGCATGCAGGCCGCCATTTTGGAGGCGCTGGAGCCATCCATCGCCGGCGATCTGCGGTGGGTACGCGAACAACTGTTGTTTTGCGTGGTGCTGACGTTGAACAACGCGTTTTATCAGGTGCGGGAGGCGGAGACGCGCGCGTTCTACGATCTGTTTCGCGTGGAGCTAGAGTCCCGGACGCTGGGCGACCTGCTGGAACGCTTCCTGGCCACGCTGGCCGAATTTTCGAACGCCACCCGCGCGCGGCTTTATCTGTTGGACGAGGACGCGCTGGTGTGGACGCTGGGTGCGTCGATCGGACGCGAAGGCAAAGCGCCGGTGCGGACGCATCACTGGCGGATCGCGAACTCCGCGGCGTTGCGGCGCGAGCTCTCCGAGCCGCGCTGTGTTCTGGGCGCCGGGTTGCGGCGCTGCGCGCCGGATTCGTTTTGGAGCGCGCGCGGAAAGACGCTCTGGTCCGTGCCGCTGGTTGGCGGCGGCGTGACATGGGGTGTGCTGCAATTTTCCTTCGACAAAGAGTTTGAGTGGCTGCCCCGGGAACGGGAGTTATTGGCGGCTGCGGCTGAACGCTGCTGGATGGCGATCGAAAAGGCCCGCCTGGCGGAAGGCTTGGCGGCGCGCGAGGAACAGGTGCGCCAGCTCGCGGAGCACATGCTGCATGTGGAAGAGGCCGAGCGCCGCCGCATCAGCCGCGAACTGCACGACGAAGCCGGCCAATCAATGCTTTGCATCCGGCTGCAGATGGAGATGCTCGAGAGTTCGCTGCCCGACTCAATGGACAAGCAGCGCACGGGTCTGCGGGAAGCGCGCGAAATGACCGAGCGAACGATTTTGGAGATCCGGCGGCTGATCGCTGCGCTGAGCCCCGCCGTGCTGGAGCAGCTTGGGCTGGGGGCCGCGCTGCGGCAACTGGTGAACCGGTTCCGGCAGGTGCACACGGCGCGTGTGCGGTTGCAATTGAACAAGCTAGGGCCGTTGGCTAAGCGTACCGAGATGATCGTCTACAGGCTTGTCCAGGAATGTTTCAACAATATCGCGAAACATTCCATGGCAAATACTGTAAACCTTTCCCTGTCGACGGCCGATGGATATTTGAGGCTGAACGTTGAGGACAACGGAGTCGGCTTTCACATCGAGGAAGCATTCGCAAAGCGGGAGTCATACGGTTTATCCGGTATGCGTGAGCGAGTGGCACTTCTCGGAGGAACATTTCAAATCGAGAGTACTCCGGGTGATCCCAAACAAGGGCGGCAGGATGCGGCCCGGAACGGCGAGATAAGGATGTCTCGCCGCACGATCACCAGAGGCGGAGGAACTCGAATTCTGATTGAGTTGCCATTACCCAGAGAGGCTGGCGCGCTGGAAGCGCGACCCAAAGCCAGGTAGCCGGACTCAGCAGGCACCAGCACGACGTTGGAACACTGGAATTAAAGTAACGGAAAACGGAACCAAACATGGCAAAGATTCGCATCCTTTTGGCTGATGATCACACGCTCTTCCGGCAGGGAATTCGAACATTGATTTCCGCCGAAGCGGATATGGAAGTTGTTGGAGAGGCGGCCAACGGCGGTGACTCCGTCGAACGCGCAAACGACCTGAAACCGGATGTCGTGCTGATGGACATCGGCATGCCCGGACTTAGCAGTTTTGAAGCCACACGTCAGATCAAGAAGAACCGGCCGGAATGCAAGGTTCTTTTTCTCACGATGTACGACGACGAGGACTACCTGGTGGAGGGCATGGAGGTCGGCGCCGCCGGCTACGTGCTCAAGGATAGTCCCGCGCAACAACTGATCGCGGCGGTTCGCGATGTCATTCGAGGAGGCAGTTACCTCAGCCCCCGGATGCTTTCGCAGCTTGTCGACGACTTCCGCACGCGCATCAAATCGGCCAACCGGCTGCCGCGCTTCGCCACGCTGACCACGCGTGAGCGGGAAGTGCTGAAGATGCTGGCCGAGGGCCAATCGGTCAAAGAGATCGCTTGCGACCTCAACCTGAGCGTGAAGACGGTGGAAGCCCACAAGTTCAACCTCATGCGCAAGCTCGACATTCACAACAAGGCCCAGCTTGTGCAGTACGCAATCCAGAAGAAAATTATCAAAATTCCAAACCTCGTCTAGCCATGACGGATCTCGCCATCGGAGGATCGTCCGCCAAACGGGCGAACCGGCGAGTTCCGCGGCCAGCACGAATTCCAAAGTTCTGACGCCCAACACTCCTGGCCGGATTTCCGCGGTTCAACCGCCGGATCTTCCGGCCAATTTTTTTGCCCGTGGGCTATCATCAAACCATGACCCGCCGGACCATCCTTGCTTCCGCCGCCGCCTTCGCCGCCGACACATCCAGGCGCTTGCCCGTCAAGAAAGGCGTGCTGACCTCCATGCTTCCGAAGGAGCTGTCGATTAAGGACAAGTTCCAGCTTGCCAAGGACGTCGGGTTTGAGGCCGTCGAGGGGCAGACTGTCGAAGACCCGGCGATCGAAGCCGAAATGGCGAAGGCGGCCCAGTCCACCGGGGTGCCTATCCACTCCGTCATGAACATGCTGCATTGGCAGTTTCCGCTTTCGTCAGCCGACCCCGATGCAGTGGGAAAGAGCATGTCGGGCATGGAGACGTCGATCCGTAATGCGGCCGCCTGGGGTGCCGATACGGTGCTGCTGGTTCCGGGCGTCGTCAATCCGCAAACGGGCTACGCCGACGCCTACAAGCGCTCGCAGGATCAGATTCGGCGGCTGATTCCGTTGGCCGAGAAGAACAAGGTCGTCATCGCAGTGGAGAACGTCTGGAACAAGTTCCTGCTCTCGCCGCTTGAGTTCGCGCGCTACGTGGACGAGTTCCAGAGCCCTTGGGTGAAGGCGTACTTCGACGTCGGCAATATCCTGTTGTACGGCTATCCGCAGGACTGGATCCGGACGCTCGGCAAACAGCGCATCGCCAAGGTGCATTTAAAGGATTTCAAGAATCGCCGCAACATGGTGGTGCGGGCCAATGTGCCGGAGTTCGTCAACCTCCGCGACGGCGATCTGGACTGGAAGGAAGTCCACAAGGCCTTCACCGAGATCGGCTACAAGGGGTACGCTACGGTTGAGCTGTCCGGCGGCGACGCGAAGTACCTGCGAGACGTGGCTGCCCGGGTGGATATGATTTTGAACGGGGAGTAGGTAAGCGTCCGGCCGGTCCCTCACCCCACCGGCAACTTAATATGAAACACCGCGCCGCGCGGCTGGGCGTTCGTCGCCCAGATCTCGCCGCCATGGTCGTGGATCGTCTCGCGGCTCAATGCCAGGCCGAGTCCCAGGCCGTTCCGTTTGCCGAAACTCGTGAACGGCTGGAAGAGTTGATCCATAATCTCCTTGGCGATGCCGGGGCCCTGATCGGCGATTGTGATCAGCACGCCGGCCCCGTTTTTCGCCGCGCGGATCTCGATCTGGCCACCATTCGGCATCACCTCCACGGCGTTCGCCACCAAGTTCACGAATACCCGCTCCATGCGGGCGCGCTCGACATTGGCTTCGAGCGCTTCCGGCACCTCCACCTTGAACTCCACGTGGGAGGCCGCTTCCTCCTGTGCCTGCACCGCCGCCTGCACCAGTTCCACAATCTTGCACGTCTCGCGCTCGCCGTGCTTCCCTTTCGAGGCGTCCAGCAACTCCTGCAGCATCTCCAGAATCCGGCGCGACGCCTTGTAGATGTTATCCGCCAGCCGCTTGGTATGGGCCGGAGGCAGATCGCCGTCGATCATCATCTCCGCGCCCGAGTAGATCGCCGCCAGCGGGTTGCGCAGGTCATGCACAATGCTCGACGCCAGCCGGCCGACGGTGGAGATCCGCTCCTGGCGAATCAGCTCCCGCTGCGCGTTTTCGAGTGAACCCGCCATCTGATTGAACGCCGAGGCAAGGCGGCCCAGTTCGTCCTTCTGGCCGGCGATGGCGTTGGGAACGCGGTGTTCCAGGTGTTGCTTGCCGAGCTCCGCCGCGGCGGTGTCCAGCGCCGAGATCGGCTGCACGATGCGGTTGGAGAGCACATAGCTCAGCAGCAGACTCAGAATGAGCGCGGCGGCCCAGATCAGCAGCAGCTCCTGCCGCAGTTGGGTGATCCGGTTGCCCGCGACGCCGAAGCTGCGCACGATGCAAAGCTTGCCAACCGCCTCCCCGTCGAGCCCGATGAGTTCGCGCTCCAGGCGCGCGTCGTCGTCCGCGATGCGGTCTAGGGTCGCGGCGAAACGGCCGTTCGGCCCCTGGAACACGAAGTCGCTGCCGCCGGTGGTCTGTTTCAGCGTATCTGCAAAAGTATTCGTCACCGGGTAGCCGGCCACAAGAATGCTGATCAGCGCCGTTCCGCGCGCGCTGTCGACGAAGATGGGCGTCAGCACCAACTGGTAGAGCATGCCTTCGTGGACGTGATAGCCGGAGATCTGCCTCGGCGCGGAGGGCACGACGGCGGGCTCCACAGGGTATCGAGTCAGTTTGGGCTGGCCGGCCAGCACGGCGATGGAGTTGCCGCGCGGATCGGCCACGACCAGAAACGTCGATTGCTTCAACGTCGGGCTCAGGTAGTTGCTCATCTCCGAAGCGGAGTCGCGAATCGTGGCCGGGTCGCCGGTGCCGAACGCGGCGCGGACGTTCGGGAGACTGGACAGCAGCAGCGCGGCGGAGCCGATCATCTCCTGCCGTGCCTTCAACACCGACTCGTAGGCCTGGAAGCCGGCCTTCACCTCTTCATCCAGGCTGCGCGTGGCCGTCTCAACGGCGTGGCGCTGCAGCATCCAGCCGGCCACGCCGAACAGGGCGGTGACGATGCCAAACGCCGACAGCCAGATTTTCCAGCGCAGCGGCATGAACCCTCTATTTCCCGCCCAAGTATAGGCCAGTTTCGCGTGGCTGGGCGGGGTATTCCCGGCCGAACTTGTTCTTGTGTCCCACCTCGATGTATCCGCTTTCGGAGACTCGAATTGCGCCGACGTCGGAGTCGCTTCCAACGGTAACGCGCCGTTCGAGGCTTTGTAAGGTGGATTCTGTAGCGCGTTCATGGAAAACCCGTAGGAGATATTCGCCCGCCGGAACGCCCGCGATCTGGAACACCCCACTGGCGTCCGATATCGCGTAGTGTTGCGCCGGAACCACCACGATAACCGCACTCATCTGCGCATGGATGTTACAAAACACCCGAACCACGCCGGCGCGGCGAAAAGTTATCTTTTGTGACGTGCCGGGCGCGTACAGACCTGTATCAAACGGTTGACCGGCGAAGTTGGAGAACGCGTTGTGAAAGATGGGGTCGTGGTTCGGGAAGTCCACCTGGCTCCCGGCCGGCACGACGAGCACATGCGGCAGGAAGCGCTTGTTCTTCTGGTCCAGAACAAACCGGCCCGGGACGGGCGCGGCTTTCTGGTTCACCGGCTCCAGCCAAACCACCACGCCGGCCGGCTTGGTGCCCTTGCGCGCATCGGCCAACTCCACCTTGCCGCTCACATTGGCCGCCTGCAGAAGGCTAGAACAGATAAGCAATCGCCAGATCATAGCGGTTCATCCTCCTGTGGAACGTTCCAACGAAATTACTGCGAATCTGCAGCGCCTCGAAGCTCATGACGACGTTCGGCGCCAGGCGGTACATGAAATTCGCCGCGCCGGTGCGGTTCAATCCGTTCTGGCCGCGCGCCAGATCGGCGTCGCGGTCGTTGTGAATTCCGCCGTAGGCGTTGAGGGTCACCCGCGGCGTAAGCGGGAACGAAAGCTGCGACCAGCCGCCGGTAGAGTGCACCGTACTGATCACGCCATTGGCGGCGATACGGAAACTCTGCCGCAGTGCGCCCAGGTGGTGTACGTTTTCGCCCCGGAACGCGGTGCCGGACCAGACAAGCTTCGAAAACGGCGTAACCGACCAATCGACGCTGGCGATGCGCGACGGCAGGTCGAAGGCTCCCACGCGCGATTGGGAGAAGTGGCCGCCGAAGCCGACCTCGACGCGCCGCACATCGTCGAAATTGCGGGAGGCCGAGGCGCGCAGCTCGAGGCCGGGCCGGCGCCGGTTGTTCAACAGATTGGCCGGAGCGCCGGCCGCATCCTCACTGGTCTGCATCACGGCCGCCTGACCCTTGAACCAGCCCGCGCGCTGTTCGAAGCGTACCTGCGGCTGCCACCGCCATAGGTTACCCGAACTGGTCAGCGGTACGATGCCGACGTAGGCGAGCGAGTTGGGGTCATGGGGCGAAATCAGCGGCTTCATCAAGCCCATGGAGACCGAGCGCGTCTTCCAATCCACCTTGAATTCGGCGGTGCGAATCCGGAACGGCGGCGCAGCGCCCTCCGTGTTGCCGTCCCAAAAATCCATGAACAGCGAGCCCGATACCTTGCCGCCGAGGAAGGTCTCCGGGCCGTGGTACTTCAGCCCGATCACCGACTGCCGCACGGACGCGCCGGCCGCCGCCCGGCCCGGTTGCGGGGCCGCCTGCGTTGGAACGTCCAAGGTGTTTGAGCCGCGGGTGTTGTAAAAGGTCTGGAAAAGCGCCATGCCGGTGAGTTCCACCGGATAGCGGCTGGCGGCTTCCACCTTCGCCGACGCCTGTTCCTCTACACGCTTCTCCACCACGTCGAATCGCTCCGGCAGCGTTGGCTTGCCGCCTTCGACGATCTCCCGCAGTTGTTTCACTTCTCCGCGCAGTTCGCGGTTTTCCGCCTCGAGCTTTTCCAGGCGCGCGAGAATCGACGCCAGGTCCTGCGCGGCGAGCGGAACCGCCGCGAGGAAGAAGATCCATCTATTCATTCAGCAACTCCTGCACCCGCTCGCGGAAGGCCGCAAGCTTGAATGGTTTTAGTATGAAACGATTCGCGCCGGCGGCGAGGGCGCCCTCGGCGTCGTTCCGCGCGCTCATGGCCAAAACGGGCACCGGTAACAGGTGCGGCGTGTTCCGCATCCATTGAATGAGTTGATATCCATCCACGCGGGGCAAGTCCAAATCGGTGATCACCAGCGCGGGCGCGGAGGCGCCGCTCAGGTGCTGAATGGCTCGTTGTCCGTCGTTGACGGTCACGGTTTCGCAACCGTCAAAAGCCACCAGCGCCAACTCAATCGTGCCGGCCAGGGACCGGTCATCCTCAACAACCAAAATCGTCGTTCGCATTTATGGCATAAACCGGTACCCGACGCCGTGAACGGTGAGGAAATGGCGCGGGGTCACGGGGTCCTGTTCGAATTTTTGCCGCAGCTTGACGATGTGGGCGTCGACGGTGCGGGTATTCGGAAACGAGTTGTATCCCCAAACGGAGTTCAGAATCACGTCGCGCGTCAAAGGGCGGTCGGGGTTCTGGAGGAAAAACACAAGCAAGTTGTATTCGGCCGGCGTCAGTTTGATGTCCTCGCCTTTGCGGACAACGACGCGGCGCTCGATGTCCACTTCGGTATCACCGAAATGGAGGACTCGATGCGTTTCGGTGGTAGCCCGGCGCAGCACGGCCCGGATGCGCGCCAGCAGCTCCCGGCGGCCAAAGGGTTTGACCACGTAGTCGTCGGCGCCGATCTCCAGGAGCAGGACCTTGTCGATCTCGTCGCCGACGGCGCTGAGTACTATAATGGGAGTCGGCACCTTGTCGGCGCGGAGTTGGCGGCAAATTTCGACGCCGCTCATGCCCGGAAGCCGCAGATCGACGAGGATCAGGTCCGGTTTCAACGTAAGGCTCCGCTCGTAGCCGTCCCGTCCGTCGGCAGCGGTCTGCACACGGAAACCCTCCTGCTCCAGCATCAAACTGATCGTGTCACGAAGGCTATCGTCATCATCTATTACAAGGATCGTCTGCATTTAGGCCTGATTGGAATTCTACCCAAAGCCGAGGAATCTTATGCGTAATCTTTTTCTTATCCTAGCTTCCGCCGCCCTTCTGACGGCCGAAGAATACAAAGCCATGCCCGCGGGAGCGCCGCCAGCGGAGTTGGCGGCTCCGATCGCCGGGCTGTTGGAGAAACAGGGAATCCAGATCGTCCGGGACGGAAAACCGCTGACGGAAATGTGGTTCCGAGCCGAAATCCCCGCGCCCCAACCGACCACAGAGGGCAGCCTGACGATGCCCAACGTTCCGCACGGCTCGCTGATGGGCGCGATTCGAATTCTGCAAACGTACTCCGACCGCCGCGGCCAGACGATCAAGGCCGGGCTGTACACCATGCGTTACTCGTACTATCCGGAGAACGGTGACCATCAGGGCGCCGCGCCGCAACGAGACTTCCTGCTGCTGACGCCGGCCGGCGACGACTCCTCGGCCAATGCCGTTTCGGACTTCAAGGCGCTTGTCGAGATGTCGAAGAAGGCCTCCGGCACGCCCCACCCGTGCGTGTTTTCGATCCGCAAGGAGGATCCGAAGTTCTTCAAGGAGAACCATGTGGAGAAGGAAGGCGAGGCGGACTGGCTGTTGATGCGCAAGCTCGGCGGCGTGCCGGTGACGATGGTCATCGCCGGCAAGGTAGAAGCCTAGAGTTCCGAACGGCTATAGGCGCCCGGCGATCTTTTCGATGCCCGCCTGGGCGCAGACCGAATCGGCGTCCCCACTGGGTGCGCCGCCCACGCCGATCGCGCCAATGACTTCATTGCCGGCGCGAATCGGCAATCCGCCGCCGAGAGCGATGGTGCCCTCAATCGCGCGGAGGCCGGGATTAGCTTCGCTGCGCTGGATGAAGTCGCTGCTGGGAATTCGGAAAGCGACGGAGGTGAACGCCTTTCTGCGCGCGGTATCGACGGTGTGCGGACTGGTATTGTCGTCGCGCACCACACCCTTGATCGCTCCGGCGCGATCGACAATCACGGCGGTGACCCGGAAGCCATCTGCACGGCATTTCTCCACGGCGGCCAGAGCGGCTTCATTCGCCATGGACATCGATATGTTTCGTTCGGAGACAGGCCCTTCGGGCTGAGCTTGACCGAAGGCCAAGCCCCAGGGAAGTAACATCAGCAGCGCGGGTAAATGAAATCTCATGGGCGGGAGCATAGCAGGGCATTGAAGAGGCTTCAACCGGTCCGGGCGTCATTTAACAAGTGCGAATTGACTCCACCACGCCAAGGAGCGCTGGTACCTTCGGCGCCGCCAACGGGCGCCCGACATGCACCAGTTCTTCCCGAAAGGCATTCTCCAACAGCAACGAACACTGAAGCAAGCCCCCTACGGCATCCGATCTTTGTCTGAGTGGCGCGTGCGCCAGGCGAGACAAAAGGAGGTGACGAATGCAGGTTTGCGCAAGGCTACTGAGTTTTGAATGAACTCTTGGTCAAGCCTTATACATCCGTTCAGCTCAAAGATCTCCCACCCTTGCATTGAAACAAGTTGCGATAGCAAAAATCGCGGGATTACGAATGGATCGCTACGAGCAAACCGACAAAATATTTCGTGCTATTGGTATTGGACGGTCAAATGATGGACCGCCGCCAGACCATCTGCGCCATGTTGGGCATGAGCGTGGCCGGATTACGGGGAGAGGAGATCGGTAGCCTCGCGGGCATGGTTACTCCAGATCCGGCGTAGATCGGCACCCTACGAAACAAACGCGACCACCCGCGCTCGATGCCCGCTGCTCAACTTCTCATCACACGTGTAGAGAGTGGAGCCGGTCGCCTCCGCCAACGCGATGTACGTGGCGTCATAGGCCGTGAAGTTGTGGCGCAGTTCCCAAATGCGGCCCAGCAAGGGCATATGCCCCTAGCGCTCCGCCGGCAGCGCCGCCAGCCCCGTCAGAAACTCCTCCGATCGGTGAGTAAGGCGCGCGCGCCTTCAATGTCAATCAAATGCGGAACGACGAAAGACTCGCCGCTGCTGACGAGTTCTCTTCTGATGGCATCGGCCATTGGGCCGTAGGTGAGAAGTTCCACAACCACCGAGGCGTCCAGAACGATCATCGCTCGTCGCGCAGGTCTCGAATCAACCGCGCGACGCTAGTCCCGCTCGGGATCGGCTTGGCCCGCTGCGTTCGCTCCAACCACTCCTGCATCGTCGGCCGCTCCGCCGTACGCTGGAGCTCTCTCTTGATGAAATCGGACAGGCTCATGCCCTCGCGCGCGGCCCGGGACTTCAGCGTGCCGTGCACATCTTCCGGCACGTCCCGGATCTGAATCATTTTGGACATGCTGCAGGTATATAAACATGTGCAGCACATGTCGAGTGTTGCTGCCTCAAACCCTCCAGTCAAAACGCCGGCGCCGCCCCCCCTCCCCTCGGATTACTTACTCTCCCCGACCCTCGTCGCGTTCGGCCATCTAGGCTCCGCTGCAGTCTGGGTGACGTCGCTCGCGTCCTGTTGTCAACCGGCCTCCCATCGCGCTGGACGGGCGATCGTCCGCGCGCTTGTGCAAGCAGGCGTCAGATAGAGTGGAGCGAAGCCAACGGAATCACCGCCAATTCCGCGCTGTTATCGTTATTCTTGTTGCCGCGCCGTCCGCCGTTGTTCGAGTAACCAACGTAGAGGCGGCCCTTGTACTCGACCGCGTACGGATACGCGAGTCGAGCGCCCGGATCGGATTCTCCCGCGGGGTGTTCGGCGTTCCGGATCCGAAAGACCTTGCTGAAGTGCGCCTGTCCGGGCCGGCTGACGGCGATGGTCAGCGGCGCTCGCTGTCCCTTGGTGTCCGCCGTCGTCGTGCAGACGAGATAGCGCTGCCGCGTGCTGAGCGTTCCCGCATAGGGCTTCGAGGTCGCCATGGGTAGATTGGCCGCGCGCATCGGAGTCCACGTCCGGCCGCCATCGCTGCTGCGTGACACCAATGCCAATGCCTCGCCACCGTAGCGGGCGATGTTCACCACTTGATTGCCGTCGACGATCACTGTCGACTCTCCCCACATCGTCTTCAACGACGGATCGCGCGGGATGACCACGTGCTCCCATTTCGTGAGGTCGCCGCCTTTGCTGGTGGCCACCGCTGCGGGGTTGCCGTTTCCGACGTCGAAGCCCGCGAGAATCCAATTGCCGTTACTCATGCGCAGCGGCTCCTGCATGGGCCAGAAGCCCTCCCGCACGATGACGCCCCGCGGCTGCCAGGAATTGCGCTTCTCGTCGAGCACATATGCGCGCGTATGCACGTTCTCTCGTTTGCCTGAGAAGGCGCCCATGAAAGCCCACAGCTTGCCGCGATGCGATAGGAACGACCCGTGACTCACAGCGACCTCGGGATTTCCCTTGTCCATGTCGAAGACGGCGCTCCACGTCTGGCCGCCATCTTCGCTCACCCGCCAGCGAGCCTCTTCACCAGTGGTGTTCTCCGGATTCTTGTTGTGGGCAAAGGAGGCGTAGAGCCTGCCCTTGTGCCACACCAGGCCCACCCCGTGCAGGAAGCCGTAGCCGCCATCGCGTTCCGGTTCGTACTTCTTGATGACCGAGAAGCGCACGCCAGCGAGTTCATCGAGTTCCGCGGCCTTCGGCAGACGCACGGCGGGATCCCAGATCTGCTCCGCCGCCGGTTGCGCCCAACCGTTGAATGCCAACGAACCCAGCAGCGTTCTTCGTGTGATGTTCATAGTTAGAATGCCAGCCTCAATCCCAGTTGTACCTGGCGCGCGCCGCCCGCACCCGCGATGGTACCGAACGCCGCGCTCCCGCGCGCTCCGTTCGGCAAGCCGAAGTTCGGCCGGTTCAAGATGCCGAAGAACTCTCCGCGCAACTGCAGCGAAACTCGCTCACTCACCGCGACATCCTTCAATAACGACATGTCCAGTCCTACCGAACCTGGACCCGAGCCCACATTTCGCGGCGAATTGCCAAGGACGCCGTCCCCTGGGAAGACGAAGGCGGCGGTGTTGAAGTAGCGCGCGATCTGGTCCGCGCGGGAACGGTCGCCGGAGAGGCTCCAGGGCGATACCAGGTTCGGCCTCTGCGTGGAGGAGAATGCATTCAGCCGGTTCGTCTGCTCTACGACACCGAACGGCAAGCCAGTCCGCAACTCTGCGATGACGCCGGTGCTCCAGCCGCCAAACGCCTTGTCGATCCAACCGGAGGGCAGCGCCAGCGCGCGGCCGTGGCCGACCGGCAGTTCATAGACGGCGCTCGACACCCAGCGATGCCGGATGTCATTCCCGCTGTAGGACTTGTCCAGATGCCGCGCGTGATAGCTTTGCGCGCCCGTGCCGCCGGCTTCGGACGCCGCCTGCACGTCATCCAAGAACTTCGACCACGTGTAGTTGCTCAACAGATTCAGCCCCTTCGAGAACCGTTTCTCCGCCTTGAGATTGAACCCGTGATACGACGAGTTACCCCAGTTGTTCGCGCGCAGGATGACGTTGGCGTATTGCGGGAAGGGCCGCAACGACTGATCCTGCCGTGCGCCGCGCCGTTCGGGCCGGATCTCATTGACATTGGTGGCACGGCCGCTGATGCGATGCGCCAGGTTCGACGTGTAGGAACCTTCCAACAGGAGCGATCCGGCGAACTGCCGCTGCACGCTGAGATTGAGGTGGTGCGCATAGGGCATCTGTTGATCCGGATTGTAGAAATCGGGCGAGATGCGTGGCGCTTGGCCCACGGCGACGGCGCCGAATCCCGGACCGATCGGCTCGGCCGGCGGCAGCGGAACGCCATTGCGAAGCAGCAGCGCGGGAGTCAGGCCGTTGTCGGACGACTGGAACTGGCGGGTATCGCCGAAGCCAACCACATTTGCGCGCGTGATGGAGTCGTCGTAGATGGCGCCGTACATCAAACCGTAGCCGCCGCGCACCACGAGTTTGTCGCCCAGCGGACGGTAAGCGAAACCGAAACGCGGACCAAAGTTGTTACGGTCAAAACGGTGCGCGTAGACGGAGGCGCCGTCACGGCCAGCGTAGGTAATGATGCCGGGCGTGCGCGAAACGGGGTTGATCGCGGCGGGATCGAGTCCGGTCTGCACGTTGTTCTTCTCCGAACGTGGCGTATCCATGTCCCAACGCAAGCCGAGATTCAACGTCAGCCGCGACGAGATCTTCCAGTCGTCCTGAATGAAGCCTGCGAAGTAGTTCATACGAGCGCTCGTGAAGCCAGTGTTCACCGTGGCGGAGTTCGCCCAGCCGAGCAACAAGGCGGCGATGCCGAAGCCACGCCCGGTGGCCACATCGTTGAACCCAATCTGACCGGCGCGCGAATCGCCCCACAGGTCCGGCATCTCCGAGGACCGCCACTCGCCGCCGAACTTCACCTGATGCTTGCCGCGAATCCAGGAGGCGGATTCGATGATCTGGTGTTGGAAGCCGGGTCCGGCGAGGCGATACTGGCCACTGGGGCCGATCGCGCTAAAGCCAGTCACGTTGATATTCGGCGTGCCGTCCTGCGCCACGCCGCGCAGTCCCACGTCGGCCGTGATGGTGCTGGGGTAGAGCGAAGGATCTTCGTTGGTGCGCCGGTTGTAGTTGTAGCGCAGTTCGTTGAAGAGCGAGGCGCTCACATTGCGCACCCAACTCGCGGTGACGTGGAATTGATCGGAGAGTTGATCGAGCACTGTGTCCGCGGCTGGATTGGGGAAGACGCGGCCCGCTTGCACCGGGCTCCGGAACTTCAGATACCGGCCGGAGAGCCGGTCCTTTGCCGAAAGCGTGTGATCCAGCTTCACGATATAGCTATCGCCCGTCGTTTTGTTCACGGCGTTTTGGCGAAAGTTCCGATTTCCGCTCGGCGCGCCAGGTACGTTCGGCGCCGGATAGAGTTTGGCCAGCGCCGCGCCCACAGGATCCAGCCGCGCCGCCGGAATCCGATTGCCGGCGAAGGGCTGACGCGCTACCGGATCGATGAGCGCACCCGGCGTGGCAGAGAAGTCTCCGTTCACCTCCGCAACAGTCGGCACGTTCAGGATGCGTGTCACACCGTCGCGACGCCGCGTGCCTTCGTAGGAGAAAAAGTAGAAGGTGCGGTCCTTGTGGATCGGCCCGCCCAGCGTGCCGCCGAACACGTTGTAGCGCAGAGGCGGCTTCGTAGCGGAAAAGAAGTTGCGAGCGTCCAAGGCGTCGTTGCGCAGGAACTCGTAAAGCGATCCGCGGAACTGGTTGGTGCCGGACTTCGTGGTCATCGAGATGAAGCCACCCGTGCTGCGGCCGAATTCCGCCGGATAGCCGTTCGCTTGCACGCGGAACTCCTCCATGGCTTCCACCGGCGGCGCCACGCTCACAATACCGGTCACCAGCATGACGCCTTGCAAGTTGCCGCCATCGAGCTGCCAAATCTGCTGGCGGGACCGGCCGCCGGCGATCGAGAAGTTCGTGATGCCTTCCCATGACGCCTCATTGTTAAACGTCACGTTGCCCATCAGGCGAATCAGGCTGCCGATGCGGCGGCTTGCCAGCGGCATGTTGCGAATGGTCGCGTTCTCCACCAGCGTGCTGACGGCGGCCGAATCCGCCTGGAGCAACGGCGTCTGCGCGGAGACCACTACCGACTCGGTGACAGCACCCAATTCGAGACGGATATCGACGACCAGCGCCTGGCCAGTCTCGAGCACTAGCTGCTGACGAACGAATCGCTTGAAGCCCTTGGCTTCAGCTTTCATTTCATATGGACCTGGTTTCAGATACGCCGCCGTGTAGTAGCCCTCCCCGTTGGCGCTAGCGGTTGATTCGACGCCGGTCAAGGTGTTCCGGAGCGCGATGTTGACGCCCGGCACAGCGGCTCCACCAGGGTCGGTGACCAAGCCGGAGACGCGCGCGGTCGATGTTTGGGCGAGCAGCGCGTGAGCGCAAATGAACAGACACACTACGGCTCTACGAGGAGACATGGGAGATCCTTTCGACAAAGTTCGAGACTGGGTATGCGTCGCTAAGCCACTACGGGTTGGAGCGCTGCGATTGCCGCTTGGATATTCACCTCTTGCGCATTGGAACTCGCTGGCATGGGTGGACGCGGCACACCACCCATCCGGCCTTGCGTCCGCATCGCGGCCCTGACGTTCGCGGGCAGATTCGGCGCATCGATCGCATTCCAGAGGCGTAACAAGTTCTTGTGGAGTGGAAGCGCCGCGGCATCGTCACCTTTATGGACGGCCTCCCACATGGCAACACAGGCTTCGGGAGCAGCGCTGAGGATCGCCGCCACCGCGCCATCCGAACCCAAACGGAACGACGGGTAGAGCAAGGCATCCACGGCGGAGAGAATCCGCACGCGATCGCGAATGCCGGCCTCCTCGCTCAACAACAGCAAGTCCGCCAGAGCCTTCATGTCACTGGCGCTCTGCTTGACGCCAATCACGCCGTCGACGTCGCGGAGAATGCGCACCAGCAGCGGCGGCAGCAGATACGACCACGGCACCACGTTGTAGATGATTACCGGAATGCCCGTCTGGTCCGCGATTGCTCCGAAGTGGCGCACCATCGAATCGTCATCCGGGCGGAAGACGTAGTGCACCGGGGTCACCTGCAATGCGGCAACGCCCAAGCCGGCGACCGCTTTCGCGCGATCGATGGTCGACTGCGTGCTGTCGGTGATGATGCCGGCAATTACGGGTACGCGGCCCTTCACCTCCTCGACGGTGCAGCCAACAATGCGGCGCGTCTCGTCGGTGGAGAGCGTATGGCCTTCGCCCGTGCTGCCGCACACGGCCAAGCCATGCACGCCGGCTCGCTCCACCATATAGCGGACTTCGGCGCGATGGGCTTGCTCGTCAATCGTGCCGTCCTCTCGGAACGGCGTTACCAGTGGCGGGATGATGCCGCGAATCTTGTCGATGGTGCTGCTCAAAGTTCCTCCCAATGTGTGTGCGGGCGAATGGCTCGCGCCGCGGCCATGGCCTCTTTGCCCAGGCCGGCCAAATCAGAATCGGACAATCGGACGCTGGGTCCGGAAACGCTGACGGCCGCGACGGCGCCGCGCAGCGGATCGACGAAAGGCGCCGCGACACAGCGCACGCCGACTTCGTTCTCTTCGATGTCGAGCGCGTAGCCGCGTTCGCGGATCGCGCAGAGATCGCTGCGCAACTTGGGCCAGGAGGTGGTCGTATGTTTGGTGAAAGCCGGCAGCTCTGTTCTTCCCGCCAGGGCCTCGGCTTCCGCCAGCGGCAATGCGCTCAACATCGCCTTGCCTAAGCTGGTGGAATGGAGCGGCCAACGCGTTCCAACGTCGCCCCGCGTGTGCAGTTGATGCGTGGACTCGACGGCGGCTACGATCAGAACCTGATTATCGGAGAGCATGCCGAGCTTCACCGTTTCCTGGGATTTTTCCGCCAGGCGCCGTAGCAGCGGGCGCGCCTCCGCCAGGATCTCGGTGCTGCGCGCATAGACGAAGCCCATCTCGAGCGAACGCGGCCCCAACCGGTAGACGCGGTCCTCCGGATCTTGCCGGACCAGGTCGAAGACCTGGAGCGTTTTGAGCAGGTTGTGAGCGGTGCTCTTGGGTAAGTTGTGTTGGCGAGCGATTGCGGAAAGCGCCCACTGCGGCGTGGCAAGTGAGAACGAACTCAACAGCGTGAGCGCTTTCTCAACGGACGAGACTGAATAGTTCCGGCCGTTCGGCATAGCTGAACGCTTTGTTGTGGATTTCCTGGCCACGGTACGCCCGACAGTATCGGATGCAAGCAGTTCAGTGTCAACAGTTGTTCAGCAGGGCCGAACAGGGAGCGGCCGGTGCCACACCGCCGCTCCCTTCCCGCCACAACGAAATTATTTCCTGGTATTTTTTCCATTCCTGTAAACAAACGGGCAGCACGAACACTCTGAATTCGTGTCAGTTCAATACCTTAGCGGCGTAAGACGGTGGCCCTAGACGTGCTAAGTGAGCAGTGCTATGAAGGCACCTCTGTTGTCAATCGTCGCAGGATGCGGCGTCTGGGCGGCGGTACTGCTACCCGGTTATACCGAAGCGGCGATCGCGACCGGCTTGAACAATCCGACGGCGTTCGCGGTCGCCCCGGACGGCCGCGTGTTCGTAGCCGAGCAGGGCGGCGCGCTGCGCGTGGTCTCCGCAGCTGGAGGCTTGCTCAGTACGCCTGTTCTGGATCTGGCCGTCGATTCGGCCGGTGAGCGAGGGCTGATTGGCATCGCGCTCGACCCGGATTTCGCGGCCAATCAGTACGTTTACCTCTATCACACGGTTCCGGGCGCCGCGGGAATCGCGCCGCACAACCGCGTTACGCGCTACACACTGAACGGCAACACCGTCGTCTCCGGCAGTGAGACGCTTGTGCAGAACCTCGAGCCGTTGGGGGCCACCAACCACAACGGCGGGGCGTTGCGCTTCGGTCCCGATGGGAAACTCTACGTCGCCGTGGGGGAGAACGCCGTGCCGTTGAATTCTCAGGATCTCTCCAATCGGTTGGGCAAGATCCTTCGCCTGAATCCAGACGGCTCCACACCTAGTGACAATCCGTTCGTGGGCACGACCGGGGCCAGTCCGCAGATTTGGGCGTTAGGCCTTCGAAACCCCTATCAGTTCGCATTCGACGCATTGACCGGCCGTGTCTTTATCAACGACGTCGGCAGCAATCAGTTCGAAGAGATCAACGTGGGAGGCGCGGGCCGCAACTACGGCTGGCCGGGTACGGAAGGTCACTTCAATCCCGCTTCGTTTCCGGCATTCACCAATCCGCTGCACGCCTATGACCGGAGCGGCGGCTGCGCCATCACTGGCGGCGCGTTCAGCGTCTCAAACGAGTACTTCTTCGCCGATTTCTGCAACGGCACGATCCGGCGGCTGGACCTTTCGAACAACAGCGTGACCGCGTTTGCCAGCGGGATCCCGTTCGGGCTCGTGGACATCGCCTTTTCGGAAACCGGCGACCTCTACTACCTGTTCCGCGGCACCGGTACGCTGGTGGGTTCGCTGTACCTCATCGACTTCCCAGGCGCTGCCGAGGAGGTACCGGAGCCGGGCCCGGCTGTACTGTCGGCACTGGGGCTCGCGGCGCTGCTGTTGCGGTTGCGCCGGCGATAGGGTGCGAGCGCGTGGCGCTTCGGCGCCCGTCGCGTTGATGGAGGCATTCCGTTAGGCCCGGCCATTCTGGTCCCGAGTCTTCTTGTACCTGATTTCGCCGCCGCACTCCTCCGATCCAAGGCCGGACGGACGAACCCGAGGCCTGTACGAACCTTGTGAGTTCGGGGGCAGCGCTGCGTTTACGGGTATTCCTTCGGGGGCCCGCACGCTTCGACAACTCTATGGGCGTTATGCGATTTGGCCGCCGAATGTCCCTGGGTCCCAGAAATCCACGCTACTCTCATCAAGAGAGTCCGCCTTATGCCTTCCAAACCGAAATCCGACAAATTCATCCGCGCGCTTTCGCCGCGACTTCGCATGATCGCCAACGGGGACGACGACGTGAACGCCTACCGCGCGGAGATCTCGTCCCTCGTCGCTTCCGTCAACTCGCCTCCACCCGCCTTGACCGGCGGCGGCATGGCCCTGGCCGCCGCGCAGACGTCGAATGAACTGGCCGAGGTGGCCGCGCCGGCTCGCGTCCAGTGGAAGAAACAGAAGAGGCTCACCCAATCGCCGCCGGCCGACCACGCCTTTGTGAACGTGTTTCTCGAGTTCCTGCGCGAGAACGTGATCCAGGACCCCACATGCATGGCCGAGGCGCGAGCGGCGATTGAGCGGCTCCAGAGCAAGGCGGGACCGCGGGGCGCGGCGATAGTAGAGAGTCAGAATTTCCTGTCTGCTACCGTGCCGGTTTCGTACCTTTCAGAGTTGACGAAGAACCCGAACCTGGCGTTTGTGCACGCCTCCGAGCCGCTCCGATTCGACACGCCCGCGTCGTTCGACGCAGGCGCTCCCACCGCCAAAAAGGTCGCGCACGGCGCGGCGAAACACAAGGACGGCGAAGGAATTCTGATCGGCGTCATCGATGTGGGGGGCTTCGATTTTGCGCATCCGGATTTTCTGGACGCGGCGGGCAACACACGCTTCCTCGCAATCTGGGATCAGGGCGGCACCACGCGGCCGTCGCCGAGAGGCTACACCTACGGCGCATTGATCGAAAACGACAAGATGAACGCGGCGATCGCGGCGGCACAGACCGGTCTGCCCGCCACCATCTTGGAGCCGCAAAGCGAGATGTCGCCACAGTCCCACGGCACCCACGTGGCCAGCATCGCCGCGGGCAAGACCGGTGTTTGCCCGAAGGCGCAGATTCTCGGCGTGCTGATCGACATTCCGGGCGAGGCGACCGAACGGGAGAGCCGGCGTGCCACGTTCTCCGACGCGAGCCGCATCGCGCACGCCGTCGACTACCTATTGAACTTCGCCAAGGAGGCGAAGAAGCCGATCTCCATTAACATCAGCCTGGGCACCAATGGCGGGTCGCACGACGGAGCCGGCGGCGTGTCGCGATGGATCGATTCCGCGCTCGCCACACCCGGCCGCTGCGTTTCGGTGGCCGCCGGAAACGCCGGGCAGGAGAAGGCCACCAGTTCACAGGACATGGGCTGGGTGATGGGACGAGTTCACACAATGGGGCGTGTGGCGGCGCGCGACCTGGAGGTGGACCTGGAGTGGGTGGTGATCGGGAACGGGATCGAAGACCTTTCCGAGAACGAACTGGAACTCTGGTATGCGGCACAGGACCGCATGCAGGTCTCCGTGCAGCCTCCGGGCGAGACGAAATGGTACGTGGTCAAGCCCCGCGAGTTTCTCGAGAACAAACGGCTCAATGACGGCACACGGCTCTCCATCTACAACGAGCTTTACCATCCAACGAATGGCATAAATTACATCTCGATCTATCTGTCACCGAACCTGTCACAGACGCAGTTGCGAGGCGTCCGCGGCGGCGTATGGCGCGTGCGGCTGCGCGGTTTAGAGATTCGCGACGGCCGGTTCAACGCCTGGATCGAGCGGGACGATCCGGGGCGCGCGCGCGACGAAAACGGCCGGCGCCTGATGCGCTTTCCCAGTTTCTTTTCCGAGGTGACGAACGTCGACTCGCACTCGGTGAGTTCGCTCGCCTGCGGCCGCTGGCAGATCACTGTCGGCAACCTGGATCCCGCGCAGCGCAAGGTGAACATCTCCAGCAGCCAGGGACCGACGCGGGATGGCCGCACCAAACCGGACCTCGTCGCGCCGGGGACGGCCGTGGTGGCGGCCAGCGGCTTCACGCCGGGCGAGCGCTGGACCGCCAAGACCGGTACCAGCATGGCCAGTCCGTATGTCTGCGGCGTGATTGGCCTGATGCTCGCCGCCAACCCCAGCCTGAACGCCGCGCAATGTGCCGGCATTCTCCACCGCACGGCGCAGCCGCTGCCCGGCGCGGACTTCCAATGGCGCAATGACGCCGGCTTCGGACAGATCGACGCGGCGGCCGCCATTCAGGAAGCGTTGACGTTCAACGACCGCGTCCCCGTTGCAGAGGGAGGCAACTGAAATGAAACTCCACATCTTTCAATCCGGCAAAGGCGACTGTCTGCTTCACGAGAGCGCGGACGGCAAACTTGTGCTTTGCGACGGCGGCATGTACACGGCGATGAAGAAGTTCGTCCGCGACGAGTTGGCGAAGCTGCGGGCGATCGGGCGGGAGTTGGAAGCCGTCTATGTCTCCCACATCGATCAGGATCACATCTCCGGCGTGCTGACGCTGCTGGAGGATGAACTTGCCTGGCGGGTCCACGACCATCACCGGGCCAACGGCGACACCACGTTCAAAGCGCCGGGCGTCCCGAGGCCGCCGGTGATTCATCGCATCTGGCACAACGCGTTTCGCGATCAGGTGCCGCAAAACAGCAAGCCCATCGACGATCTGCTGGCCGCGGCTGTGCCAGCGCTGCTCGCCACGTCAGACCCCCGCTTGCGGGAAGCCGGCATGGAGATGGAACGTGTGGCCACCTCGATCCCCGAAGCACTGAAAGTCTCCGGCCTGGCGTCGCCCAAGTTACTGAACATACCCGTCAACCAGATTCCCGGAGCCGCCGGCCCGAACAAGCTGATGATGATTCGCCCCGGCCAGGGTCCGATTCAGATCGGATCCTGCCGATGGAGCATCGTCGGGCCCACCGAGGCGGAACTGGACGACTTGCGGAAGGGCTGGAACAAATGGCTGCAGGCGACGGCAAACCGGGACGACATCGCGAAGGTCCGTGAATACATCAAGGACCGGGTGGAGAAGTTTAGCGCGGGCGCGCTCTCCGAGTCGCCCTTCGACCTCGGCAAGTGGAACGGCATTCCAGACACCAAGGGCGTCTCCGCTCCAAATGTCGCCAGCCTGATGTTCGTGGTGGAAGAGAACGGAAAGACTGTACTTTTGACGGGGGATTCGCAGCAGGATATCATCCTCAAGGGTCTGAAGCAGACCGGACATCTCGCCAATGGCGGCGCCTTGCATCTCAACGTGCTGAAGGTGCAACACCACGGTTCGGAGCACAACATGGACACCGGCTTTGCGCGCACAGTGTCGGCCGATCACTATGTCTTTTGCGGGAACGGCGAGCACGGGAATCCCGAGCCGGAAGTGATCCAGCAGATCTACGACTCTAGGCTGGGGCCGCCGGCCAAACGCGGAGCGGGGCCCAACAAGCCATTCAAGTTTTGGTTCAGCACCGCGTCGTCGCTGTTGGAGCCGGGCTCGAAGGAACACACCAGTTTCACGGGCACCGAAGCGCTGGTAAAGTCGCTAGTCGCATCCTCCGGCGGCAAGCTGAAGGCGCGGTTCAACACGAAGCCGTCAGTCACGCTGACCGTCTGATGCAGTCGGCCGATGAAGCAATCTCCGCCCTGCGCGGTCGAGCTGACTTACTTCTTCTTGATTGAGTTAACGTAGGCCACGATCTTCAGGATGTCGTCCTGGGCGATGCGGTTGCCGAAGGCCTGCATGGCACCGGTCGCGCCGCCGTAGATGACTTCGAACGCGCCGGCGTCGGTCTTCACTCTTGGATAGGTTACCTGCGCGTCGACCAGGTTCGAGCCCATTCTGCCGGTGCCGTCGCCCAGATGGCAACTAGCGCACCACTTGTCGTAGAGCCCCTTGCCTGCCGAAATGGCGCCCCGGTTGCCGTTGTAGGCGTTCGTGCCGTCCTTGCGAATCTGTGCCACAGCCGGGGTCACCTTGTCGTTCACCATCAGGTTGAACTCCAGCGGCTTGTTATCCAGTGCGTTTCGCAATTGGAACGGCCCGGCCGAGGAAGTTTCTACCGGAGCCCCCGTTGTACGCGCCGTTTCCGCGCCCGAGGGAACTTCGCTCGCGGGCATGATGCGCCACAGCGCGCCCGTCGGGTTACCCATCGGCCCCTTGTCGGCAGTGTAGAAGCAGTTGCAGTTGACCGCCATGACATAGCCGTTCTCGTCGTACCCGCCGGCTGTGAATTGGAGGCTCGTGTGCGCCAGTTCCTGCAGCACCCACTTCGATCCGTTCCATCCGAGGCCGAATACGCGCCCGCTGCACCAATCGCCGACGAGATAGACGCCCTTCATGCCGCCATAGTTGGCGACGCCGAGTCCCTCCACCGAGCAGCCGTGGCCATCCTTCAGCGGCTGGGCGCCTGGATACGGAACCTCGTGCGGATACTCGCCGCTGGGCAGCGTGCCGACGATCGGGCACTTGTCGTCCGGGCCCGTCATGGGGAAACACTTCGTGCCGTTCACCTTGGGCCAGCCATAATTCTCGCCGCCCTTCGAATTCGCCGGCTGGAAGATGATCTCTTCCCAGTGATTCTGCCCAACATCGGCGATATAGAGGTCGCCGGACTTCAGGTCGAACGAAAACTCATAGGGATTGCGAACCCCGTAGGACCAGATCTCGGGTTTCGACTTCGTCTTGATCTTCGAGAAGTCCTCTTCGCTGATGCCGAACAGGGACATCAACTGCTCCTTGGCGGCGGTGGCAAAGGGGTTCGACGGAGGAATCTTGTAGGGGATGCGGTCGTCCTCGACATTGACATCGATGCGCAGGATTTTGCCAAGCCAGGTGTTCAGGTCTTGACCGGCTTCAAGCGGGTCGCCCTCCCATCCGCCATCGCCGGAGCCAATGTAGAGATAGCCGTCGGGGCCGAACTCGATCTGTCCGCCGTTGTGATTGTAGTAGGGCTGCTCAATGCGCATCAGCACTTTGGCCGTCTGCTTTGTCCGTTCCGGGGTGACGATGTTCGGGCTGTTCTTGTCGACCTGAAACCGGACGACGACGCCGTCGCCGTTGAACGGCAGCGACGCGTAGTGTACGTAGAAATAGCCGTTGTCCTTGAACTTCGGATGGAAGGCCACCGAGTACAGCCCCTGCTCGACGAAGCCAGTCTGCACGTCGCTGCCCAGCGGGTTGATATTCGTCAGGTCGAGGAAAGGCTCCTTTTGCACGCGGCCGTCTTTGTGGACGATGCGGATGCGGCCCACGCGCTCCACGACGAAGATCCGGCCCGAGCCATCGCCGGCGTTGGCGACGTTCGTCGGATCGTAGAAGCCCTCCGCAACTTTGACGAGAGCGATCTTCGGGTTCCCCGGCAGCACACCGCCGGGCCGGGCCACTTCGTCAACGGTCTTCGGAACACGGGCCGGGCTCTGCGCCCATAGCAGGGAGGCGAGCGCGAGGGCGCCGCCGGTCATCAACCAGGATTTCTTCACCACCGCCATATTATAAGGC
>VFZO01000040.1 GCA_016871155.1 Acidobacteriota bacterium | reverse complement strand
GCCGGACCGCATCATGAGCGTTTCCACGCCGCGCGATCGGAGCGGGGAATCACAGTGCATGGATTCGTCGCCGACGTGGTGCCGCTGTACCAGCGGGCCAATGTCGTTGTGTCCCCGACGCTGGTTAGCGCGGGTACAAACTTAAAGGTGCTGGAGGCGATGGCCGTGGAGCGCGCCCTCGTCTCCACCACCAGCGGCTGCGACGGTCTGGGATTGACCGACGGCGAGTCCGTCCGCATCCGCGATGGAGCCGCCGCCTTCGCCGAAGCGGTCGTCGAGTTGCTCCTCGACAAACCGGCCCGCGCCGCGCTGGCCCGCGCCGCGCGGCGCATCGCCGAGGCGGAGTTCGATTGGAGCGCGATCGGCGCCAGGCAGGCGGCGCTGTGGCGGGAGCTCGCGCGGTGACAATTCGCCAGACTTCGGCCCGCGATCTTGCCACGCTCGCCACGGAGTGGGCGAACACCGATTACCCCGCCGCTCTCGCCGAATTTGAGGGAGCCGTGCTTGGCTTCGCTGTTTTCCGGGAGCTCGGCGCCGGCGAAACCGAACTGCTGTATCTCGAGGTGTTGCCTGGGTTCCGCCGCCGCGGTATCGGCCGCGCGCTATTGGCGCGGGTGCCAGGCGAACGGATTTTTCTGGAGGTTCGCGCATCGAATCTCGGCGCGCAGACGCTTTACGAGTCCGCCGGTTTTCAGATCGCCGGACGGCGAAAAGCCTACTACCGGGACACCGGGGAGGACGGGATTGTCATGGAGCTGAAAAAGTGGTAGCTTCTGGGTGACCAAGGGAATCCTTGGCGGAACACCAGACTACCCACCGAGCCTTCCGATAGCTACAGACTCGGCGTGGCAGCCTACCAAAGGAGATCACAACCGATGGAGCTCAACACGCAAGAAGAATTGAAGGCGCACCTGATGGCGACTAGCGAAGAGTTTCGCGAATTGGCTGTCCGGCATCAAGAGTATGACCGGCGGCTGACGCAACTCGAAGCATCCAGCCACTTGAGCGACGATGAACAAATGGAGGAGGTCCGGCTGAAAAAGCTGAAACTTCATCTCAAGGATCAGATGAACGAGATCCTCCATCATCACGCCGTTCTGGCAAATTAGCGCGCAGGTGCGCTGCAGCTGGTGAAGTAACAAAAGGCCCGGGGTCTCCCGGGCCTTTTCCCTTTTCGAGGCAATTGCAGGTATCGTAGAGGGCTATGGATCCGGTCCAATTTTCGAAGGACTTTACTCAGCTCGTCAGCTCGACGACGTCGATATTCTGCGAGATGGACAACGCCGATTGGACGCAATCGCGCGGCGACGGCAAATGGACCCGCCTGCAGATTCTGGGCCACCTGTTCGATTCGGCGATGAACAACCACCAGCGCTTCGTCCGCGCCCTGTACATGGCGGAACTCGTGTTCCCCGGGTACGATCAGGAGGCCATGGTGGAGGTGCAGGGCCACGGTACCGCGCCTAGCCATCTGTTGATCGGACTATGGGAGTCCGTAAACCTTTATATCGCCCGTGTGATCAGCCGTATGCCCCTGGAAAAGGCGGCCACGCCGTGCACCATCGCCGGTGGCGAGACGGTGACGCTTTGGTTCCTCATTGTCGACTACGTGCAGCATATGCAGCATCATCTCCGCCAGATCTTCGAGGGCACGAACGCTCCCACGAAGTGGATGGATCTAACCGCGCGGTAGCGGCGTCCGGCCCGATTTTTGCAGCCAGTGGCGCAGCATCGCCAGGAAGTCCTGGACCAAAGGACTTTCGTGAAGCTCCTCGATCGAGTACTTCATCTTCCGCCGCCAGTTCGGGTACTGCGATGTGGAGCCAGGCAGGTTCTGCTGCTCGGTTTCCTTCGTCAGGTCCTCCTGATTCAGCACAAATAAGCGGGACGGCGCCGAGGCGAGAAACCCCACCACGGCGCTGTGCAGGTCTCCGTTCAAATCCGGCGTTTGCGCGGCATCCCGCGGATAGTCCGCAGGCAGCAATTGTAGATCGTGCAGGACCTCGATCAGCTTGTGCTTGTCGTCCAACCGGGACCGGAGCTGGTCGTGCCGTACGGTATCGTTCGGAAGCAGGTTCGCGGCGTAACGCGATTCGATATCCCGTCCCAGCCACCAGCCGGCCAGTGTCGGCAGATCGTGCGTGGTGGAACTGACCACGGCGTTGACCGGATACTCGTCCGGCCGTTTAAAGCGGGCGTTCTCGGCGCGTTCGAAGTAGAGCAGCCGGTAGCTCAGAACCCCGAACCCGGCCAGCCCTTCGCGAACGTACTGTTCGACGGTGCCCAGATCCTCGCCTATCACCATCACCTGTTGCCGGTGGCTCTCCAGAGCGACGATGCGAAGCAGGTCGCGCCACGGCTCCCGCACGTAGGTTCCCTGCGTGGCGTCGCAGCCTTCGGGAATCCAATAGAGCCGGAAGAACCGCATGACGTGGTCGATGCGGAGCGCGCCGCCGTGGCGGGCGTTGTTGCGAATCGCGGCGGCGAACAACCGGTAGCCAGAAGCCCGATGATGGCCGGCGTCCGGCGGCGGGAACGCCCAATCCTGACCCTTCGGCGAAAAGTCGTCTGGCGGCGCGCCGACGCGGCAGCCCTGCGCGTAGGAGTCGCGATGCGCCCATAGGTCTGAACCGCACCGATCCGTGGCCAGCGCCAGATCGTGATACAAGCCAATCGGCATCCCCTCGGCCTTCAACTCCCGCTGCACCTGTGCCGCTTGTTGATCCACCAGCCAGTAGACGAACTGCCAGAATTCCACGTTGCGCCAACGCCTGGAGGCGAACTCCCGCACGGCCGCCGAATCGGGATCGCGATACGCTTCCGGCCAATCGGGCCAGATCCACAGATTCTTGTCGCGGCGGCGCAGAGTCTCGTCCAACGCGGAATAAACCGCGAACCGCTCCAGCAGGTTGCCCTCCGCGCGGCGATACTCGTCAAACGCCGCGCGCCGGCCGGCGCCGCCCCGGAGGAACTCGCGGTACAGCAGGCGCAGGAAAAACGTCTTGATCCGGGCTACCCGCTCGTAGTCCACCAACGGAGCATCTCGCAACACCTGCAGTTCCGGCTCCACCGTCTCGCGACACCGGCGCGCCAGGAGGCTTTCGTCAAACTCCGGAATCGCCTCAATATCGAGATAGAGGAAGTTCCGGTAGTAGGTGGAAGCCGGCAGATAGGGGCTGGTGTTATAGGGAACACGATTGGCGATCGCGTGGAGGGGGTTCAACGCCACAAACGACGCGCCGGCCCGCTGCCAGGCCCAGCGTCCGAAAGCGATGAGATCCGTGAAATCGCCGCACCCCCAGTTGCGGCGCGAACGCAGTCCGTACAGGCTAATCGCGATTCCGGCGGCCTTCCGGCCATCAGGGAGCGGATCGAATACCTGGTCCGGGCAGTGAATGAGTGCTGCCTGGCGTGTCTCCGCGCCCGCACGCAGCACGAGTTGGTGGTAGCCCAGCGGTACATCGCCCGGCAGCGCGACTCGGGCCAGGAGCCATTCGCGCCCTTCGAACGGAACGCCGGCGACGACCTCCGCAGAGGCGGGGAAAGTCCGCTTACCACCGTCCTCCAACGTGATCTCGATGTCCACCCTGGTGTCCCCGCCGGGCGGAAAAGCGAGCGGCAGCCAGGGGTCGTTCCGCGACGTAACCACACAGGGTGGCAGAAGCGCCAGGCGCTCCTGCAGAAGCCAGTCCCGCGCCGCGCCGTCGAGCGTTTCGGCCGATTGGATCGGGATTCTCTTCGACGCGAGGATAGCGGCGATCACGGCCGGGTCCGCCCGGTGCTCCGTGCCCCAGATGTCCCAATAGCGGTCCTGCACGCCGAGCCAGCCTGCCAACTGGTTCAACGCGGATTCCCGGCTGGGCGACGGCAGGGTAACGTCCCATTCAGTTGGATGCTGGGGCATGCGAACTCTCAGTGTCCTCCGTGCGGCCCGCGCTGGGCAACCATGGCATACTGAAAGAGAAAAGCATTATGGAACAGCGCGTCATCCCCGCTCCGCCGGAAGAACTCTTCGCTCGCATCGATGCCGACGGGAAGAACGAATTTGCCGACAGCGTGGTGCTCACCACCGTCGACAACGCCATCAACTGGGGCCGCAAAAACTCCATCTGGCCGATGACGTTCGGCCTCGCCTGCTGCGCGATCGAGATGATGGCCATGTCGGCGTCGCGTTTCGACATCTCCCGCTTCGGCGCGGAGGTGTTCCGCGGCACGCCCCGACAAGCCGACCTGATGATTATCGCCGGCCGCGTTTCGAACAAAATGGCCCCCGTGATCCGCCAACTGTATCAACAGATGCCGGAACCCAAGTGGGTGATCTCCATGGGCGCCTGCGCGACGTCCACCGGCGTGTTCTCCAACTACGCGCTGATACCGGTCAACCAGGTAATCCCGGTGGATGTCTACGTGCCCGGCTGCCCGCCGCGTCCGGAGCAGTTAATCTATGGGATTCAGATGCTGCAGAAGAAGATCGAACAGGAACGCGGGACGACTCTAAAGGTTCTGAATCTGGCGTAATTAGGTTTTTGCCGGGACCGAAGGCCGGCGGAGCTGTCGTTCGTTGCGTGCGATGACATCGGCCGGAGTTAATCGATCCGTCGCTCCGGGTGCACCAGCAACCAGAGTATCCCGAGCGTCAACATAAAGGCGGCCGCGAAGTCCAATGCGGCGACCCAGCCGAACCGCGTTGCCAGATACGGCGTCAACACCGGTGACAGCGCGCCGCCCAGGTTCGTGCACGTGTTCAGAACGCCCGCCAAGGTCCCCGCGTAACGGTCCGAGAGGTCGTTCGGCACGGCCCAACTGGTTACCGCCGCTATGCTGTTGCACCCCGCTGCGGCCGCCAGCAGCCCGATCGCCTGATACGGATTCTGCATCCGAGAGCCCACAGTCAGCAGCAGGCACGACATCGTCGCCGCGAAGATCACCGGCACCCGCCGCCCCCACGGATGGCCCAGCTTCCGGACCATACGATCAGAGACATAGCCGCCTACCGGCGCCCCGATGAGGATCGCCAGAAACGGCACAGTGGACCAGTAGCTGCCCGCCATCACCGGGAGTTTCCGCACGTTCACCAGGTAAAGGAAAAACCATGTGTAGAAGATGTACGTGACGTAGCCCAGCATGAAGTTCGCCACAATCAGCGCCGGGATGCCCGGTGAGGCGAAGAGCCTCCTCCAAGGAAACGGTCCCGGCGCCACCGCGGCCGGGCGGCCGGCCTGAATGTAGGCCAGTTCTTCCGCGTTCACGCCCGGATGTCCGGCCGGGGTCTCCGTCGATTGCCAGTGCCACAACGCTGCGACTCCCGCGCCCAGCAGGCCGCACGCCACAAACGACGCCCGCCAGCCGAACTCTGTCATGCACCAAGCGATCGCTGGCGGCGTGAACGCCCCGCCGATCCCCACCGCGACCAGAAACAGGCTGCTTCCGCGCGCCCGCTCCGGCACGGCCATCCAGCGCCCAATCATCTTATTCGTACAAGGCAGCGCGGGCCCCTCTCCCACGCCGATCAGAAATCGCACCAGCCAGAAAACACCCATCGCACCCGCCGCAGCGGTCAGTGCCGTGAACAAGGACCACCACAGGATCGCCCCCGTCAGCACGAGCCGCGCTCCGAAACGGTCTCCCAGCCATCCGCCCGGCGCCTGGAAAAGCGCATACCCCAGCGCGAACGCGCTCAGCAGCGACCCGATCTGAATATCGCTGAGCGCGAACTCCTGCTGGATATGCTTCGCCGCCACGTTCATGTTGAAGCGATCTATGAACGTCAGCGTCACCACCATCAGCAACAGCCCGTAGAGCCGCCACCGGATCCGCGTCACGGCCGCGCCGGCAATTCATAGCCGGTCTTCTGCGTGGTAATGCGGTACAGACTCCCGCCCGCCGTTACGTATAACGTCTTCGCCTCCGCGCCGCGCCCGAAGCCTACGTTGGTGGGCCGCTCCGGCGTCCGCAGGAACCCAAGTTCCTTCCCGGCGGGCGAATACACACCCACGCCGAATCGCTTCTCATCCCGCACGGCCGCATAGAGATTCCCCTCGGTATCGCATACCAGCCCATCGGGGCCGTCTTCCGGCGCATAATTCACCAACCGCGCGCGGAATACCGCCGTGCCGCCAGCGTGCAGGTCGTAGGCATTTAACTCCATCCGCCCCTTCCGTTGCGGCGTCCCCTTTGGCATCCTGTCGAAACCCAAGTGCCCGTCGTCGTTGGTCACCACGTAAAGCGTCTTTTGATCGGGCGAAATCGCGACGCCGTTTGGCTTGCCCGCGTCGGTGATAATCCGCACGACCGTCCCATCGGGGTCCAGGCGATAGACGGCCATTACCGGCTGCTCCAGCGGCTCGCGTCCGAGGTAGCGCGGATCGCTGAAATAGATGCGGCCTTTTTCATCGATCGCGATATCGTTCGGCGAGTTGTACGGCCTGCCATCGAACACCCCGGTCAGGATCACCGCCTTGCCCGTTTTCATATCGGTGCGCGTGATCCGCCGTCCGCCGTAGTCGGCGCCCTCGGCCGCCAGCAGCCGGCCCTGCGCGTCGAACTTCAGCCCGTTCGACATGCCGCTCGGCGAACGAAAGACCGTGGTCTTCCCGGTCTTTGGGTCGAACCGCATGATGTGCCCGGCTTGCATCGCCGTTTCGGTGGTGAAGGTGATGTCGCTGAAGTACATCGTCCCGTCTGGCGCTGCTGTGACGCCCTCGGTCAGATGGCCTCCTTCGAATACTTTTTCGAGCTTTGCTCCCGGCGCAAAGATCTGCGCGGCCAGCGGCGCTGCGAACGCGAGCAGCAGGATTCCGGTCGGAGTTTTCATAGGGTGCGATATTATCACGGGAGTTTTATGAAAGCTTGGCGGTTTTACGGATTCGGAGATTTGCGTTTGGACGAGATCCCAACGCCCCAGTTGCGTCCGAGACATGTGCTAGCGCAAGTGCTCGTCGTGCAGCCGAGCGTGACCGAGGCGCAGTTAGCCGCTGGTGTGCGCACGCTTGCTTATGAGCGCATCAAGAAGCGCCTGGAAACCGAGGCGCCCGTCCAACTCTTTGGCCACGAGTTTTGTGTGCGTATCGTCGAAGTGGGACCCGGCGTCACCCGCTTCAAACCGGGTGACCGCGTCGCCGCCCGCGCCAAACTTCCCTGTGAATTCTGCCCGCTCTGCGACTCCGGCCGCGGCCATCTCTGTCGCAAGGGTCCGATCATCGGCTTCCAGCTTCCTGGCTGTTTCAGCGAATACGCCATCCTCCCGGAGAACGCCCTGACCCTTGTCGACGACCGTATCTCCGACAATGAGGCGGCCTGTTTGCAGTCCTTAAGCGACAGCGTCGCCTCCGTCGAAACCGCCGAGATCAAGGTCGGCGACAGCGTCGCCTTCCTGGGGCAGGGAAGCATGGGGATCGAGTGCATGCAGATCGCCAAGGTCAGCGGCGCCGGCAAGATCATCACCGTCGACGTGCGCGACGAAGCCTGCAAACTCTCCAAACAACTCGGCGCCGATTACGCCATCAACGCGACCCGCGAAGATCCCGTAGCCGCTATCCGCGACCTCACCGGCGGTAACGGCGCCGATATCGTTTTTGAATGCGCCGGCGGCAGCCCTACGCAGGGTCTGGCCGGCACCGGCAGCGTCTCGCAGGCCATAGACGCCGTCCGCTCCGGCGGCAAGATCATCGGCGTCTCCTGGTTCGGCTCGCCGTTCGAACTCGATGTCGATCTGCTCCGCGAGCGCAGCCTCCGCTACCTGTTCCCCGACATCTCCACGCTCGAACATCTGCAGCACACGGTCAGCCTTGCCGCCTCCGGCCGCGTCAACATGAAGCCGATGATCACCCACGTCCTCGACGGCATCGAGAACGTGCCCAAGGCTTTCGAGATCACGGCCAACAAGGGCAAGTTCCAGGCGATCAATCCAGCCCAGGTGAGGATGGCCGAATGACGCCCCGCGCGCGCCTGCTCAAATACGGCGCCGGCCCCGTCTCCGACGCGCTCGGCAAGGGCGGCGCCATGGACCACGAGATGCGGCCCTGGTCGTTGAACTCGCGCATGGCCGGCCCGGCATTCACCGTGCAAGTTCACACCGCGGATATCCTGATGGTCAGCAAGGCGCTCGCCGAATGCCCGGCCGGCCACGTCCTGGTTATCGACGGTCACGGCGAACGCAACACGGCACTCTGGGGCGGGCTGACGACGCTCTCCGCCCTTCGGAAAGGCCTTGCGGGCATCGTCATCGACGGCGCCATCCGCGACCTGGCCGATATCCGCAAGAGCCGCCTGCCGGTCTTCGCGCGTGCCGTCGTCGCCAACGCCGGCGGCGCCGAATACGCGGGCAAACTGCAGGTGCCTGTGGCCTGCGGCGGGCAGGCGATCAATCCCGGTGACTGGCTGGTAGGTGACGACGATGGCGTCGTGGTCATCCCAGCGGCGCGTCTGGATGAAGTGCTCGACAAGGCCGGCCGCATATGCGAAGCGGAGAAGAGGATTGCGAAAGCGATCCGCGACGGCGTGGAGGTTGCCACGCTGCTTCGCGTCGACGAGATTCTAGATCGCAAGGCGAAGGAGATCTTCGTGCCGCAGTTGCGCGTGGAGGGGAAGTAGCTGGCTCTGGTGCAATATCCGAATTGAGGCCAATTCGGCCCGCGGCCGCCGGATCGCTCCCGGCTCCGATCAGGCGGCCAGCGCATAACGAAGCGAGGCAGTTCCCAAGCTTTGCCTCTCTCGGTTTTGCAGCAGCGCCGTTTCATCAGGAGGGATCATCGCCCGCGCTTCACGCGATCCGCATTATGCTATTGGAAATGAAGCTACCCGCGCCGGTTCCGGACGGCGAGTTGGCAGGCGTCGCGCTGGCGGCGATCCGCAAAGCGAAATTTCCGATGATGGCGACTTTGGCCGGCAATCAGCCGCGGGTGCGGCCGGTATCGCCCGTGCGGACCGACGGGTTCACGATCTATATCGCGTCCTTGCGGTCGTCCGGAAAGACTTCGGAGTTGGAGGCAAACTCGCGCGTTGAACTCTGCTACATGACCGAGGATCACGATCAGCTCCGGATCACCGGCCAGGCGGTGGAGGTGGCCGACCGCGAAACGCGGGAGTCGATATGGTCGGAGAGTCCGTTGCTGCGCGCCTATCTTGGATCGATCGACAATCCCGAATTCATGCTCTATGTGGTGCGGCCGGAGCGCGTGCGCTTCATGCGCGAGTGGGCGTTGGAGTATCAGGAAGTGCCGTTCGCTTAAATGTTTCGCGCACTGGAGCGGTACTTCGCCTTCGACGAGTTGGGCACCGGATGGCGGCAGGAAATTATCGCCGGGCTGACGACGTTCTGGACGATGGCCTACATCCTTTTCGTGAATCCGTCGATTCTGGCTGATGCGGGCATGCCGGTGCAGGCCGTGATGTCCGCCACGTGCGTCTCCGCCGGTTTTGCCTCCGTCCTGATGGGAGCGCTCGCTCGATATCCGATCGCCATGGCGCCGGGCATGGGTTTGAACGCATACTTCGCCTACGGCGTCGTGAAAGGGATGGGCGTGCCGTGGCAGACGGCGTTGGGCGCCGTGTTCCTGTCCGGTTTGCTGTTCCTGTTGCTGACGGCGCTGGGCGTGCGGCGATGGATTGTGGAGTCGATCCCGAAGCCGCTTTACGCGGCGGTGGCTGCTGGAATCGGACTGTTCATCGCGCTGATCGGAATGAAGAACGCCGGACTGATTGCCGCCAATCCCGCGACGGGACTGGCGCTTGGAAACCTGCGCGCGCCGGAAACGCTGCTGAGTCTGGCGGGGCTGGTGGTCTGTGGCGCGCTGCTGGTGCGCGGGTATCGAGCGGCCATTTTGATGGGGATGATCGTGGTCACGGGTGCTGCCCTCCTGACTGGACAGACTTCGGTGGGGCGGCCGGCGGCCATCGAGAGCATCGCCTTTCAACTGGACATCGCGGGCGCGCTGCGGCTCGGATTGGTGGAGATCATCTTCGCCTTCCTATTCGTCGATCTCTTTGACAACCTGGGGACGCTGCTGGCGTTGGCGAAGCGGGCGGGCTTGCAGCAGGCCGATGGTGGGATTCCGCGCATCCAACGAATCCTGATCGCGGACTCCGTGGCGACGATGGCGGGGGCCGCGGCCGGCACATCGACGGTGGTCAGCTACATAGAAAGCGCGGCGGGCATCGCGGCGGGCGGGCGAACGGGCGTAACGGCGATCGTCGTGGGGCTGCTGTTCTGGCTTGCATTGCCGCTGGCGCCGATGGTGAGCGCGATTCCGGCGGCGGCGACGGCGCCTGCCTTAATTCTCGTCGGGGCGATGATGATGTCGCATGTACGGGAGATCGATTGGGACGATCTGCTGGCGGCTATTCCGGCGTTTCTAACGATGGCCGCGATTCCGCTCACGTTCTCGATCGCCAACGGCCTGTCGTTGGGGTTCGTCAGCTATGCGGTGCTGATGCTCGCGTCCGGGCGCGGGCGGGAGGTCAAACCGTTTGTGTGGGTCCTCACGCCAATTTTGCTGGCGCGTTTTTACTATCTCGGTTCGGGGTAGGATAGCATTCGTGCGTATTCTCACTCTACTGTTCGCGGCGGTGTCCGCATGGGCGTCAGATTGGGAGATCGTTTCCGCGCGGCGGATCTGGGATCAACCCAAACACGCGGCGTTTGGCGACCTGATCCGCTGGAAGGAGCGCTGGTATGCGGTTCTGCAGGAGGGGCAGGGGCACGCTCCGTCGAAAGGCAAGCCGGACGATGGCGTGCTGCGCGTTTTGTCTTCGACGGACGGGGATGTGTGGACGTCGCAGGCGTTGATCGCCGAGGCGGGCGTGGACTTGCGTGACCCGCATCTGTCGGTGACGGCGAAGAACGAGTTGATGATCATCGCCGGCGGCTCCTACTATCCGAATGGCGAGTACAAGACCCGGCAAGGACGTTCGTTCTTCTCGAAAGACGGAAGGACGTGGTCCGCGCCGAATCCTGTTATGGAGGATGGACACTGGCTCTGGCGCGTCACTTGGCATCGTGGGGAGGCCTGGGGTGTTTCGAAGTATGGATCGCCCTCGGCAGAACTGGCTTCCAATCCTCGCAAGATCCGTTTGGTGAAGAGCGCGGATGGACGCAGTTTTCAAAGCGTGACCGAGTTGGCGGTGCCGGGCGGCGACGAGACAGCGGTCCGATTCCTTCCGGGCGGCCGCATGATGGCGCTGACACGCCGCACGTGGGACGACGGCAATCTGGCCTGGATTGGAACGGCATCTCCGCCGTATAAGGAATGGAACTGGTCGCCGAGCGGCTATTTTATTGGCGGTCCGAATCTACTGCCGCTTCCGAATGGCGTGATTGCCGCCGGCGGACGGAACTACGAAGGCGGCGACCGCGCCAAACCTTTTACATCGATCGGCGAGATCTCCGGCGGCAAGTTCGTTCCACGATTGCGGCTGCCCAGCGGGGGAGACTCGAGCTACCCGGGGTTTGTGTGGCACGACAATCTTCTGTGGATCCTCTACTACTCGAGCCACGAAGGCAAAACGTCGCTCTATCTGGCCAAGGTGCGGTTAGAGCGGAAGTGACGCTTTGAGCCGGATGGTTTGGCGGCTGGCCTTATCCTCGATCACAAGTTCGCCATTTTCCTGGCGGACGTCGTCGACCTTGGTAAAGCCCGCCGGCACGCGCGTGTAGAACATTAGGAATCGCGTTCCGATTTTCGATTTTGCCGGCAGCCAGCGGAAGGCCGGAACGTCGAAGAGCTTACCCATCTCCACCGTGGTGCGGCGGGAGACGTCGAAAGGTTGAGTGCCGAATTCGAGACCGCGGGACAGCGCCATGTTCGGCGGATAGTTCATCCACTCTTGCAGCCACGGATACTCTTCGCGGCGCACCAGATAGCCGAGCATCATCCGTTTTTCGAGGTTGATGGCTGTAATGAAACCAAGGCGGCGCGAAGGATCCAGCAGGCAGCCGGTGTGATCCATCGAGTCGGGCGGATTCGGAATCTGGCGAAGATCGGCCGAGCCGCCGGCCTTCAGCGGCGCCACGGGATATTGAAACTCCTTTTCGGAAACCAGGCGGCGGTTCGGCGGAACGTTCTGATGCGGACGCGTCTGGCAGCGGCCGACGCTGGCGTCGATTACCGTTTTGCCGGGCGCAAGGAACGGGTAGCCGATGGTGCCGTGTTCGGCCCAGTTGATGGGCCGGTCGAACGCGAGTTCGTTCTCCAGGGAGCTCTCGACATAGACAACCTGCTCGCCGTCCACCACCTCCAGTTTGCGCGTGAAGATCTCCTGGACAACCGGAAGGCGGGCCCGCCAGGAGATGAACTGCGTATTGCCGTTGCGGCCTTTCTCCACGATTTCCCAGGGCTGACGGTGCGCTTCGCCGTGGCCCTGCAGTCCGGCGGCGGCCTCCTCTTTCGAGGTGGGGCCGAATCCATCGACGCAGACGAAGTGGCCGATTGAATCCCCGAACCGGGACGGTCCCTTGGTCATGCGGGCCAGCGCGGCGGGATTCCACATCGGGTTCAGTTTTTCGCTGTCGTCCTTTAGAATCAGGCTGGCGAACGCGCCCCCTTTGTTGAGCACGAGCAGTTCCAGTTTGTCGTTTTCGAAAGCCGTTGCGGGCCGCGTTTCGAACTCGGCGGCGCGTTGGGCGAAGGCGGCTACGGAGGCGAGCAGGGGGAGTCGCATCTTCATACGGCTAACAGAAATGGGCGCCTTGGGTTTCGACGTAGACCGAGTACAGCGACTGGCTGCCGGTCATGAACATGCGGTTGCGCTTCGAGCCGCCGAAGGCAACGTTGGAGCAGATTTCCGGAAGCCGGATCTGGCCGATGCGCTGGCCATCGGGCGCGAAGATGTGGACGCCGTCGTAGTTCTCGCCGACCCAGCCGGCGCTGGCCCAGATGTTACCGTCGACATCGCAGCGAATGCCGTCGGCCAGACCTTCGCCGGTGTTGTCGAGTTTCATGGAGCAGAACACTTTGCCGTTGGTGAGCTTCGACCCGTTGATATCCCATACCTTGATCACCTTGGGCGCTTCCGGATAGTGCGTGGCGCCCGTGTCGGCGACGTAGATCTTCTTGTAGTCGGGCGAGAAGCAGATGCCATTGGGCTTGAAGATTTCGTCCGTCGCTTTCTCGATCTTGCCGGACTTGTCGATCCGGTAGACGGCCTCCTTTAATTCCAAGCTGCCTTTGTTGCCCTCGTACCACATCAGCGAGCCGTAGCCTGGGTCGGTGAACCAGATGGCGCCATCGGGGCCCACTACCGCATCGTTCGGCGCGTTCAAGAGTTTGCCGTTGAACCTTTCGGCGAGCACGGTCACCGATCCGTTGTGCTCATAGCGGGTGACTTTTCTGGTTCCGTGTTCACAGGAGATCTGGCGGCCTTCCCAATCGAACGTGTTGCCGTTGGAGTTGCCGGCCGGGTTGCGGAATACGCTGACATGACCGGTTTCCTCGGTCCAGCGAAGTTGAATGTTGTTCGGAATGTCGCTCCACAGGAGGTACCGGCCCACACCGCTCCAGGCCGGACCCTCCGCCCACAGGCAGCCCGTATGCAGGCGCTGAATGGGCGTGTTGCCGAGCTTGTATTTATTGAAACGCTTGTCGATGACGACGATGTCCGGGTCCGGGTAGCGGACCGGGTTCTGGCCGCTCCAGTCGCGTTTGATTTGCGCGGCGAGCGGGGCCGCGCCCAGACCGGCGGCGGCGAGTAGGGATCTGCGATTCAGTTTGTGTTCCATGGCGGTTGATTGGCAAGTATATCAACCCGAGTGTTGGTAAACTCGTTAATCCGGAGAACACCTAATGAGAACCGCCGTACTGTTCGCATTGATATCGGCCGCCAGGATGGCGGCGAACGTGGAGGCGCCGATCCTGTTCGAACAGCGCGGCGAAGGCGTGTTCCAGGTTCGGGGCAACGGTTACGCCGTGCGGGTGGATGGCGCTGGGATGGTCCTCGGTACGCGAACCGGCGCAACGGAGCTGCGGTGGACGGGCAACCGCGATGCGAAAGCGCGCGGCGAGGGCCGGCAAGCGGCGATCTACTCCTACCAAGGCCCGGCCCGGGCGGCATACACGGCTTTCTCGGGCCTTCGCGTTTCCGGTATTTTCGCGGGTGTGGACCTGGTTTACTACGGCAGCGAAAGGCGAATGGAGTACGACTTCGTGGTGGGCCCGGGCGCCGATCCATCGGCAATCCGGTTCCGCGTGAGCGGTGAGATCGCAGCCGACGGATCGTTGGCGCTGCCGAACGGGCTGGTCTGGAAACGGCCTGTTGCGAAGCAAGGAGTGCGCTCGATTGACGCGCGTTTCGTGTCGCTCGGCGGCGGAGAGTACGGATTCGCGGTTGGCGCCTACGATCGTTCGCGAGAACTGGTGATCGATCCTGTGTTGACCTACGCAACATATCTGGGAGGGAGCCTGGCCGACGAGGTGCGTGGCATTGCCGTGGACCCTCAGGGCAACGTCTACGTCGCAGGTTCGACCCTGAGTGTGGATTTTCCAGGGACGACCAGCGGGCGGACTTTTGGTTCGCAGGATGTCTTTGTCGCGAAGATTAATCCATCGGGGCGAGGGCTTGTCTACGGCGTCTACATCGGCGGCTCGAGCGTGGATACCGGCGTGGCGATCGCCGTGGATGCGACGGGCGCTGCGTACGTCACCGGTCAAACCGCCTCGAACAACTTCCCAGTTAGCGCAAATGCGCCGCAAAAGAGCCTGTTGGGCGGCAACGCCATAACCGATGCTTTTGTTCTGAAGCTAGCGCCGAACGGATCGCAGATCGTATATTCCACCTATCTGGGCGGAGCGGCGAGCGATGTGGGCAACTCCATCGCGCTCGACACGGCGGGCGCCGTGTATGTAGCAGGCCGCACCGATTCGACGGATTTTCCGTCCACCTCGCGAGAGACGTTGCCGGCGCGCGGCGGTGGAGACGCTTTCGTCACGAAATTGGCGGCCGACGGAGGATCGTTGGTTTATTCGACGTTGTTAGGCGGTTTCGGCATTGATGTAGGCGCGGCTGTTGCCGTGGATGCGGCCGGCGCAGCGTATGTGACGGGTGAGACGCGATCGGAGAACTTCCCTGTCACGGACGCGGCCTACCAGAAAACACGGCGCGGCGCGTCCGATGCGTTCGTGACGAAGCTGCTGCCGAACGGGTCCGGCCTGACATACTCCACTTTCTACGGTGGTACGGGCAGCGAGTTCGCGCGTGGGATTGGCGTGGATGGACGTGGAAACGCCTACATTGCTGGCCAAACGATCTCTTCGGACCTGCCGGTGACGAGCAATGCCGCCCAGCCGGTGCCGGCACTGACCCCCGACGCCTTTGTCGCACGGCTGGATCCGCAAGGCTCGAGCCTTGTCTACGGCACCTACCTCGGCGGCGACGGCGAGGACCAGGCCTACGCGCTTGCAGTGGATTCGATTGGCAATGCGTACATTGCCGGAGCAACCAGCTCGCCGAATTTCCCCATGCGCAACGATGGTTCGCTGGCAGCGTTCGAGCCGCGCGGAGGCGTGGACGGATTTCTCACGCGCGTGACCGCGGGAGGCAATTTGTTACAGTTTTCGACCTATTTCGGCGGTTCCGGCGACGATACGGTCCACGCGATCGCCATCGATGGCGCCGGGCGCACGTGGCTGGCGGGTGTTACGAACTCGCCTTCGCTGCCCGGCGTTTCCGGGTCGCTGGCCTCGGCGCCGCTGGGAGCAGCCGACGGCTTCGTGGCGCTGATGAGCGAAATTTCCGTGTCGTTGACACCAGTAAGCGCGACCCTGGGCCCGCGTGAGACCCAGCAGTTCACTGCGACAGTTTCCAATAGCGGAAACACGGCGGTTCGATGGTCGATCTTTCCGGACATCGGGACCATTACATCCACGGGCCTCTACACCGCGCCGCAATCGTTCACCGGGTCCCCGGTCGTGACCGTGTCCGCCATCAGCCAAGCGGACGGCACAAAGGTCGCGCAAGCCGCCGTCACTTTGGTGAACCGGCTTACGATTACGATGACGCCGCGGGCAGCCTCGCTGGGGCCGCAGCAGACGCAGCAATTCACCGCGGTGGTGAGCGGCGGACCCGATACGCGGGTGGTGTGGACGCTGACGCCCAATGTCGGGTCCATCACTTCGACCGGCCTTTACACGGCGCCCGCCACGCTCCTGGTAGGCTCCACCGTTACCGTTCGGGCCGCTGCGGCGGCGGATAACACGAAGTTTGTGGAGGGGTTCATCACGCTGGTTGCGCCGCTGTCGCCGCCACCGCCAGTGGTGCCGGCGGGCGGCATTACCAACGCCGCAAGTTTTCGCGCCGTGGGCGTGGAAGGCGGCATAGCCCCCGGCCAAATGCTCACGATCTTCGGGCAGAACATGGCATCGTCGACGGCGTCTCTGCAGTTGGACGGGCGCGGGTTTGTTGCGACGCGGCTTGCCGGGACACGGGTCCTGTTCGATGGCACGCCGGGAGCGATGATACTCGCGGCGACGCAGCAGGTGAGCGCAGTCGTTCCCTATGACGTGGAGGGAAAGCGCGAAGTGATCGTCCAGGTGGAGTTTGAGGGCCGGGTTTCCACGGGAGTCGCGATTCCCGTGCTGGCCTCCGCACCCGGGATTTTCACGCAGTCGTCGACCGGTGCCGGCGCCGGCGCCGTGACGCGCGCCAGCGGCGCGTTCGTCACATCCGCCGAGCCGGCCATTGCCGGCGAAATACTGATTCTGTTCGCGACGGGCGAGGGCGCCACGGATCCCGCCGGAGTGGATGGCCGTCCCGCCGCCGTGCCGCTGCCCCGGCCGAAGCTGCCCGTGCGCGTCGTGATCGACGGGCGGGAGATTGTGCCTGCCTACGCCGGTGGCGCGCCTGGCCAAGTCGCCGGCGTGATGCAGGTGAACTTCGTTGTGCCGGAAGGACTGGCGGGCGGCGACCGGCGCTTGCAGTTGCGGGTGGGCGACAAGCTAAGTTCGGAGGCAGTTACGCTGCCGGTCCGTTGAAGCCGCATGCACTGATCCGCGGTGCTGGTACCGGCCGCTTGCCCGCCGCCTGTGCGTTGCATCAGGCGGATGTCCGTGGAACGGGGTTTAAAGCCGTGCCGCAAATTCGCGCGCTGGGCGTTGGGATCAGCCCGCTGCCTCACGCTGTACCCGTGCCGGCGTGCCTGGGGCCAGCCGGGGGCAAGTAGGAAGAAGAGCATGGCGGTCCGTGGGAAATTTATCTTTCTCGGAATCGATCTCGGCTGGTATGAAAAACCAAGCGGTGCCGCCGCTTTGCACTTCGACGGGGAGAGTGCGCGCCTAGTTGAGTTGGACCGGCTGGAAACACATGCGGACGTTTTGCGTTGGGTGAGCGGCTTTCCCGCAGAGGGCGTCGCGGTTGATGCACCGCTGGTGATCCGCAATACATCGGGAACGCGGGAGGCGGAGAAGCATTTGAATCAGGACTACCGCCGTTATCACGCGGGCTGCCACCCGGCGCATCTAGGAATGGGTTTCGCGCCGCGCGTCCTGCGGTTCGCGGGAGGGCTGGAGGCACTGGGATACGAACACGCCGCACGAAAACGATTCCAGATTGAAGTGTATCCGCACGCGGCAAGTGTCACACTATTCGGGCTGGATCGAATCGTCAAGTACAAGCGCGGCGCGCGGGCAACCAGGGCCCGCGAACTGCGGCGGTTCCGGAAGCTGCTGACAGGATTGCCAATCGAAGAAATGGACCTGCCTCCGGTGCCGGCAACCGGTTCGCTCAAGGTCGTGGAGGACCAACTTGACGCCGTGTTGTGCGCGTTCCTCGCACTGCATTGGTGGCGTTGGGGGTTGGAACGTAACCGCCTGTACGGGCATCCGGCGGAAGGCTATATCGTTTGCCCGGCCCGATTGTAACCGTGGATCGATGCGTTTATACTAGCTCAATTCAGGAGACGTATGAATTGGTTTCGTTTGGCTGCCTTTGTGTTCACGCTTCCGGTCTTTGCGCAGCTGGACCGCGCGTCGTTGTCGGGGACGGTGACGGATACGACGGGCGCCGTTGTGCCCGGCGCGCGGATTGAGGTCACGTCGGCGGAGACGGGGTTCAGGCGTGAGGCGTCCTCGTCGGCAAACGGTTCCTACGCACTCTCGCTTCTACCCGTGGGCGTGTATGGGGTAGCGGTGAGCCGCGCCGGGATGCGAACCGTTCAGCTCAAAGACGTTCGACTTGGCGTCGGCGATTCCCGGACGCTGGACGTGCGTCTGGAGGTTGGCACCGTGGAGACCACCGTAGCCGTCGTGGACGTGTTGGCTCCCATGGAGAGTACGTCCGCAGTCATTGGAACGGTGATCGGTTCGGATCAGGTGCGCGAGATTCCATTGAACGGCCGGCACTGGGCGTCGTTGATGGCGTTAGCTCCGGGTGCGATCAATACAGGCGACGGCAGCCAACAGACCATTCGATTCGTAGGCCGGGCGCGGGACGATAACAACTGGACCTTTGATGGCCTGGACGCAACAGGCGTGAAGGACCCGCGCCAGGAATCCGCGCTGCGGCTGGTGATCAGCACGGATTCGATCGCCGAGTTTCGCGTGAATTCGGCTTTGTATTCCGCCGAATCCGGCGGCGGCGCCGGCGGTCAGGTGAATCTGGTGTCGAAATCGGGCACCAATGAGTTCCACGGCAGCCTGTTCGAGTTCTTCCGAAACGACAGACTTGACGCCCGTAATCCGTTCGACTCCGCCAAACAGCCGTTCCGATTGAATCAGTTCGGCGGCAACGCCGGTGGTCCGATTCGCAAGAACCAAACGTTCTTTTTCGCCAACTATGAGGGATTACAGCAGCGCGTTTCGCAGACGCTTGTGAACGATGTGCCAAGCGCGGCATTCCGGACGCGGGCTGTAAATCCCGGCATCCGGGAGATCGTCGCCGCGTATCCCCTGGGTACCGAGACGACGTCGACCGCGGACATCGATCGCGTCCGGGCCAACCGCAGCCAGCGTTGGGAAGAAAACTCCGGCGCGATTCGCGTGGATCACCGCTTCAACGACAACAACTCTATCTTCTCGCGCTACAACATCGACAACGGTGTGATCAACGCTCCGAGGAGTGTGAATCCGATCGACACCCAGAACGACAACTTCCGGCCTTCCAACTTCATCGTTCAGTATCAGCGTGTGTTCACTCCCACTGTCGTCAACGAAGCGAAAATCGGCTTTAACCGTTCGACTCTACGGAGGAATACGAATGGTCCGCTGACGTCGAGTGTTGCCGTGGCAGGGTTCTCCACGCTGAACCAGACCGGGTTGTTGATTGAGGCTGGGACATCGTATTCGATCAACGACAACATCGCGATTAACCGCGGGAGCCATACGATCAAGATCGGCGGCGAAGTGCGGCGGGCGCACGTCAACGTGGCGGACCCGGCACTGGACTCGGTGTCGGTGACGTACGCCAGCCGCCAGACGCTGCTCGACAACCGGGTGGACTCGGTGTCGGTCACGGGTGGAAACGCGGTCCTCGGCACGCGCAAATGGTACTACTTCGGGTTCGTTCAGGACGATTGGAAGTTGCGGTCAAACCTGACTCTGAACCTTGGCATGCGGTACGAATACTACGGAGTGAATCGCGAGGTGAACGACCGGTACCGCGTTTTCGATCTCAATGCCTGCCGTGGATTCTGTCCGGCCGGGACAAGCTGGTATGCACCGGACCGGAACAACTTCGATCCGCGCGTTGGACTGGCATGGTCTTTGGGCAAGACTGTCATCCGAACCGGCGCCGGGATTTATCATGGCCCGGGACAGATCGACGATGTGAATACCGCGCTCGACAACCTGGCGGAGCGGTTGTCGCTGACCACGGTGGAAGCGCCCGGCCTGGCCTATCCGGTGACTCCGTTTCTGCGGCTCGCCCGGGACATTGGCGTATCGCCGCGCTCCCTGCAGAGGGACCGCCGGGACCTGTACAGCGCTCAATGGGGTCTATCGATTCAACGGCAGTTGCCGGCCGGATTTATGGGCCAGGTGGGCTACACCGGCAGTTCCGGCGTCAAGCTGTTCGCCAGGCAGTTCATCAACAATATCGATCCGGTGACGCGCCAGCGGCCACTGCCAACTTTCGGACGCATGGATGAGAAGCGCCAGGACGGCAAAAGCAACTTCCACGCGATGCAGCTGTCGCTCCACCGGCGCGTGGGCCGCGGCGTCCTGTGGAGTAGCGAGTACATGTGGTCCCATTCGATCAATGACGGCAATCTGGGTGGCGGCGAAGGCGCGCAACCGCAGATCGCGGCGTGCCGCCGCTGCGACCGCGGCAACAGCGCGCAGGATATCCGCCACACAATTACCAGCAACTGGATCTACCACCTGCCCTTTGGTCCCGGCAAGAAGTACCTGCAGAGCGGCGCCGGGGCGAAGGTTTTCGGAGGATGGGAAACAAGCGGTATCTGGACCGCGCGGACCGGACGAATGCTGACCGTGGGAATCGCTCGTTCGGCGGCGGCCGTCCCGGACGGAAATACGTCGAACCAGCGCCCGAATCGTGTCCTGGGTGTCCCTCTATATCCGGAAGGCGGGCCGACATTCACACAGTGGTTTAATCCCGCGGCCTTTACGATTCCGCCGAATGGACAATGGGGCAATGCGGGCCGCACCATTGGAACGGGTCCGGGCCTGGTCCAGGTGGACTTCTCACTGCAGCGCAATTTGGCGATCGCGGAAAAGAAGACGCTGGTCGTGCGTCTGGAAGGCTTCAATCTCTTCAACCGCGTGCAAGCCGGGAATCCGGGCGTAACACTCACTTCACCCGCGAGTTTCGGACTGGTGACCTCCGGGCTGAACCGGACGATCGGTACCGGCACGGCGCGTCAAATGCAGTTGGCGCTGCGTCTCAATTTCTGATCAGGCCGGCAGGCTGACCTTTCGAATTCGCACCGTGCGATCCTGCATCGGCGGAAAATCGAACTCCAAAATGCCGCCGGCGTCGCTGGTGCGCTCGATGATCTCCTCGTCGTCGATCTCAACATCGTAGCGGCCGTGAGGATTGAGTCCAATGACGAAGGTTCGCTGATTCTCGGCGTTCAATGGCTGGAACTTCATCTCGTCGCGGCCGAAATACACGACCGTGCCGCCGATCTCAACCGGTGCGGGCGACCGCATGGAGCGCTCCTTCCGGCGCCCATCCTCAAAAAATTGCACCTTCCCCTGAGCGTAGTGAAACCAGGTGGCGTCGTCCTCCCAACTGGACCGCAATGCGAGCCGTCCGGAGTCGGCGTGGTGCATGGACAACGGCAAGTGATAGTAGCTAAGGCCGGGTTGATACGGGTTGGCCCACAGGAACTCGTACGGAATGCCGAACGTGCCGCGCAGCATGAAACGGTCGTGAATCAACCACCCTTGGACGAACTGCGTCTCCTGGGCGTTGGTGTCGAAGGCGACCATGGAGAGATCCGCCGCCCGGGACAGCGCCGAGACGTAGAGATTCGGCTCGCCTTCCCCGTCGTAGAAAGGGACTCGGTACTCGTTCTCGGCCGCCGGGAACGTTGCCGGGTAATAGCTCAGGATGTGATAGGCGGGAAGTTCCTTGAAGTACCGCGGCGCGTCTTCCCGAAGGTCGATCTGGGTGTTGTCGCGGACCGCGTGCAGCAGTTCGAACAGCGCGTAGCTGTCTTCCCTCGGATAAAAGAACTTGCCGGAACGCAGCCCGGGAGCGATTTCCTTCCGCCACCACTGCTTGACAATGCGTTCGAGTTCGTGTTTCGAAGGGTCGGGGGCGTGCTGCGCTAGTGCAATGGCGGCAATCGCCCGGTCCCGCATCGACGGGATGTCCTGTTTTACTGCCGGGGCGGCCAGGAACTTCCTGAGCTTGTTGGCGATGCCGGGATCGGTAATCAAGCCCTGGCACCAGTCGAACACCAGGGCCGCCTGCCGGATGTCGTCCGTTTTCTGCGCGAACGCCACGGCCTGCTTTCCAAATTCGGCTGAACCGCTGACGATGTGATAGAGCGAATGGGCGAAGCCGGACTCCGGCATTTGCGCCTTGCCGGCTACCAGGGTTTCAAATTGCGTCCACCTCGCCGAGCCGCGCTCCCGTTCTCTTTTCAGCAGCCGCAACCGGCGCGCGTTGAGAAAAAGCCTCGGGTGGTCGTTGTAGGGCTGGAACTCTTCTTCGATGGTCGATTGTACGGATTGGGCCTTGGTGGCCGTTGCCGCAAGCATGCCGAGCGCCGAGCGGCGCGACAAAGAGGTCACAAAACCGATTGTGTCACAATGACACACCCGCGCGTCCACCGGGTTCGTATACAAACTTTACGTGACAACCCACTTGATTTATTTTCAACACTTTGCTGGAATAGATCTGTTGGTTACCCACTTGCTGGGTACTGACGTGAATTGATGAAGTCAATCTTGTAACCAACCCTCTGGATTGACACGACAAACGAACGAAGCGGGCGGGCTGAATCAAGCGTGCTTGCGGGAGCCGGTAAAAAGTTTAGAACCGCTCCTTCCAATCGTTGGTTGGTCGGTTCAGAGGGCCTTTTTTTGGTTCCCACCGGTTGGCTGTGAAAATTCCGATTCACGATCTTTCCAACTTCTGATTCAAAAACCCTCTCCGCGGATCTTTTTTCCCCAATGGTACCGGCAACCGGCTGGCGCTTCGGGCTGGGTATGATGGACGCGGGCCCGGTTCGGAGCGGAGCGCGAATTGTTCAAGCGGACAGTTCGACCCGGCGGCGGCAGGCGCCAGATCCGCGAGCCCCAACGGAAGTTTCGTTCGGGGCAACCCGCATCGGAAAAGGGGCCTTATCAACTTGCCAATCCCTTTTCCGATGCGGCACCCTAAGCGGCCGGGCGGATGCTCCGAAACGCCTAGTTCGACGTCCGTTTTTGGGGACGGACGGGATCCTTTTGTCAGGATGCCCCTACTATAACAGAAGCCGCTCCAGCCCGGCCGGGGCCTACTTCTTGCGCAGAACGCCGATCAGGTTCGAGAAGCCGTCGGTCCAAGTACGGAAGTTTGCTGGCAATTTGATCTCGGTGCCGGCACGCAGGAACGCCTCCTTGGCCTTGCGCGTCTCCTGGCTCATCACCAAAATCCAGGTTGACCCGTAGCACTGCTCGTCGCCCTCCTCGCGCTCGTCGGAGAACTCGAGGGCGGCTTTGCCGATCGAGTCGGCGCCGGCACGTATCACGGGTTCCAGATCCAGGTAGCGGTTTGAGATGTGCACGGCGATGATGCCGTCCCTGGCGATGTGGCGGTCGTATTGGCGCATGGCTTCGCGCGTCAGCAGGTGGACCGGCACGGAATCGCCGCTAAATGCGTCAACGGCGATGACGTCCAGTTGCATTGGCGGCGTGCGCTCCAGGGTCAGGCGTGCATCGCCGATGTGGATCTCGACCTTGGCGCGCGACTCATTCAGGAAGCTGAACTCGGCCCGGGCCAGTTGCGGCACCAGCGGGTTGATCTCGAAAATGTGGTATTCGTCACCGATCCGGCCATAGGCCGCGAGTGTGCCGGTGCCCAGGCCGATGACGCCCACCTTGTGCGGCACCATCTCGTTGCGGCTCAGGATGGCAGCTCCGGCGCCGCTCTCCTTGCAGTAGTAGGTCGTCGCCTCGCGCCGGCGGTCTGGATGCAAATACTGATGGCCGTGATTGATCACACCGTGCAGGAGCTGCCGAAGCAGCGTTTTGTCGTGAAGGTCGCCTTCGTCTTGCACACGGAGCGTGCCGTAAAAATTGCGCGCCGTTATGCGGTAGCCCCGCAGGAATTTGCGTTGTACGTTGGTCCATGCGCCGCCGTAAACTCCGAGCATGACCAGAAGAATCGTCAGGACGATCAGGCCCCTGCCTTGCAGCAGAATCGCCGCGTCCTTGTGTGCGATCGCCGCCAGGAACAACGCGAACGTCAGCCACCAGCCGATGGGATATTCGTGATAGGCGTTGAAGAACATCGGCGCCAGCAGGCCGACGAACAACCCGCCCAGTGCGCCGCCGACGCTCAACGACACGTAAAAGCTGGTGAGGTAGCGCGGGTGCGGTTTCAGGCTGGCCAATTCGCCGTGACACACCATTGAACAGACGAACATCGCGCCGGAGGTCGCCGCGATCAGCCAGATCATGCCGACCTCAGGCGGCTCGTCCATCTCCATTCGAAGAACGAATCCCAGCGAGGTTGCCAGCAGCAGTATCCACAGCGGCCGCCAGTAGATCTTGTCCGTCTCGAACGTCAGGATAAAGCTGAGTAGATACAGGATAAGAGGGACGATCCAAAGGAAGGGGATCGCGGCCACGTCCTGTGTCAAATGCGTGGTCACTGCGAGCAGCAGCACCGACGGGCAAGCCGCCAGCCCGACCCACAACAGGCGAAGTCTGGCGGACGGAGCTTCGGCGGGAGGATCTTCGGAGTTGTCCCCGGCTGGGGCGCTCCGGTCGTCACGGGCCCGGTATGAAACCCAGGCGCAGGTGAGTGCGAACAATACATAGCCGCCGGACCAGATCCACGCCTGGGCCTCGATCTCGAGCGATGGCTCGACAAAAAGCGGATAGCTGATCAATGCCAGCAACGACGAGAAATTCGACAGGGCGAAGAGCCGGTAGGGAACGGCACCAGCGTTCGCCCGGGAGTACCAGGCTTGCAGCAGCGGCCCGGTTGTCGAGAGCAGGAAGTAGGGAAGTCCGATAGTGGCTGCAAGCAGGCCGAGGATCAGCCAGACAGGCTCCTCTCCCCCCAACGGCTTCCAGCGAGAACTGGGCAGGATGGGCAGTGCCGCCAGGCTCACCAGCAGGAGTCCGGCGTGCCACTGGAACTGTTTGCGGCCAGGCGCTTTGCTGAACAGCACGTGCGCGTAGGTGTAGCCTCCCAGCAGGGCCGCCTGAAAGAACAACATGCAGGTATTCCAAACGGCTGCCGAACCGCCAAACCAGGGAAGAATAATCTTGGCGATAATCGGCTGCACTTGGAACAGCAGAAACGAGGACAGGAAAATGGTTAGCGCGTACCAGGCCATGCGGAGTGTCGCTATCTTCTCACGATGGCCAGCAGATTCGAAAAGGCGTCTGTCCACTCGCGGAAATGTTCGTCCGGCTTCGGCTGCGCGGCGTCCTTGAGAAGTGCCGGCGTGGCGGCGAGTTTTTCCGGCGACATCACCAGCGCGTAGTGAGAAATGTAGCACTCCTCGTCGCCTTCGTACGGTGTGTCCTCGATCTCAACCACCACTTTGCCGAACGCCGCTGCCGCCTTGGTTACCACGGGCAAAAGATCCAGGTAGCTGTTTGTGATGTTCACAACGACGATCCCGTCCGGCTTCAGGTGGCGGAAATAGAGGTCGAAGGCCTCATGCGTGACCAGATGCACCGGAATAGAGTCTCCGGAGAAGGCATCCATGAACAGGCGGTCGAACCGCTGCGGTTCCTCACGCTCCAACGAAAGCCGGGCGTCCCCCAACACCCTGTAGATCTTGGCCTGGGTCTCCCGGGTGAAGCTGAAACGGCTATCGGCGATTTCAAACACCAGCGGGTTGATCTCGTAGATTCGGTATTCGTCACCCGCTTTCGCGTAGCCCAGCAGCGCACCGCAGCCCAGGCCGAGCACGCCAACCTTCATCGGTTTTTCGTCGCGCGTCAACAGCGCGCGGCCCGCTCCGGAGGTCTTGCAGAAGTAGCTGACGGGTTCCATGCGGCGCGCCGGGTCCAGGAGTTGGGTGCCATGGTTGATCTGCCCGTGGACGAGTTGGCGCGTGGCGCTGGGATCGCCGTCGTTCCCGTAACGGCTGACGTGCAGATGCCCGTAGAAATTACGGACCGCCAATTCCACACTGCCGAGCTCCGCCTTCTTGATCTTGACCATCCACGCCCCGTAGGCGCCCAGGCCTATCAGAAACCCCAGCAGCGCGGCCTTCCCCAAGGTATCGCCGGCACTGTTGCGCGCGAAGACGATCGTGGCCAGTGCGGCGCACAGCCACAATCCGATGTTCAGTTCGTAGTAGGCGTTGAATATCAGGGGCGCGACCAGGCCTACGAACAGTCCGCCGGCCGCGCCACCCACAGACAGCGATACGTAGTAGCCCGTCAAGTACCTGGGCGCTGGTTTCAGCCCAGCCAGCTCTCCGTGGCAGACCATGCAGCAGATGAATAGAACGGCCGCGCAGAGCGACACGTTTTGAGCGACGGTCAACGTCCAGTCGTCCGCGTCGTGGTCCAACACTTTTGCCATTGCGTACAGCGCGGCAATTAGCAGGACCAAAAATACAGGGCGGTAGTATGCGCGCGACGTCTCGAAGCTCAGTATGAACGTGACCAGGTAGATCGCCAGCGGCACGATCCAAAGAAATGGAATCGACGCCACATCCTGCACCATGTACGTCGTCACTCCCAGCAATAAGATGCTGGCACAAGCGGCCAGGCCAATCCACAGCAGGCGCAGGCCCAACGACGGCGCTTCGCCTTCTTCCGTGGCGGCCCGCGGTTCAGGATCGGCGGCGTACTTCCAGGACGTGGTAATCCCGAGCACAGCGAACAGAATGAAGGCTCCGGACCAGATCCAGGCCTGCTGCGGAACGCTGAGCACCGGTTCCACCAGGACCGGGTAGGTGAGCAATGCGCCCAGAGAGGCCGCGTTGGAGAGAGCGAAAAGCCGCCACGGAATCCCCGCTTTATTCGCGCGCACATACCAAGCCTGCAAGAGCGGGCTGGTGGTCGAGAGCAGGAAATACGGCAGGCCGATAGTCGAGGCGAGCAGCCCGAGGATTCGCCAGGTGGGTTCCTCGGTGCCCGACGGTTTCCAGGAGGCCGAAGGCAGGATAGGCAGCATCAGCAGGCTGACCGCCAGCAGCGAGGCGTGTGTTTTTCGTTGGCGCGCCGCCGGTTGCCCTTGCAGCCAGTGCGCGTACGTGTAGCCGCCCAGCAGCATTGCCTGGAAAAACAGCATGCACGTGTTCCAAACGCCGGCCGCGCCGCCGAACCAGGGAAGAATGGCTTTGCTAATGATGGGTTGAACTTGGAAAAGTAGGAAAGCGGAGACTAGGATCGTGAGGGCGAAAAGGGGCATCTATTTGATCCAGCCGGACATTTTTTGGATCGACGCCTCGGCCTTCGCTCCGCGGAAAATGTAGCAGGTGGAGGAACTGCGAGCCAGCAGACGGCCTTGTTCGTCGCGAATGTCGCACTCGACCAAGCCCGTTGTTTGCCCTTTGTTGACGACCTTTGCGGAAGCGGCGATCCGGCCCTCGGACACGGGACGCAGGTAGTTGATCTTTAACTCGAGCGTCGTCATGGCCTCGCCTTCTTCGAGGGAGCAGAAGAACGCCACTCCCATGGCCAGGTCGGCTACGTCGCAGTAAACGCCGCCGTGCATGGTCCCCTGGAAGTTGTGCAGCCCTTCGTGCACTTCCATGGACACGGTCACTTCGCCGGGCGCGAGATGTTCGAGTTTGATTCCCAGGGTGTCGTAGAGGCCCATGGGAGCCCCGGCGGCGACACGTTCCCGGAATAGATCGTAGAGTTTCGGCATGAAAGTAGGGACAAAGGGCTATGGTAGCCTAGAAGTTCTACGTCGTTTCAGGACTGAGGTCCATTGCCGTCCAAGGTCAGCGAAGCGTTCACTCTCCGATGCTACCCGTTCCGGGAAGCGGACCTGATTGTCAGTTTCTACACGCGCGATCAGGGAAAGTTGCGAGGGGTGGCGCGAGGCGCAAGGCGGCTGAAGAATTCCTTCGGCTCTGGACTGGAACGGCTCTCCCAGATTCGGATGCATTATACCGAGCGGGAGAACGTAGAACTGGTCCGGTTGAATAGCTGCGATCTCATCACAAGCCAATTCAACTTAGCCAGCGATTATCCCTCCGGCGTGGCGCTCGATTATTTCGCCGAACTGAGTGAACACTTGCTGCCGCCGCACGAACCCAACGAAAAATTCTTCCGATTACTCAGCGCCGTGCTGGATCAGCTTCGCGCCGGGATGGCGCAGGGACCCTGGCTGTCCGTCCTCTACTTCAGCCTGTGGTCGGTCCGGCTGTCGGGCTTCCTGCCCAGCCTGCGTGTCAGCGAGGAGTCCCGCGAAATTGCCAAAGAGATGCTAACAACGCCGATCGGCAACCTGCAACCTAGAGAGTGGACGCGCGAGACGGCGCGCGATCTGCGGCGAGCGTTGGTCAACGTCATTGAAGGGCACGTGGAGCGCCGTTTGCACACGGCCCGCGTGCTGGAGACGCTGTAGTTCTCAATCCCAAATGGACACGTTTCAGGAAACAATTTTTAAGCTGAAGAAGTATTGGGCGGATCGCGGCTGCATCATTGAGGAGCCCTACGATACCGAAGTGGGCGCTGGAACCATGGCGCCGTCCACATTTCTGCGCGTGCTGGGCCCTCAAAAATACAACGTTGCCTATGTGCAGCCCAGCCGTCGGCCGGCCGACGGCCGCTACGGTGACAATCCCAACCGTTTGTACAAGCATCAGCAGTTGCAGGTAATCTTGAAGCCTACGCCGGCCGAAGTGCTGGACCTTTATATGGGATCACTTGAGGCGATCGGCATCGATCTCTCCAAGCACGACCTCAAGCTCGAAGAGGATAACTGGGAGTCGCCGACTCTGGGGGCCTGGGGCATTGGATGGCAGGTGATGCTCGACGGCATGGAGATCACCCAGTTCACGTATTTCCAGCAATGCGGCGGTGTCGACCTGGATCACGTCCCGGCCGAAATTACCTACGGACTCGAACGTATTGTCGCCTTCCTGCAAGGTGTGGAGAGCGTGTACGACATCACCTGGGCACCCGGCTTCAAGTACCGCGACGTGCGGTATTTCGATGAGTTGCAGCAATCGGTCTATAACTTCGAAATGGCGTCTGTTGATCGCCTTTGGCGGCTGCTGGGCGAGTATGAAGCCGAGGCGCAAGGCCTGATCGACGGCTATCGCGTCGAGGGTTTGGAAGATGCGGCGAAGCGCCGGTTTCCTCTGCTCTCCGCTTACGACAACGTGTTGAAGTGTTCGAACCTCTTCAATCTCCTCGACGCCCGCGGCGCGATTTCGGTGACCGAGCGCGTCGGCGTCATCGCCCGCGTGCGAAAACTGGCCGTCGGTGTGGCGCAGGCGTTTCTGGATCAAGAGAAGTACCGGGCGGTGGCGTGATGCTTCCTTTTCTTCTTGAGATCGGCTGCGAGGAGATTCCGGACTGGATGATTCCGTCCGCACTCGGCCACTTGCGCGACAAGTTTGACGGCGCCAATGTGAGCGTCGACGGCACCGGCCGCCGCCTGATGCTGCGTGCGTCGCTCGAAGCGCGCACCGCGGACAAGGAAGAACTGGTTACCGGTCCGCCGGCTTCCGTAAGCGGGAAGCCGCTGGAAGGCTTCTGCGCCAAGCAAGGCGTGAAGTTGGAAGTTCTCGCGATCACCGAAACGCCGAAAGGCAAGTACTGGAGCTTCGTCAAAAAAACTCCGGGACGAGCGATGGGCGAAGTTCTGGCAGAGACGCTACCCGGGCTCATTACTTCAATCCCGTGGCCGAAGACGATGTACTGGCCGTCGCTGGGCGGCCCACGTTTCATCCGGCCTATTCGCTGGATTGTGGCGCTGCTCGGTTCCGAGGTCGTGAAGTTCGATTGCGCCGGCGTGACATCCGGCAGCGTCACATACGGACATCGCCGTCTGGGTGTGCGCGGTCCTCTCGCTGTCACGGTAGAGAATTACGAAGCGGTACTCGAACAGAACTTCGTCATCGTTAGAGCCGCGCAGCGGCGGGCGAAGATTGAGGCCGAAGTCGCAGCGGTCGCAGCGGCCAAGGGGCTCAAAGCAAAGGGCGATGCCAAGCTGCTCGAGGTGCTCACCTACATCACCGAGTATCCGACGGCAATCTTGGGCGGGTTCGATGCTTCCTACCTAACACTTCCTTCCGAGGTGCTGGTGACCGTGATGCGGCATCACCAGAAGTACTTCTCGGTGGAAAACGCGCATGGCAGTTTGGCACCGAACTTCATCGCGATCATGAACATTCCCTCCGATCCCGAAGGACACGTCGTCAACGGCAACGAGCGCGTGCTACGCGCCCGCTTCAACGACGCCCGGTTCTTCTACGATGTCGACCAGAAGAAGCCTTTGGCTGATCGCATGGACGATCTTTCGCATGTCACGTTTCAGGCCAAGGTCGGCAACTATTTGGAAAAGACGGATCGTCTTGTAGCGCTGGCCCGCGAACTCGGTGGCGAGGACGCCGCGGCCGCGGCTCGTCTCTGCAAGACCGACCTGACGACGGAGATGGTGAAAGAGTTTACCGACCTGCAGGGCATCGTCGGCGGACTTTACGCCAAGACCCAGGGTGCAAGCGAGGCCGTCGCGAAGGCGATCTACGAACACTACAAGCCGCTGTCGATGGAGGATTCGATTCCTTCTACGCCGGCCGGCCAGGCCCTGAGCGTCGCCGACAAGATCGATACACTGCGCTCCTGCTTTGGAGTCGGCATGATTCCCAGCGGCTCCAAAGATCCTTTTGCGCTTCGCCGCGCGGCACAAGGCGTGGTGAAAGTCCTCGCGGAGGGTTCATTGCAGGTTGCCTTGCCCGGCTTGACCGGGGGCGACGAGAATCTTGCCGCCTTCTTCCGTGAGCGCATCGAGTACTACTTCCGCGAAGTGCGCGGGTTCGCCTACGACGAAGTGAATGCCGTCCTGGCGGCCGGCTTTGCCGATCTTCGGGACACGCAGGCGCGGCTGGAAGCCGTCAAAGCCGTCCGGCCCACCGAGAATTTCGAACCCCTGGCCGCCGCATTCAAGCGCATCAAAAACATCGTGACGCAAGGCGGTCGCGCCGGCGAAGGCGCGATGGACGTCGCGCTGTTTACCGAACCGGAGCAGACCCTGGCCGCCGCGGCCCAGCAAGCCGCGGAACGCACCGGCGGCTATGCCGAGCGCCTGGCGGCCATTGCCGCGCTGCGTCCTCACGTCGACAAGTTTTTCGAAAAAGTCCTGGTCAATGACCCGGACGAGAAGGTCCGCGAAAACCGGTACCGGTTTCTGCGCGATCTCGAAGCGAAGTTCTCTTCGATCGCCGATTTCTCGGAGATCGTCACAAGCTAGTTTCAACTACCTGAACAGGAGCATTTGGATGAAGAAATACGTGTACAGCTTCGGCGGCGGAAAAGCCGACGGAAACGGAAAGATGAAGGAGATTCTGGGCGGCAAAGGCGCCGGACTGGCGGAGATGACCACCGCCGGCGTGCCCGTGCCTCCGGGATTCACCGTTTCCACCGAAGTCTGCAACATCTACTTTGAGAACAATCAACACGTTCCCGAGGAGATTGAGGAGCAGGTCGACAAAGCGCTCGCCAAGCTCGAAAAGACCTTTGGCAAGAAACTGGGCGACCCGAAGAATCCGTTGCTGCTGAGCGTTCGCTCGGGCGCGCGGTTCTCCATGCCCGGCATGATGAACACCATCTTGAATCTCGGCATGAACGACGAGACCGTGGTGGGTCTGACGCAGAAGACCGGCAACGAGTGGTTTGCCTATGACTGCTATCGCCGCTTTCTGCAGATGTTCGGCGAAGTCGCCATGGATATCCACATGGAGAAGTTCGACCATGTGTTCGACGCGCGCAAGGCGAAGATGAAGATTAAGCTCGACACTGATCTCACCGCCGCCGATCTGAAGGCCATCGTCGAGGACTACAAGAAGATCTACGTAAAGGAAACCGGCAAGCCCTTCCCGCAGGATGCCAAGGTGCAATTGACGCTCGCACGCAACGCCGTTTTCCGCTCCTGGTGGAACGACAAGGCAGCCTACTACCGGAAGATGGAAAAGATTCCGGATTCCATCGGCACCGCGGCCAACATCCAGGCGATGGTGTTCGGCAACATGGGCAACACCTCCGCCACAGGCGTCGGCTTCACGCGCGACCCCGGCAACGGCGACAAGATCTTCTACGGCGAGTTCCTGGTGAACGCGCAGGGCGAAGACGTGGTAGCCGGTATCCGGACGCCAGAGCCGATCATGGATCTGAAGAAGATCATGCCCAGCGTGTTCCAGCAGTTGTTCGACACCACACAGATGCTGGAGCGGCACTACAAGGACATGCAGGACTTCGAGTTCACTGTCGAGGACAACGTGCTTTACATGCTGCAGACTCGCAACGGTAAGCGCACGGGGCCCGCTGCCGTGAAGGTCGCTGTCGACATGTGCGAGGAAGGCCTCATCACCAAAAAGGAAGCGGTGATGCGCGTGGCGCCGGCGCAGTTGGATCAACTCCTGCACCCGGTGTTCGACGCTGCTTCACTCAAGTCGCTGCAGTTGCTTACCACCGGCATCGCGGCGTCGCCGGGCGCCGCCGTGGGCCGCGTGGCCTTCTCGGCGGAGGAAGCCGTGGAAATGGCGAAGAAATCCCCGGCCTTGTTGGTGCGCAAGGAAACAACGCCGGACGATATCGCCGGCATGGATGCGGCCAAGGGAATTCTAACGGCCATCGGCGGCAAGTCCTCCCACGCCGCGGTAGTGGCGCGCGGCATGGGCCGGCCGTGCATCGTCGGTGCGGGCGAAATCTCGATCGACGAAAAAGGGCGAAAGTGCACAATCACCTCCGGCGGCAAAACCGTCACGGTGAAGGAAGGCGATTGGCTCTCGATCGACGGAACCACGGCCAAAGTCTACCTGGGCCAGGCCAAGACGAGTGAGCCCGACACCAAGTCCGGTGTACTGGCCAAGTTCATGGGGTGGGCCGACGAGTTCCGCGGCAACTTCGGCGTTCGCGCGAACGCCGATATTCCGCGCGATGCCCTGGCAGCCCGCCGCTTCGGCGCCGAGGGTATTGGGTTGTGCCGCACCGAACACATGTTCTTCGCGGAGGATCGCCTGCCGTTCGTGCAGGCCATGATTCTGGCCAAGGACGTGAAGAGCCGCACAGCCGCGCTCAAGAAGCTGCTGCCCATGCAGCGCTCCGACTTCGCCGGTCTGTTCAAGGCGATGAAGGGCTATCCGGTCGTCATCCGTACCCTGGACCCGCCCCTGCACGAGTTCCTGCCCAAGCGCGAACATTTGATGGTCGATCTCGCCAAACTTCCGCACGCCACCGCTGCGGAGAAGAAGGAGATGTCGAAGGCCTACAGCATTCCAGTTAGCGAGTTGAAGAAGCGGCTGCCGGAGTTGTTGCACCGCGTGGAAG
>VFZO01000039.1 GCA_016871155.1 Acidobacteriota bacterium | reverse complement strand
TTTCAGTTCGCCTTGGCCGTCGTTCTGCTGAGCGGTGCGGGATTGATGATCCGGAGCTTCGTGAACGCCTACGCCGAGTGGAAGAGCATCCCCTCGGAACGCATCCTCGGTTCACGCGTCAACCTGCCGAACTCGCGCTACGCCACGCCGGAGTTGCGGCAACAGTTCTTCGAAGGCCTGACTCCGCGCCTAGCCTCGTTGCCGGGTGTACAGATCGTATCGTACATCTCGTCGCCGCCGGGTTCGGGCGGCAGCGATTGGCGCGTCGAGACGCAGGGTCAGGAGAGTCTCCGGCGGGAGGACCGCCCGATGTCGTATATCGTCGTCGCCGCGCCAAACTACTTCTCGACTCTCGGTGTGACGCTCACCCGGGGCCGCGAGTTCGCCGATTCCGACGGCTTGCCGGGGCAGGAGGGCGTTGTGGTCACGCAGCACTTTGCGGACCGGTTCTTTTCCGGCCAGGACGCCGTCGGCAAGCGGGTCCGGTTTTACCCGGAGGGCGGCGAACCGAAACCGTGGATGACCGTGATCGGTGTGGTGCCGAATATTCGCCAGCAGGGCGGCTTTAATCAGTCCGCGCCCAATCCGGTGGCGTTCGTTCCCTACCGGAGCGAATCGTACCGGGGGATGTTCGTGCTGTTGCGGGCGAGCGGGAACCCCAGCGCGCTCGGCGCGGCGGTACGGCGGGAGGTGCAGGGAATCGACGCCGAATTGCCGCTCGCCGACATGATGACGCTGTACGAGTTTTTCGACCGGAACCGGTGGCACCTCCGCGTCTTCGGCACGCTGTTCTCGCTGTTCGCGGCGATCGCCATGGGCATGGCGGCTGTCGGAATCTACGCGGTCATCGCGCACTCTGTGGGCCGGCGGACGAGGGAGATCGGCGTTCGCGTGGCGCTGGGCGCGGATCGCGCCACGATATTGCGGCTGGTCCTTCGCCGGGGCCTGGTCCAACTCGGCCTCGGCTGGGCATTGGGACTTGGGGCCGCACTGGCCGCCTGCCGGCTCATGTCGACGCTACTCTTTAACGTGGCGCCCAACGACCCGCTGACATTCGGCACGGTCTCCGCCTGCCTATTGGGCGTCGGACTCGCCGCCTGCCTGCTGCCCGCGATGCGCGCGGCGAGATTGGATCCTCTCACCGCGCTACGTCACGAATAGAGACTACTTCTTTTCCGTTCCCTCGATCACGGCGACGCCCTTCTTGGCGCCCTCTTCCACTCCGCCGCTCAACACGGTCTTGGCGGCCGTGCGGATCAGCGAACCCTCGCCGGGGCCCTGGAAGAATTTGTAGCCGTGGCGTTCGCGCCAGGCAAGCGGGCCGGCCAGAATCTTGCCGTGCTTCAAAACGGCGTCGTGCACACGGGTAACGAAAGCTTCGTACTTCGGATCGCCCTGCCGCAAGCCGGTGAAGCTGCCCAGGTCCGTGGAGGCGACGAAGATCACGTCGACGCCGGGCTCCTTCGCCAAGTCCTCGGCGATATCGACGCCTGCCGGCGATTCGATCATCGCCACGATCATCATGTTGTGGTTGGCGATGCCGCGATAGTCGCTGCCCCAAAGAGCGCCGTAGTTGCCACCGCCCTGGCTGCGCTTGCCGCGCGGCGGGTAGTTGGCGAACTTAATGGCATTTCGAACTTTCTCGATCGACTCGACCATCGGCAGAATGATGCCCACCGCTCCGAGGTCTGTGGCCTTTTGCACGTCGCCCTCGGTGGCGTCCGGAACGCGAATGAACGGCATGGCGGAAGCGCCCCGGCAGGCGTAGACCATCCGCGCCACTTCCGAGTAGGACAGCGGGCTGTGCTGCATTTCGATCCAAGTGAAATCGAAGCCGGAATTGGCCATTGCACAGTACACATCGGGGTCGGACGACGAGACCGTACCGCCAACGACCTGTTTGCCTTGGGCAAGCTTGGTTTTTACGGTGTTAAAGATCCGCGGCGGCTGAGCGGCGACGGAGAAAACGGCGAAAGCGGCTAGCAAGAATTTCATGGGCTATATCCTATCTCAAAGCGATACCCAGCGGTTGTCGCGGGCGGCTTGAAAGACGGCGTCGATCACCCGCATGTTGCCCTTGGCCGTCTCCAACGATACGGGCACGGGCTGTTCCCCGCGCGCTGCGCGCGTGAACGCCTCCCCTTCGATGGTGTACTGATCGCAGGTTTCAAACGTCGTGGTTTCAACGCCCGAGCCGAAGACATCGCGCCCGTCGTCGATAAACACCCGCGTCGGGCGGTCCGGCGGTGCGTTAAAGGGGATTTCGATTTCAATGCGGCCCTTCGTACCGGAAAAATGCATGCGCTGGTAGGGTGTGATCTGCGTGCCGGTGAGGAATTGGCACTGGACGGCACCGTAGTCGAGCATGGCCATTGAGAGCCGGTCCGTGCCGAACACCGGATCCTTTTCCGCCATGGCGGCGACGCGCAAGGGTTCGCGGCCCAGTACGAACCGGGAGGTAAAGATCGGATAGCAGCCGATGTCCATCACCGCGCCGCCGCCGTACTCGGCGATGTTGCGAATATTCGCCGGATCCTGATTGTTGTAGCTGAAAAACGCCTGAATCGCTTTGAGTTCCCCGATGCGCCCGGCGCGAATGGCGTCGCGGACGTGGACCCACTGCGGATGGGTCGCCACCATGAACGCCTCGCCGATCACGACCTTATTGGCGTCGCGGGCGGCGATTAGCCGGTCGACCTCGCCGGCGTGCATCGACAGCGGCTTCTCGCACAACACGTGCTTGCCGGCGTTCGCCGCGCGTACGGACCACTCGATGTGCATGTGGTTCGGCAGCGGATTGTAGATGATGTCGAGCGACGGATCGGCCAAGAGCTCTTCGTAGGAGCCGTAGGCCGCGGGAATACCAAACTCCGACGCGTGCGCGCGTGCCTTCGCCGCGTCGCGCGAGCAGATGGCGGCGACATCCAGATTGGTTGCCCGCAAAAGCGCCGGAATCACCTTGGTCCGCGCGAATTTGGAAGTACTCAAAATTCCCCAGCGAAGTCGATCAGCCATAGAGCAACCAGCGTACAATAACGCCATGCTTTCCCGACGCAGCCTGCTCGGCGCGGCAGGCGCCGCCTACGCCGCCAATCCGAAAATCGACGCCGCATTGACGCGGCCCGTCGTTCGGCGGGAACTTCTGAAAGAGCCCGTGCTCATCCAGTCCATCGAACTGTTGAAGAGCGGCAAACACTTCTTTGTGCGGGTCCGCTCGACGAATGGAATCGAAGGGTTCGCCGACGCGCACAGTTCGGTCATGGCCTCGGCGTATCCGATTCTGCTGAAGCGCGTTGCGCCGTCGTTTTTAAAGAAAGACGCGCGGGACGTGGAGGTTCTGTTGCGACACGTGTACCTCGCGCAATCGAACTACAAGTGGCAGGGGCTGCCCTACTGGGTCAGCGTCGCGGTCGTCGAAATCGCGATTCTCGACATGCTGGGCAAGGCGGCGAATCAACCGCTCGGAGCGCTGTTCGGCAAGGTGATCCGCAAGACCATTCCGGTCTACCGCGCCAGCGGAAATCGCGGCAACTCGCCGGAGGCGGAGATCGAATACCTGCAGAAGCTTGTCGGCGAGACCGGCGCGACGGCCATCAAGTATCGCCTGGGCGCGCGGATGGAGTACAACGACGCCTCGACGAAACGAGACCTGGCGCTGCTGCCGCTCACCCGCAAGACGTTCGGCGCCGGGATGTCGATCTACGCCGACGCCAACGGGTCCTACGACGTACCCATGGCCATTCGCATCGGCCGCTTGATGGAGGAACAGAAATTCGCGTTCTTCGAGGAACCGGTGCCTTTCGACTACTACGATGAGACCAAGCAGATCGCCGACGCTCTGAAAATCCCTATCGCACTGGGCGAGGAAGAGATGAGCCTTCGCGGGTTCCGCCGGATTATCGAATCGGGTACCGCACAGGTCATTCAGCCGGATCTTCTTTATTTTGGGGGGCTGATCCGCTCCATAAAGGTGGCGCGCATGTCCGAAGCCGCGGGACTGGATTGTACGCCGCACATGTCCGGGGGCGGCCTCGGCTTCCTCTACATCGCCCACTTCGCTTCCGTTGTCCCGAACGTGGGTGCGCACCAGGAGTACAAAGGCGACGACGACAACCTGCCAGTCTCCTGCGCGACCTCGAGCCTGAAATCGGAGAAAGGAATGCTGACCGTTCCCGCCGGCCCAGGTCTGGGCGTGGAACTCGATCCCACCCTGCTGCGGAACGCTACCCCTATCGCTGTATGATATGGTGCGGAAGGGAATTCTTTATGAAGAAATTGTTCGCGCTGTTTGCCTGCGCCTTCTCCGTCTTTGCACAGAGTGAACGCGGGAATATCACTGGAATCGTGGCCGATCCGTCGGGCGCGGCCGTGCCGGCGGCGGAAATCGCCGTGGTGCATACGGCAACCAATACGATCACCAGGACGGCATCATCGGCGGCCGGGGAGTATAACGTCGCCAACCTCTTTCCCGGCGTCTACCGGTTGGAAGTGAGCGCTTCCGGCTTCAAAAAGTCGCTACAACAGAACCTGAATGTCACCGCCGGCGGCACCGTCCGCGTCGACGTCTCGTTGCAGATCGGCCAGATTTCGGACGCGGTAGAGGTCACTGCCGCCGCCGCGACCATTCAGACCGAGAACGCGAAGGTTTCCACGCTGGTCGAAAACAAGCTGGTCGACGAACTGCCGCTCGTTGTGGCGGGATCCATGCGCAGTCCGTTCAATCTCGTCGCCGTAGCGGCCGAAGCGCGCGGAAGCGGCCAGCGGCTGGCACTCGGCGGCGGCCAAGTGGCGCAGTGGGACGCAACGCTGGACGGCTACTCGGTCGGGACAAACCGCTCCGGCGATACCGACGAAGCGGCGCTCAATACCCCCTCCGTCGAAGCCCTCACCGAGTTCACGGTCGACACGAACGGCTTCAAAGCCGAGTACGGTCAAGCGGGCGGCGGCGTCATGACGTTTGCCTCCAAGTCCGGTACCAACGAATTCCACGGCTCCGCTTACGACTTTATCCGGAACGACAAACTGGACGCTCGCGGCTTCTTTGCGCAAACCCGGTCCATCTACCGCCAAAACGATTTCGGTGCCACTTTTGCCGGCCCCGTCGTAGTTCCCAAACTTTACAACGGGCGCAATAAGACCTTCTTCTTCGCCTCCTTTGAGGGATTCCGGAATCGCGTTGGGGCGAACGCGTCGATCCTCAGCGTCCCGACTCCGGAGATGTACAACGGCGACTTCCGCAACTGGGTCGACCAGGCGAATCGATTGTTGCCCGTTTTCAACCCATTGACGACTCGCGCCAATCCGAACGGAGCCGGTTTCATTCGGGACCCGTTCCCGAACAATCAGATTCCGCAGTCGATGTTCTCCCCCACCGCGAATACGATTGCCGGGTTTGCCAAGAGCGTCACGCCCAATCGCGGCTTTGCCCCCGGTACCAGCGGCTATGTGCGCCAAAACTATATCGTCAATAACGGAACGCTCGTCACGCCGACCGACAAGTGGAGCGTAAAGGCCGATCAAAACTTCGGGTCCAATCACCGCGTGGGCTTTCTGTGGAATCTGACGACGTTCCGCAACAAGCCGGGTCCCGCGGGTCCTCCGGGCCTTCCGGAGCCTCTCTGGAACGGCGCCATTCAGGCATGGGACACGGAGGCCTTTCGCTGGAGTCACGATTGGACGGTTTCGCCGTCGATGATCAACCATTTCTCGTTCGCCGCGAACCGCTTCATCAAGGATAGTTTTTCGGCGAACGTCGGCAAGAACTGGAAGGACAAGATCTGCATCAAGAATGTCATCGATTGCAACAACAACTTCCCGACCATCAATTTCACGGAGTTCACCACCTGGGGCTCTCCTTCCAATAACGGCACGCTGCAGCCTGGCTGGGGCATCAAGGACGACCTGAGCTACGTGCGCGGCTCCCACACCTGGAAATTCGGCTTTCAGCACCAGAACCAGACCGCCAACGGCGTAGGCCAGCAGGATATCGCCGGCCGCGCCGATTTCAACTTCCTTGGCACATCCGTGCCGGGCGTGACAACCTTCACGAGCGGCAGTTCCTTCGCAAGTTTCCTGCTTGGCCAAGCCCACCTGGGCCGCACTGAAACTCCTCGCGAAGTGGCGCAGAACTATCCCTACTTCGGCTTCTATGCGCAAGACGACTGGCGGCTGACGCGGAAGCTGGTCCTGAACCTCGGCGTTCGTTACGACTTCACCATGCCGCCAACGAACAAGCGGGACGAGTACTCGGATTTCAACCCCACGCGTCCCAACCCCGCCGCCAACGGATTCCTGGGCGCGCTCTGGTTCGCCGGATTCGGAGAAGGGCGGGAGAATCGCCGCAGCCTGGTTCCCGGCTGGTTCGGCGGCATCGGGCCGCGGATCGGCATCGCCTACTCACCCGATTCGAAGACCACCATCCGCACCGCCTTCGGCCGGTCGTTCTCGCGCGTCACCGCGGTCCAGGGCAGTGGACACTTCGCCGGCTTCATCGGTCAGTGGGCTTTCCAGAATACCTCGCAAGGCGTGCAACCCACGTTCCGGCTCGACGATGGGCTCCCGGCCTACACACTCCCGCCCAGGATCGACCCGAGCTTCCAGAACGGGCAGACTGTCGACTTTTGGAACGGCCAGGACGCGACCCGCGCACCGGAGGCTCTCTTTTGGACCTTCACCACCCAGCGCCAAATCACGACTAACACGGTGTTGGAACTTGGCTACAACGCGAACGTGGGCACGCACCTGCAATCCGGAATTCTCAACATCAATCAAATGGACTCCGCGCTGTTCAATCGCCTCGTTGGCCAACTTGGCCGCCCGCAGGCCGTTGCCATGCTGACGGGCGCGTTCAATTCCGCCGCCGCCGTAGCCGCGGGTGTACGCGCCCCATACGCCAGTTTTTCGACGCAAGCGCAGCGTACAGCCAACCAGGCGCTTCGTCCGTTCCCTCAATACCAGGCCGTGTCCACCGGTCCGCAAAACGGGGACAAAAGCGGCCACTCGTCCTACCATGCCATGGTTCTCAAGTTCGACCGCCGTTTTTCCAGTGACCTAACCCTCCAATGGAGCTACGTCTTCTCAAAACTTGTCACCGATTCCGACTCCTACTTCGCCAACACCGAAGTCGGCGCGCAGGATCACTACAACCGCCGTCTGGAGAAATCCATCGGCCAGTACGACCAGACGCATGTCATTAAGTTCTCCACGCTCTACAATCTTCCCTTTGGGAAGGGCCGGAAGTGGCTCACAAACGGCATCGTCAGCCATGTCGCCGGCGGATGGAGGCTCTCGGCGATTCAAGTCTACAATTCGGGAACGCCCATCGAGCTTACCCGGAATAACCCTCTCCCGATCTTTAACGCCATCACCCGTCCCACGATCTCGACCTACGACGGATGGCGCGGCCCGATCGCCGGCGGCAAGTTCGATCCAAACGTCGATCGATTCCTTCAGCCGGCTTCCTTCTTCGGCCCACAGCCTCAGGACTTCGGCAACGCCACCCGCCACAATCCGAAACTGCGCACGTTCTGGATACCGGCGGAGAACGTCAGCCTTGCGAAGACCTTCAACATCACGGAGCGAATTCGCCTGGATTTCCGCGCCGAAGCGTTCAACCTATTTAACCGCGTTATCTTCGGAACCGGCTCGACGAACCTGAACGCTGGTACCTTCGGTATCGTGCAGAACCAGGCCAACACCGCGCGTCAGATGCAGGGCGGGCTTAAACTGTACTGGTGATCTCCCGCCGAGCGTTCCTGTCCGCCTGCGGCGCCGCGGCCGCGCAGCCGCGGCGGCGCAAACCCAACGTAATCCTGCTGTTCGCCGACGATATGGGGTACGGCGATCTGGCTTGCTACGGCCACCCGACCATCCGGACGCCAAACCTGGATCGCATGGCGGCGGAGGGGCTTCGGTGTACATCCTTCTACGCGGCCGCGCCGTTCTGTACACCGTCGCGCGTCGGTCTGCTCACCGGCCGGTACCCTTTACGGGCCGGCTTGCCGAACAATCTTGGGCCGGACTCGAAGAACGGCTTGCCGCTCTCGGAGATTCTGCTCTCGCAGCATTTGAAGGCGAACGGGTACAGGACCATGGCCATTGGCAAGTGGCACCTTGGCCACAATCCGGAAGCCTACCTGCCCACTTCGCGCGGGTTCGACTCCTACTTCGGGTTGCTTTATTCCAACGACATGGAACCGCCCTTCGTTAAGACCGAAGTTCCGCTCAAACTCTACCGCAACACCGAACCTGTGGAGCACCCCGTCCGTCAGGCCACCCTCACCGAGCGCTATACGGACGAGGCTGTGAAGTTCATCAAGGCCAGTGGCGCAAACCCGTTTTTTCTCTATCTGCCGTATGCCATGCCGCATCTGCCCATCTCGGCCTCCAGCCGGCTCGGCACATCAAGGGCCGGGCTATATGGGGACGTCATCGAAACCATCGACTGGTCGGCCGGCGAAATCCTAAAAACGCTCAAGGAACAAAAAATCGACAACAACACGCTGGTCGTCTTCATGAGCGACAACGGACCCTGGCTCGACTTGCCGTCCCGCATGCTGGCGAACGAGAATCAACCCTGGCATACGGGCTTTAAGAGCCTGCTGCGCGGCCACAAGGGAAACACCTACGAAGGCGGACCGCGCGTCCCCGGAATCTTTCGCTTTCCCGGCACCATTCCGGCGGCGCAGGTGAGCGCCGATATCGCCGCGACGATCGATGTCTTTCCCACGGTCTGCACGCTCGCCGGAGTTTCACTTCCAACGGACCGTCACTATGACGGCATCGACCTGTCGGAGTTTCTGAAAGGCCGTGCCGCGTCGCCCCGCAAGAACTATTTCTACTTCCGCGGCCCGTTTCTGGAAGCGTACCGGGAAGGCGCGTGGAAGGTGCGTCTCGACAAATCGAAGCCGGAGTTGTTCAACCTGGACGACGACCCGGCGGAACAATACGACCGCTACGATCGGAACAAGGACCTTGGCGACCGCCTGCTGACCAAGCTTCGCGATTTCGCGAAGGAGTTGAAGGCGCAACTGCCAGCGGTATAACGGCGAGTCGATTTTCGCGGCCTCGCCCCGGAATTGATATATATTCATGGGTATCGCTTCGATTCTCAGAATCACCGCACTGTTCCTGCCGCTGGCCGCTGCCAGCTTCGACGAAGTACAGGCCATTCTTCGCGCGAATTGTACGTCCTGCCATAACGCATCCGCGCGCACGGCCGGCCTTTCTTTGGAGTCGAAATCCGACATTTTGAAAGGGGGCAAATCCGGACCTGCCGCCGTAGCCGGACGACCCACCGAAAGCCTGCTGTTGAGTCTGGCGTCGACCGGCAAGATGCCTCCCACGCCCAACAAGCTGCGGCCCGCCGAGATCGCCGCGATACGAGTGTGGATCGAGCGTGAAACCGCGCAACCGCCGGTAGCCGAGCGGGATGTGCAGGCCATTCTTGGCGCCAAGTGCTGGGTGTGCCACGGCCGCCGCGAGAAGTCGGCCGGCCTGGACCTGCGTACGCTCGCGTCGCTGACGAAAGGCGGCAAGAACGGGCCGGCCATCGTCCCCGGAAATCCGGACGCGAGCCTGCTGGTCAAGCGCATTGCGGCCCAGGAGATGCCGCCGCCAAAACTCCAGGAGCAGTTTTCTGTCCGGGGCCTCACCGATTCCGAGTTCGAGAAAGTGAAACGTTGGATCGCCGAAGGAGCCAAGCCGGACCTGGAACAGCCGGCGCATGTCCCCGTCATCTCGTCGACCTTCTGGTCATTCCAGACTCCGGCCGCCGGACCTCAAAAATCGATCGACGAATTCATTCCGCCCTCCTCCCAGGCCTCACCGCTGCAACTCATGCGCCGGGCCTATTTCGATCTCACCGGCCTGCCGCCAACGCCCGAGCAGGTGATCGCCTACGAAAAAGACCCCAACTACGAAAAGCTAATCGACACTCTTCTCGCCTCGCCCCGTTATGGCGAGCGCTGGGGCCGCCATTGGCTCGATGCCACGGGCTATGCCGATAGCGAAGGCGGTAACAACTCCGACAAGGGCCGGCAGAACGCCTGGCGATTCCGGGACTATGTGATCCGCTCGTTCAACGCGAACAAACCTTTCGACCGCTTCCTCACCGAACAGATCGCCGGCGACGAACTCTTCGACTACCGGGCCGAAAAGATCAACCCAGCGGATCTGGAGCTCCTGGCCGCCACCGGCTTTTGGCGCATGGCGCCCGACGGCACCAACAGCACCGAACAGAACTTCATCCCGGAACGGATGGACGTGATCGCCGGCCAGTTGGAGGTCTTCGGCTCCGCGGTGCTCGGACTCTCCATCGGTTGCGCCCGCTGTCACGATCACAAGTACGATCCGTTTCCCACGCGGGACTACTACCGCCTCGCCGCCATGCTCACGCCCGCCTACGATCCATTCCACTGGTTGCCCGGTGAGTACCCGTGTGGAGGAGTCGGTGCCAAATGCGACGAGAACAACACGCGCTTCGTGGTGATCAAGAATATTCCGGAGTACGGCGCGATCGTCGCCCACAACGCGCCGATTCAGGCCGGGATCAAGGCGATGGAAACGGATCTCGAGGAAAAGGCAAAGCCTTGGCGCGAAAAATTCGCCGCCGAAACAGGCCGGAATGGCGTCCGTCTCGAAGAACTCGCCGGCCGCTTCGAGGAATTCAAGAAGGAGAAGGAAGCGATCGAGAAGCGGATCCGGAAAGAGCAAGAGAGTCTAAAGCCTCCACCGCTCTACCGCGCTCTCTACGAACTGGGTCCTGAGCCGCCTCCCGCGCGCGTCCTGCTTCGGGGCGATTCGGCGACGCCGGGCGCCTTAGTGGAAGCCGGGATCCCGGCCGTTCTCGCCCAGCACACGAACCCGTACATACCGGCCACGGTTTCGCACTCCTCCGGGCGGCGGCTCGGATTGGCGAAATGGTTGACGGACCCTAAACATCCGCTCACTGCCCGGGTGATGGTCAACCGCATTTGGCAGCATCACTTTGGAACAGGTCTGGTATCCACACCCGGCAACTTCGGGAAAATGGGTGCGGCGCCCGCGAATCGGGAACTGCTCGACTGGCTTGCCGTTCGATTCGTGCAATCCGGCTGGGATGTCAAAGCCATGAACAAGCTCATCATGATGTCCGGCGCGTACCGGCAGCCACGTCTGCGCCGCATCGACGCCGAGTCCGTGCGCGACGCCATTCTCGCCATCGCCGGCCGCCTGGATGACAAACAGTTCGGCGTGCCCGACCCGCTGAAGCAGCAGCCCGACGGCGAAGTGATCACCGAGAGCCGGCGCCGCAGCGTATACGTGACACAGAAGCGGACCCAGCCATTGTCACTGTTGGAGACCTTCGACCTGCCGTTCATGAATCCGAACTGCGTGCAGCGCGGACAGTCCGTTGTCTCGTCCCAGTCGCTGCACTTGCTCAATAGCGATCTCGTCCATGAAAACGCCCGCCATATGGCCGCGCGAATTCTAGAGGGCGATGTCGATACCGCCTACCTGCTCGCGCTGGGCCGCCGTCCTACCGGGCAGGAGCGGGAGGACGCGCGGGCGACGCTCGCACGCTTGACAGAAGCCTGGGCACAGCAACCCGAAGGCCGCCGCCGTGGCGCCATGGAGACGCTTTGCCATGCGCTCATCAACTCCGCCGAATTTCTGTATCTCGACTAGCCATGCCAACACGACGCGACTTCTTTAACCGGTTCTCCGATGGCCTGATGGGTACGGCGATGGCTTCGCTTTTGCAAGCGCACGACCTAAAACCGAAAGCGCCGCAGCGGGCGCCGCGCGCCAAGGCGGTAATTCAACTCTTCATGAACGGCGGGCCCAGCCAGTTGGATCTTCTCGACCCCAAGCCGATCCTGGAAAAGTACGCCGGTCAGCCGCCCAGCCGCGACCTTGCCGCCGAGGTCCGCGCCGTACGCGAGACCGGCGGCCTGATGCCGTCGCCCTATAAATTCACCCGGCACGGGCAGTCCGGCATTCCGATCTCGGAACTGCTGCCCAACCTTGGCAAAGTGGCCGATGACATCACCGTGGTGCGATCCATGTTCACGACGCACCTGGCGCATGAGGCGGCACTCTTCCTCATGCACGGCGGCCGAATCCTGCCCACGCGCCCGTCTCTCGGCGCGTGGATCGTCTACGGCCTCGGCTCGGAAAATCAGAATCTGCCGGCATATGTCGTGCTGGACGATCCCAAGGGTCCGCCCGTCAATTTCATCCAAAATTGGCAGGCCGGCTGGTTGCCCGCCGTCTATCAGGGTACGCGCGTTCGTTCGGAGGGTTCGCCGATTCTCAACCTGCGCGGCAAGGATCCGGAGCCGGGTACAATCGTCGATCTCTCGCGCAGTCTGCTGCATCGTATGGATGCCGCACATCGGGACCGCCATCCCGGCAACGCCGAGCTCGAAGCCCGTATCGCCAACTACGAGTTAGCAGCACGCATGCAGATCGAGGCCAGTGACGCGCTCGATCTCTCCAAGGAATCGGACACCACAAAAGAGGCCTACGGACTGAACGACGAGAAAACGGCCTCGTACGGAAAGCGTTGCCTGATGGCCCGCCGCCTCGTGGAACGCGGAGTGCGCCTGGTGCAGATTTATATCGAGGGTCAGATCTGGGACAACCACAACAAGCTGCGGACGGGCCTGGAGTACGCTTGCGGCAAGACCGACAAGCCCGCCGCCGCGCTGGTCGCGGATCTCAAGCAGCGTGGCCTGCTTGACGACACTCTCGTCATCTGGGGCGGCGAGTTTGGCCGGCTCCCCATCGCGCAGGACCCCGGGCCCAACGCCGGCCGCGATCACGGCCCCTCTGGCTTCAGCATTTGGATGGCGGGCGGCGGCGTGAAAGGCGGTTCTATTTATGGGGCGACGGACGAGATCGGCTACCGCGCCGCCGAGAATCCCGTCAGCGTCCACGACTTCCACGCCACGGTCCTGCACCTCCTGGGCATGGACCACCGCAAGTTGACCTTCCAGCGCGAAGGCCGCGACGAGCGAATCACCGACGAGTTTCCAGCCCGCGTGGTCTCGGAGGTTCTCACTTAGTTCTTGCGGAACACCATCACCATTGTTCCCTTTTCGCCCTCCATGGTTCGCTTGACTGTCAGCGTCTTGCCGCCGTCGCTGAGTGTCCATCGTTCCAGGAATGTAATGCCGAAGGAACTCTGCTGCCGCACATGCAACATCTCGCCTTCCCAACTCGCCGTCGTGGCCCAACTGTTGCCAGAGCGCTCCGCCGTCACGGTTCGGCCGTCCAACGGAAACACATAGTCCCGCACCGTGTTCTTGCCCAGCGTCTGCTTCAGCCGGATCTCGGCCGCCGTCTGCGTCACCTCCTGCGTCATCGCACTGGGCGCCGGAAAGTTGCCGAAGGTGCTCGCTTTGGCGTCCAGGATCCAGTTACCCTGAAAACTCACAGTCGCTGCGAAAACGGCGAAGAGAAGTGTCATGCGCTTTCTATCGGCCGAACGCGGGATTCGGAGAACAGGTTGGTGGCCAGTTGCATTGGAGTGGCCGCGAAACGCGCGCCTGACGCCGCAAGCAGACGCGCTAGCGTAAGCCGAAAGCTTGCACCAGAATATGGACGGCAGGCATCGAAAAGAGGCTCGAGTCCAACCGGTCCAGCCATCCGCCGTGCCCCGGCAGTAACGTTCCGGAGTCCTTCACCCCGGCGCCACGCTTCAACGCCGATTCCGCCAAGTCACCCATCTGCCCCGCCGCGTTGCCCGCGACCGCGAGGAACGCCGCCATACCCAGCGAAACCTCCGGGATCGACCAGCGCAGAAGCCACACACCAAACCCGGCGGCCGCGATCAGGCTGGCCGCCGCTCCCTCCCAGCTCTTGCCTGGACTCACGCGGGGAGCCATTTTGTGTTTTCCAATCGCTCTACCAACGTAGAAGGCCGCGGTATCGCCAACCCAGTTAATGGCCAGCGCGAACACCAGCCAATACTCATTGCTCGAGTGCAGAACGAAGGCGGACCGCCAGGCGCCAAAGACATAGACCAGACCCAGCAGGAAAAGCGCGGCCGAAGGAAACATATCCCGTAAATCCGGATTGCGCAGGGTCAGCATCAGCGTGCCGATCGTGATGCCAATCAACAGCAGCGTCTCATCCCGTTGGATCAGCAAAAACGTAAGCCCGGGAATCCAGCCGTCGGCGGCCCGGAACTTCGCCCCGTAATGAGCGGCGATTCCGGCATACTCCAGCCAGCAAAGCCCGGCGAACAGGCAAGCCGCGGCACCGAAAATCATGTCCGGAGCGAACAACACAACCCAAAGAATCGTTGGGATCAGGACTATCGAGGTAAGAACGCGCATCATCGCGCGGGGACGGCCTCGTCGACGCTCGCCGGGTCCGGCGCGCCCAAGCCGCCGAAGCGGCGCTCACGTTTTTGGTAGTCCAGGATCGCATGCAGCAGTTCGCGGCGGCGGAAGTCCGGCCAAAACGTATCGGTCACGTAGATTTCTGCGTATGCGATCTGCCACAACAAGAAATTCGAAATCCGCAATTCGCCGGAGGTGCGGATCAGAAGATCCGGATCGGAGATGCCGGCGGTATAGAGGTTCGACGATACCAGTTCCTCGGTGACGCGCAGGCTGTCGAGCGAACCATTCTCGCGGGCGTTTGCGATTATTTGGTTCACGGCGTCCACCAGTTCGGCTTTGCCCGAGTAGTTGATAGCCAGGTTCAGCCGCAGGCCTGTGTTCGACGCCGTGGCCGCAACTGTCGATTCCAATTCCTCTCTCACCACGGAAGGCAAATACTCGATTCGGCCGATCGCCTGCAAACGGACATTGTTTTTCAGCAGCGTGGAAAGTTCCTTGCGGAGATAGGTCCGCAGCAGCGACCACAACGTGTCCACTTCGGTCCTGGGGCGTTTCCAGTTTTCGACCGAGAAGGCGTACAGAGTCAGGGCTTCGATTCCCAACTGCGCGCAGGTTTCAACGGTCGTTCGAACCGGCTCAATGCCCGCTTGATGCCCGGCCACGCGGGGCAGCAGGCGGCGGTTCGCCCAGCGCCCGTTGCCATCCATGATGACGGCAATGTGCGCGGGGAGCCGCTTGGGATCGATTGCCATCGCTAGAGCCAGGTCCGGGTCGCTCGGCCGCAAGCTCTCTAAAAGGGCAGTCATCGGCGTAAGTCCTCAGTGTACAACAGAGCCTCCAACCTGACGGACAGCCTCTCCAATCGCCACCGCGATGGCCGCCAGGCCGAGAAATGCGCCAAATGGCAGTTCATAGGTTGCGGTCTCCTCCTTGGCTAACTTTATGTATAGGAATCCCATAACCGAGCCGAGAATGGAACCCGCCATCAGCGCCAGCAGCATCGGCATTAATCCCAGGAACGCCCCGATCATCATTGCCATCTTCAAATCTCCCCAGCCCATACCGTCCACGCCCCGGACTTTTTGATAGAGCCATGCGATCCAGCGCAGCACTCCGTAGGCGAAGGCGGCGCCCATCGCCGCTTCCACCATTCCACGCAACGGCGGTGGCCAATCGTTGGGGACGAACAGCGACGAAAAGCCCAGCGGCACGGGGGCGAACCACGCAATCAAAATCCCCAGCACCGTTCCGCCTTTGGTGAACTCGTCGGGCAGAATTCGTTCCTCCAGATCGGAAAAGATAAGTTCCAGATTGATTGCGGTGAACAGGAGAAGTTTGGCCGCCAGCCATGTGACTCCGAAATACCATACTATCATAAAGTACATTATACCGCAAAGTAGTTCAAGCAAAAAGTAACGGAGCGGGATGGACCAGCCGCAGTGGCGGCACTTTCCCCTCAGCAGCACGTAGCTGATGGCAGGCAGATTGTCATACCAGGCTACGGTCTTTTCGCACGATGGGCAGAACGAACGGGGCGGGTCCCACAGCAGAATGTCCCTGGGCAGCCGGAACACGCAGGCGTTCAGGAAGCTGCCAACCAAAAGGCCAAACAGGCCCGCGAGAATCGCGGCAATCATGGTTATCCTCCAACATAGCAGCGCATCCACAACATTTCACCAATTTTTTGTTTCGGCTCCTTCCACCGTACCGTTGAGGTAATAGGTCGCCGCAAAAATCACCCTATTACCCACGAAAACCGTTGTGTCGCGAAAGTACCAGACGTATACTCAGACTGATGGCTAGTACTCACGGTACGAGTAATCGAGCATTTGAAATCCACATTCGCTGGAGATCGAAATGATTACCTCTATTGTGATCATGACGCTGTCTCTAGCGATGTTTGTCTACTGGTTTCGCTATTCTTGCGTGTTGATCCTCGAGTCCGATTGGAACGAGGAGATGGCGCGGGAACTGGCGGTCCAGAACCACCTTTCATTCGGTGAGAGTGATCAGGCGCTGGAACGGGCCGAATCCACTCTGGCACTGGACAACGTCCGGGATCTTCTCAACAGGGATCTCCGGTCGATTCGCGACCTAATGACTGGCAGTCAGAGTCTGACGGAAGCGGGGGCATCGCTGGAAAGCAGAATGCTCATGGTCGATTTTCAACTGATGAAGATGTGGTACGCGCTCACGCGGAACACGTCGAGACCGAAGGCGCAGCATGCGCTTCGGTGTATGTCCAGAATCGTCGCTTACATGGCCGGCGAACTGGGCGATCATATGGCGGCGGCTCGCGGTTAACAGCCCGGCTCATGCACGCTACAGGTCCGTTTCGTGGCGCGGGGTTCACTCCGCGCCCTTTCTTTTTACGGGACCGTCCCGGATCTTTCGCCCGGCCTATCTGACCTCGCATAGAATGTAAGGGTGTTTTCCGAAGCAGAAATCGCGCAAGCGGTAGAACAACTAGGCCGAATCCGTAAAGAGATCGGGAAAGTCATTGTAGGCCAACAGGACGTCGTGGATGGAGTGCTGGTGTGCCTCTTGGCCGGCGGACACGTTCTGTTGGAAGGAGTGCCGGGACTGGGAAAAACCACGCTCCTTCGGACCCTTTCGCGCGTTCTGCGCCTGCGCTACTCGCGTATTCAGTTCACGCCGGATTTGATGCCCGGCGACATCGTTGGCAGCATGATTATGGAGAGCGACGCCGCCGGGTCGCGGTCGCTGCGATTCCAGGCCGGTCCCATCTTCTCGAATTTGGTGCTGGCCGACGAAATCAACCGGGCCACGCCAAAGACCCAATCCGCGTTACTCGAAGCGATGCAGGAACGCACCGTGACCAGCGGCACCACGACCCACGAGTTGGAAGCGCCCTTCTTGGTCATGGCGACGCAGAACCCGATTGAAATGGAGGGGACCTATCCGTTGCCGGAGGCACAACTGGACCGTTTCCTCATGAAGATCCTGGTCGGCTTCCCGTCGAAAGACGAGCTAACGCGCATCGTGGAATACACGTTGCACCGTGAAGAGGTGGAGGTCCATCAGATCGTCGATCGCGAGGACATTCTCCGGCTGCGCGCCATGGCGCGCCAGGCGCTGGTGGCCGAACACGTGCGCGGCTTCGCAGTCGACCTTGTGATGGCGACCCAACCCGGAACGCCCTTCGCGCACCCCAGGACGACCAAGTACGTCCGCTACGGCTCATCGCCGCGTGGCGCTCAGGCACTCGTGGATTGCGGACGCGTCCGCGCCCTGATGCACGGCCGCATGCACGTCAGCGTCGAGGACATTCAGGCGATGGCAGCCAATGTTTTGCGCCACAGAATTATTCCCAATTTCGATGCCCACGCCGACGGAGAGACGCCCGACACGATCCTCGGCGAGATCGTCAAAACGCGCGCGGCGGCGGTAGCGTAAGCTCGTCCGATGGCCGAAGCGCTCATCGATCAGAGTTTTCTCGAACGCCTGGAGCGTCTCACGCTCCATTGGCAGAAGTCGTTCCCTGGCTTGGTCGGCGGGCATAATCGTTCCCGCTTCGCCGGTTCCGGGCAGGAGTTTCTCGATCATCGGGGCTTCTTTCCTGGCGACGATCTGCGCGCCATCAACTGGCGCGCCTTCATGCGGCTCGACAAGCTGCTGCTCAAACTCTTTCAGGTAGAGCCACGCGTGCCGGTTCGAATGCTGATCGACACCAGCGCCTCCATGACCACGGGGAACCCGTCGAAATTCGACTATGCGCGCCGCCTGGCTGCCGCCCTGAGCTACGTTGGCTTGGTTCGACTGGAGACCATGCTGTTACAGCCGTTCGCCAACACGCTGCACGACCCGCTGACTTGCAGCGGCGGCCGGCACCGCATCCGGCCGGCGGTGGAGTTTCTGGAGGGGCTCGAGGCCTCGGGGCGCACCGATTTTCTTCGCGTCGTCAAACAATTCGTCAGCGAGTATCCGCAACGGGGGCTGGTCATCATCGTCAGCGATTTTCTGGACGATCAGGAGTGCGAGAAACCGCTTCAGTATCTGGCCGACTTCGGGCATGAGGTGTTCCTCGTACAGCTATGGGGGGAAGAAGACCGCCTGCCGCCCCACGATGGTGAAATCGAGATTGAAGACGCCGAGACCGGTGCGTCCGTCAAGATGAACTTCGACGAGGGCGCCCGGCTGGCCTACACGGAGGCGTTCGATCAATATGCCAGGGCGCTTCGCGAGTTGACCCAGCGCAAAGGCGGCCGCTACGTCGGACTGCCGACGACCATGCCGGTGGAACAGGCTATTTTTGGGACCTTCCTTCAAGCGCGAGGCCTGCAGTAGATGTTCTTCTTCAATCTAAGCCTGGGCGAATTCGTGGCGCTTTGGAGCGCGGTGTCCGGCGCGGCTCTGGCGCTGTACCTGCTCGACAGATCCCGCAAAAAGATCAAAGTCGCCTCCATGCGGTTCTGGAAACCTTCGGAGCGCCCGCCGGAGGCGAAGCACCGGAAGAAGATCCAGCAACCGTGGTCGCTGCTCATGCAGATCGCCGGCATGGGTCTGCTGTTGGCCGCGGTCGCTCAGCTTCGCTGGGGCTCGCCGGACCGCTCATCGCGGGATCACGTCCTGCTGCTCGACACCTCTGCCTGGATGGCGGCCCGCGAGGGGCAGCGCCGGCTGATCGACGAGGCGAAGACCAACGCCATCCGCTGGGTACGGACTCTGCCTGGCGCCGATCGCGTTATGGTCGTCCGTGCCGATACGCTGCCGACGCCGGCTACCGTTTTCGAAACGAACCGGACCGTCGTTGAACGGGCAATTCTGGAGTCGCAACCCGGCGCCGGGGCCTTGTATCTGCAAGGAGCCTTTGACTTTGCCCGCCGGATGCAGCGCCAGCACGGCCAATCCGCAGGCGAGGTCGTTTTTGCCGGAGGGTCCCGGGGACAGGCGCTGGATCTGCCCGCGGAGAACACCCTGCCACCGGCCCTGCGCCTTCTTCCGGTCAAGGAACCCTCCAGAAACGTAGGCATCCGGCGGTTTCAGTTCCGCCGGGTTCCGTCCCAGGCTCGCAACTGGGAGGTGTTCCTGGCGGTTCGCAACTACGGCCGGGCGGCCGAAGCCGTTCCGCTGGTGGTCACCTTTGGCAACGCGCCGGTGGGTTCCGGGCGGCTGAATATTGCGGCAGGCGCCGAAGAGACCGTTCGCTACGAGTTCGCAACCCAGGCTGCCGGCTGGGCGGAGGCGAAACTCCAGGTCCGCGACGCCCTGCCGGACGACAACCAGGCGACCGTTGAACTGCCCGAGCAGAAACCGGTTCGAGTGACTGTGCTGACTCGCGAACCGAACCTTCTCCGTCCGTTGATGAACGCCAATCCGAGGGTCGCTGCCACCTATCTGCCGCCCGAGGCCTATAAGGCCGATCTGGACACGGACCTTCTGGTAATCGACCGCTTCAAACCTGGCACGCTCCCTAAGTGGAGCACTCTCTACATTGAGCCGCCCTCGGAGGGCGCACCCATCGCCGTCGCCCGCGCCGGCGGCGCCGCGAAGCTGACGCAGTGGCATGTAGAGCACTCCATCGCCACCGGCCTTCGAACCCTGGATCTCCGGCTGGACCGCGCGACCGTTTTCAAGAACTCGCCCAACATCGAAACCGTGGCCGAGGTGGACGGGGGAACGTTGATCGCCGCCTCCGCCTCCGCCCCGCGCGCCGTCTACTTGGGATTCCATCCGGGCGCCGCTTCCCTGAAATTCGAGCTGGCCATTCCGCTTTTGATGGCCAACATCTTCGAATGGATGGCGCCCGAGGTTTTCCGCCGCATGGAAGTCAACGCCGATAGCGTGGGCACCGTGCGCGTTGCGCTGGAACCGGGCGCCGATGCGAGGGCGCTCCAAGTTTTGGACGAACAGGGACAGCCGCTTCCGTTTTCGCTCAGCGAAAACACGCTGCAGTTTTATACAGGCTCGCGGGGTCTGGTCCGCGTTCGCGGTAACGGCCGCGAAACCGTGCATTCGCTCTCCCTGCCGGACGCCGGTGACGCCACCTGGGAGGCACCCGCGCGCGTTCGCCGCGGAATCGGCCGCGGTGGTTTGACCGATAGCCCGATTCGTGAACTGTGGCCGTGGCTGGCATTACTGGGCGCCGCGCTGTTGTTGGCGGAGTGGCTGATCTACGGCCGCCTAAAGCTTCCTGCGCAGGCCGCCTCCATCACTCCCATCGACTATCTGCGGCGCTTCGTGCCGCCCTTCCGGAAGGCGTCATGACGTTCGATCGTGCATGGATTCTTTTGTTGGCCTGGCTCCCGCTGGCTTGGCTGGCCTGGGAATGGCGCACGGGCCGCCAGAAGACCAACGTGACGCTGAAGGCCTTGGCGCTCACGGCCGTTTTGCTTGCATTGAGCGAGCCGCGAGTCAATTCGCCGGAGACGAAGTTAGCAGTTTCCCTATTGGTCGACACCTCGGCGAGCGTCTCCGACGGCGACATCGCGCGAGCCTCGCGCATCGCTTCGGAACTGGACCGGAACAAGGGCCGGAACGTTCTAAAAATCATCCCGTTTGCGCGAACGTCCCGGGCTGTAACCCCCGAGGAGACCGCCACCGGTGTGAAACTGGGCCGCACGGCCGGTGAGAACGGCCGCGGTACGGACCTGGAAGCGGCGATTCGCGAAGGGCTGGCGGCGATGCCCGAAGGGCTCGTCCCGCGCGTCGTGCTGCTGAGCGACGGCAAGGAAAACAAAGGCAGCGTGACCCGTGCCGCCTGGCAGGCCCGCCAACTGGGTGTGCCGATCGACGTGATTCCGCTGGCCGGCCGCGCCAAACCGGCGCTCCGCCTGGAGTCCGTCACCCTTCCCGGCCGGGCCTTTGCGGGCGACCGTTTCCCCATCGACATTCACGTGGAATCGCCCCGGGCGGCAAAAGCGAAAGTAGAACTCTCCGCGGAGGGCAAAGTCATCGGGTCCAGCGCACTCCCGTTGGAAAAAGGCATGAACCGCCTCCGGGTTCACGTCGCCTTGACCGTGCCAGGAGCCATCGACTTAGCCGGCGTTATTACCGCGCCGGAACTCGGCGAAGCGCGTTTCGCCCAGTCAATTTCCCTGCGGAAACCGCGCGCGCAGTTCGTCACCGAAGATCCGGCCGGTTCGGAGAAGCACCTGGTCGGAATCCTGAACGCCGGGCAGTTTGAGGTGCAGGTGACCGATGCTGTCGACACAGCCAAGCTCGACGACACGCAGTTGCTCATCCTCAACAACATCGATATCGAAAAAATTCCGCTCGATGACAAGGAGCGGATGGAAACCTGGGTGAAGCAAGGCGGCGGCCTTATGCTCATCGGCGGCGAACGGATGACGTTCATTGAAAGTAAGAAAGTGGAGGACGCTCTCGACCGCGCGCTGCCCGCCAAGCTCGCCCCGCCCCGCTCACCGGAAGGCACGCTGGTGGTGCTGATCGTCGACAAGTCGTCGTCCATGGAAGGCCGGAAAATGGAGCTGGCCCGCGTCGCCTCCATCGGCGTGATTGAAAACCTGCGTCCCGTCGACCTGGTGGGCGTCCTGATCTTCGACAACTCGTTCCAATGGGCGGTGCCGATCCGTAAGGCCGAAGACCGCCAGATGATCAAACGCCTGGTCGCCGGCATCACGCCGGACGGCGGTACGCAGATTGCGCCGGCACTGGCGGAGGCGTATCGCAAGACGGTACCGGTGAAGGCGACGTTCAAGCACGTCGTACTGCTCACCGACGGGATCTCCGAGGAAGGCGACAGCCTGGGCCTGGCCAAGGAAGCGGTCACGCAAAACGTCACGATCTCCACCGTCGGACTGGGCCAGGATGTCAACCGCGCCTACCTCGAAAAAATCGCGGCGTTTTCGAAGGGAAAGTCGTACTTCCTGAACGATCCCGCCGGGCTGGAACAGATCCTGTTGAAGGATGTCATGGAGTTCACAGGCTCGACGGCGATTGAAAAACCCATCGTTCCCGTCGTGGAGCGGCAGGCGGAAATTCTCGAGGGCGTGGCCGTCGCTTCGGCACCGCCGCTGCGAGGCTATACAAAGTTCATCGCGAAGCCGACGGCAGAAACGATTCTCAGCATCGACAAAAAAGATCCGCTCCTCACGCGTTGGCAATTCGGCCTGGGCCGCGCCGCCGTGTTCACCTCGGACGCGAAAAACCGCTGGGCGGAACAGTGGCTGACCTGGAACGGCTTCGACCGCTTCTGGGCCAATCTCCTCCGCGATCTGCTGCCGCATGCACAGTCTGGCGAAGCCAACGTGGAATTCGACCCGGTTTCGAGCAACCTCGAAGTTGTCTACCGGCTCTCGCGTTCGATGCCCGAGCCGAAATCGGTTCCCCCGATTTTCGTCTTTGGCCCCGAAGGCTACCAACAACCCGTGGAAGTGCGCAAAGCCGGCGACGGTGTATTTCGCGGCCGTGTGAATATCGGAACGCGGCAGGGTCTCTTCCGGATTCGTCCGGTGGACGAGAGCCGGGTGTTCTTCGAGTCCGGCCTCTACCGGCAGGAAGCGGAACTGGCCGACTACGGCAACAACGAGTCCGTGCTGCGGCAGTTGGCGGGCTTCACCGGCGGCCGCTACAATCCCGCCCCCGCTCGAATTTTCGAAGCCGAGGGCCGCTCGGTCGCCTCTACCACGCGGCTGTGGCCTGGACTCCTGGCTCTGGCCGTCGTGTTGAACCTCATTGAACTCGCCGTGCGAAAGTGGCGCGGTGTCATTCCAGCCCGCTGGCTGGGCGGGGCGATGGCCGGCCAGCGGGCGTAGCGAACACTCGGCGCTAAAAGACGAAACGGATCTGCGCCTGCAGGTTTCGCGGCCCCTGATACGCGGTGGCCACGCCGAGCCCTGCGTTCTTTGGCTGCGAGCGCGAAGGGATCAAGTTGCCGCTCGCGTCGAACGGTGAATTCGTCACCGCCTGGGACACCGGGCTCACCAGGTTGATGGTCGAATTCCGGCCTGTGATTCCGGCTCTATTCGGCGCGTTGAAGATATCCAGGCGGAACTGCAATCGCCGCGACTCACCCATCGTCACCTCCCGGGCGATAGAGAAATCCAGTGCCTGGAAGAAGCAGCCGCGCAGGTAATCCGGGCCGGACTCCAACCCCACGCTTCCCACCTGCGGTCCACCGAACGAATCCAGGTTGAACTGCCGGTAGATGTCGCTGGAACAGCCGCCGCCCGTCTCGCCCAGGACACGTACACGGCCTCCGTAGTTCGGCGAGCCGGTGATATTCTGATTTCCGCCGCCGCCTTGGTACGAATAACCCAACGCATAAGCACCGCCCGATGTTGCAGTCCACACACCCGAGAAGCGCCAATCGTTGGTCACCCACTTCAGCATTTGACGCGCCGCCGTACCGCTGGTCTTCGAACCCGGAATCTCCCACACGAAGTTGCCCTTGAAAAAGTGCCGCGTAGGAATGAAATCGCCCAACAGGCGGTCCGCCTCCCGCTGGTCCGGCCGCTCGAAGAACGTACCATTCGCTCTGTGCTCCAGCCGGGCAGGCGTGCTGCCGCGCTGGCTCAACAGAATCGTATCGTTGAAGCCGAATGACAGTCCGCGCGTAAAGCGGCGCGTAATCGACATTTCGATCGTATGCGCCACCAGCCAGCCGCGAGGTATCGCCTGGGTAATTCCGCTGAAGCCCCGAAACGCCCGCATCTGATCCGTGGGCAGCACGGCCGCGCCTGGCAGGCCGGCGGTTTGGGTGCGGTCCTGGTTCGCGTCCAGGAATGCGGCGCCGAAATCCACTGCGTTGATATCGACATTCTCCACCAGGTTGAACGCCTTCTCACCGGTATAGGCGAAGTCGAGCACCGTGGACTTCGGCAGCATGAATTGAACGCCGCTATTCCACTGCCAGGTGGCCGGCAAGCCGCTCCTGTACTGATAGACGGAGAGCGACGGTGGAGCCTCCGTCGTTAACCCGGAGCTTAGCGACTGCAGCCCCGCGTAACGCAGCGTCAGGTTACGGATCGTCGGCGGATTTTGAATCTGGCCGAAAATCGAGTTGCCCGCGGGCCGGTCGTAGAACAGACCGCCGCCCCCGCGAAACACGATCGTCTGTTTGCCGGTGAGATCGTAGGCGGCGCCAAAGCGCGGCGCGGCGCGCAACAGCGGCCACTCATACGTTGTCTTCGCGATGCCTTGTCCCGACACGAACAGTCCGTTCACCGGGTCGCCGGTGCCGGGCACCAATGTGCCGATCGCCACTACGCTATTCGGACCCAATAGTTGCCCTGTTCGCGGATCCCGCGCCTGGCGGTTCGCCCCGGTACAGGGCGAAGTTGTCACACAGCCTGGCAGATAGAGCAACGGCGCCTGCCCCGCCGACCACTTCTCGGGCAGGAAGTTCGACGCCTGCAGGAACTTGTCATACTGCGGCTGCTGGCGGACAAACCGCACGCCATAGTCGAGCGTCAACCGGGGTGTCACTTTCCAGTTGTCCTGAATATAGCCTTCCGTATTGTCGTAGACCAGGCTGCCTTCCACGTAGCGCGAGAACTGGTTATAGGACGAAAAAATTCCCAGCGCCGCATTGGCGAAACCAAAACCGGCATCGAGCGGATTATTCGCGTCGTTACCGAAATTCAGAGTTCCGGCCCAGCCCTGGCGTTGCTGGGCCTTGAAGCTGTGCGTGTTGTAGAAGCCGGTCTTCAGCGTGTGACGCGAGAACACCTTGGTCAAGCTGATCGAGAAGTCTTGCGTGCGATTGATATTGAGATAACCGGGGAACGGGAAATTCGGCGGCGCAAAGCCGACGCGTCCGCCCCAGTTGAAGTTCGGGACCAAGCGTACTCGCGTGCCGTCCCAGATGGGCGGCTTCACCGACTCGAACGCCTGAAACGCATAGTAGTCTTTGTTGATCACTCCAGCGTCGGGAAACAGAAACGGCAGCCCTGCGAGCCCGGCTTTGTCGAGATTGGCTTTTTCGCTCATCGGAAGACCGTTCTCGCAGAATGTCGGCCCGGTCCCGCCCTGCGCCAGGACGCAGCCGGCCAGTTCGTTCTGAGAGCGGCCGTAGGTCGCCTCCATAAACGTCGTCGGATTGATGCTGTAGTTCACGGTTGTGGCCAGCAGCGTGATAAATGGATGATACTGCTTCGAATCGTTGAAGCCCGGCACGTTGCCGATAATCGTTTCGTTCTGCTGCTTCCAACCGCTCACCTTCAGCGAGCCGCGCAGTTTCTCCCACGGTTGATAGTCGATGCGCACGGCTGGCTGCTGCGACATCAGCGATTGGTTCGGACGCACGCCTTCGTAGTTGTACGCCACGCCGGGAATATCGACGTTCGGCTGCGGGTACAGATTCAGAACCTGCAAGCCTGTCGAGTACAGGCGGTCGCGCGGAATCCGGCCGAGCACGCCGCCGTCGCGGAAGCAGCCCGTTTGATTGGCGGCCGTGCAGGCGCCCGTCAGCAACGGGTCTTTGATGTAGGGAAACGCGACGCCGTTGTTGTCGACCGAACGGGAAAAATCGCCGCCGCGCTCCAAGGCGGTGGGGAACCGGTAGCGAACGATCGAACCGCCGGTCTGGCGTGGCGAATACTCGTGGGCGTAAAAGAAGAAGAGCTTGTTCTGACGTCCGGGCCGGCCAATCGGGCCGCCGATCGTATAGCCCATGTCCTTGTCGTCCACGCGGCCTTTCGGATCGCCGTTCAGGAACGCTGTACGGCTGATGGCGTTCCACTTCGAACGCCGCATCACAAGGTACGTCGACCCGTGAAACTGATTGGTGCCGCTCTTTGTCACGGCGCTAATCTGAAGGCCGCTCGACCGTCCGTACTCCGCCTGATAGTTCGAGACCAGCATCTTCACTTCGGCGATCGATTCCACGTTCATCTGCAGCAGGATGCCGTTGTTGCCCGTATCCATCGTCGAGACGCCGTCCATCATGATGTTGTTGTTGCTGCCGCCGGTCGAAGCGCGGTCGCCAATGCGGCTGGTGCCGGTTACGCCCGGCGACAGTGACGCCAGCGCCGTGAAACTGCGATTACTGATCGGAAGATTCTGCACGGCGGATGGCGTGATGGTGAACGAACGCTCGGCGCTCTGGGTCTGTAGTTGCGCCGCCTCGGCGCTCACGGTGACGCTATCGGCCACGGCGCCGACTTCGAGCGTTAGCAAACCCAGTCCGGTCTGGTCGCCGGCGCTCACGGCGATTCCCGTACGCTTCAGCGTCTTGAACCCCGTCAAACTTACCTCAAGTGTATAGACACCGGGCGGGATATTCGGAATGACGATCTCCCCGGTGGGAGAGGAAGTCACGGCGGGCAAGCGCGTGCCCTTCCCCTCGTTCAAGAGGCCGGCGGAAGCTCCGGCGATGACGGCGGACTGTGCGTCGCGCACGCTGCCCGAGAGGGTTCCCGTGGTGAGTTGAGCTTCGAGAGATCCGGCGCAGCCGGCCAAGATCGTGGCCCAGCCGATCGTGCGGAAAGTGCCGAGGATTTTCACTTATTATGTCCCTTCCTGCTCATGCGGTCTGGAGTGGAGACCAGAGCCGTGCAGGGCTCCCGGCTTGGCCAGGCCTAGTGAGGTATCTAGGGATGATAATCGAAAGGACGTGCGGCGTGCCAGGGGAGACACGCCGCCGTTGACCGGGAAGCGCTACCGCCGCCTGCGCCGGATCGCACCCAGGAGTATTAACGCCGGAGCGATCGTCAGGTACGCCGCCGGTTCCGGAACCTGACTGCTGGAGACCGAGAACTGGAAGTTGTTGAGATCGTCGAACTCCACATCTAAGTCGCCGGACGGGTTCGCGACGTTGGTCAAATCCACGCGCAGGGAGTATCCAAACTGAAGCACGCCCTCGCCGAAACCGGACACCGCTGTGCAACTGCCGTCCGGCTGCAGGCGGCAGAAGTCTTCGGAGGGAGTGAGCGAACGGCTGGGGAGTTCCCAATTCGTTGTGAGAGTATTGACGGGCGCAACGAAGAATTCATTCGTCGTTCCGTTCCAGACGAGGGCTCCGAGTTGGGCGCTCAGGCCGGTTGGGACCGGCCAAATGTACGTCTGGATCCGCGCCTGGAGTCTAAACGCCATGGAGCCGACGGGCCCCAGAATCGAGGTATCCCAGAGCTGCTGGTTGTTGGTGGCCAACCCGAAAAAGACCGGGGGACTCTCGTCCAGTTGGAGGCGGAACCCGGGGTTATCGTTATACACGGGTGTTGGAAAATAGATGGGGCCGGCCGGCCCCAAATCTAGGAATTGCCCAGAGTGATGGGTCCAGTTGAAGAAGAAGTAATCGAAATCTCCGTTCCAGGACGACGAGTCGACCACCAGAGTGGCGGCAGTACAAGGCCAGGCAAACAGGGCAAGCAGCAGGGGACTGAGTCTAGTTAGGTACATTGTTTTTCTCCTCATGGGTTTGGTAAGCGGAAGCGGTACCGCCGCTGTGCCATTGAAGGTGTGATTGGGGGCGGCTGGAACCGGGCTTCTAGTTCCCAAAGACAACCTTCCCGGCAAATAGGTTTACTCATACGCTGTGGTAAGCTAAGGGCCTTCCGGCACAATTCGCATGGACGGCGGCAACGGCGAACTCGAACAGGCAATCGACGCCCTAATACAAGGCAATCGTTCGTTAGACCATTTCGCTACGATATTCCGGGCCTTCTATCCCAAAGCTGTTTTATTCCTGGTACGGAAGGGAGTCCGGCCGTCCGACGCCGAGGACATAGCCCAGGAGACAATGCTTGCTGTCTACCATGGTGCGGACCAGGTGCGGCAAGCGGACGCCTTTCCGGCCTGGCTGTTTCAGATCGTCCGGAGTCGCATGAGCAATTTTTTCAAGCACAGCGGCGCGCTGAGACGGAGTCCAGGCGCGCAGGCGGAGCCGATCCAAGCGGCCAGCGTGGCCGCCGACGGGCAGCCCTCCGCGCTGGATGGTCTGTTGCGCCAAGAGCGGGTGGACCGGTTAATCTCGGCAATCGACGAACTGCCGCCGCAGATGCGGCAATGCGTGCGGATTCGCGTGGTCGAAGACGCCAGTTGCCAGGAGATTGCCCAAACGTTAGGTTTGTCCGTAAATACAGTCAAAGCGCATCTGTTCAAGGCACGTCACGCCCTGGCGGCGCGCCTGCGAACGGATCTAAGCGAGGAAGACGTATGAATCCGGAATTTCGCGGGGAGAGCAAGGCGGCATTTTTACGCGTGTGCCCATCCTGCCAGGAGTGGATGGACTACGCAGCGGGAAAACTTGGTGCGGCGACGAGGGAGTCGATGGAACGGCACGCGGCTACGTGCGAGAGTTGCCGTGAGTTGATGGCGGATGCGAGCGACTTTCTCACTCCGGCGCGGCCGGACGAGCGCGGGGTGGACACAGAGGCCGCCCTAGCCGCGGTATGGGCGAAGGCGGCGCCCCGCCCCATCGGCAATCCGGGTCACCGCCGGCCCGCGGTTTGGATCGCGGCTGGACTGGCCGCCGCGTTGGCGGTTGTGTTTGCAGGCACTGCCTGGCGGTACAGCGAGGAACTGGCGGGAGTGCGGCAGGAACTCGCCGACGCACGCCGTGAGTTGAATCTCTGGGATGCGCCGAACCCAGAGGTACTGACGCTATTTCCAGAGGGTTCGGCCCTTCGCTCGGGACATGGCGAGGCCGCGGCGAGCGCCACCCCGGCCGGGCGATTGACCCTGGTCTCATTGGGAGAACTGAAAGCACCCGGTCCGTTCACTGTCGAGTTGCGGATCAACGGACAATTGGTGAAGAGGTGGACTGGGGTGGGACGAACAGCCGCCGGAGACGCCAGATTTACGCTGCTCAATCCACCGGCCGGCGCCGGCGAATTCCTTGTGACGCCCGGACCGGTATCTTACCGGGTACAATTTCAGCGCTACTAAACCTGAGTGAGATGGATGCTGTCCTTTAAGGAAACCGCGACTATGACAACCAAGAACAACGTTCTTTGCCTGCCCGGCGGGCGGCGGCTCCGCATTGGCGGAGCGCTTAGCAAGAAAGAGTGGAGCGGCGTAACGCAAGATCGGCTGTCCGGAATTCCGGTCACGCTCCCCTCCGTAATCGCCCTGGCGCGGCGGCTGTTTCCGCCGCCCGGCCAGGAGACGCTGGCCACCTCGGGGGCACTGAAAAACCTGGACGAGTGTTCAGAGCCGCAGTTCGCACACTTTTTGACAGGGCTCCAAAATCCGGAGTTTGGCGCGCAGCAACTGGCGAAAGTGCAGACGGTCCTCGACGAATCCGGGCTGGAGCTACGCGCGGTTACCAGCCGGTCTGCGCACTTCGAACTGCATTGGTTCAACGGCGATCCAGCCGGTTACGGTCCGGACTTGAGTGCGCTGTTGGAAACGCTGTGGGGTGAATACACCGGCGGATTCGGCCGGGAGCCGTACCGGCGGAACAGGAGAGGAAGAATAGCGGTTCACATTCTCGATCTGGGGCGGCTGCGCGGAGACACGACGGTGTCCGGCGATGTGATTCGGCTCAACCGCCGGTATCTCGACGCTCCGGGCGGCGCTGCCTCCTCACAACGAAAGGCGCTTGCCGCACACGAGTTGTTTCACCGTGTGCAGTATGCGTTTGGTTTCCGGCGGCGGCCCGCGGAGCCGGCGCCACCGTATCAATGGTTCTCGGAGGGAACCGCGGGTTGGGCGGAGGACCTGTTCGCCGGCACTGTCACATCGGCGGCCAAGACCCTGGGACTCTATCGCGTTGCGAACGCGGGGTTGTTTCGCTCCTCCTACTTTTCACAGCCTTTCTGGAGGGACAACTTTAGCGTTCCCAACATGCGGACGTTTCTCGAAAACCTCGAAGCATTGAACGGCGATCTGCGTGGCGCCTTGCGCGACAGGACATCTGACGACGCAATCTTAGCCTGGTTGAATACCGCCCTCCAGTATGGCCGTGGGTCGCGGGTGACGCCGCAAGGTACGCGGTTTGGAACGCGAAGCGTTGTGGAGATGAATCCATCCCCGGCAGGCGGGATCTCCACGCTCAACGGGTTCCTCGGCGAGATGGGGATGGTCTCGCTTTTGACAACGGTACGGCCGGCGGTAACAAGCAGCCCTCTGGATGCGATCGAGGTGAGGAGTGGAAGCCCAGGCGTGTTCAACCTCATCGCGAGGCAGGCCGCTTCCTTCAACGCGAGGGTGGGAAGCGGTGACGCCCCTCCAGCCGCTGGCGGATTTGCCTATCACCTACTGCGCGACGGCCGGAACCGGATCGTTGTCGATCCTCTCGGTAACGTAATCATCCATGGTTCCCGGGGGCGACGGACGGTTCTCGGATATGGCTGGAGCGTAACGCGCTCGGATCTGGCGCCGGGGGCGGAACGCTGCTGCAGCCTGGGATGGTTTGACTCTCTCGACAGCCCGTTTGCCGGGGCCGAAAACCTGGAGCCTGTGGGTCCGGCGGGCGTGCCCGTAAGAACGAGAGCGCGAAACGGGGTGGGTACGGCCACCCGTCATGTCATTTTGGACGGGGACGGCACGCTCGTGGTTGAAACCACGTTGGGCGGTGTTGGGCTGGGACCCGTGTTCGAATTTGAACTTCACCAGCGCACCAGTCCTTCAGCGGAGTTCTCGCTGAACGACCACGACGGAGGCGAAAACGGGGAATGCCGCCGGTCCGATTGCGATCCACTTACTCCGGCCGGAATGAGAGACGCCCCATCGGTGGATGGCCTCCAATTGCAGGAAGCGATCGAACCTTGGCAGGCCGCGCCGGGCTGGATCGTTTGCACCTACAGTCTTACCGGCGCGTCGCGAGACTCAGTGACGATTACCCAGCGGTACTGTCTGGGCGGCTGCCCCGGATTCTGATGATCGCGCGGCTCCTCTATTTCGCCGCGCTCGCTAGTGGCGGCTTAGCTGTGGCCCAAACATCGGAGGAGACGTTCGCGGAACTGCGCCGCGCGATGGGACGCGGCGAATACGACAACGCCCTCCGGCTCGGGGAGCGGATTGCGCGCCGCGACCCATACTTTGACCGCGCGTGGGATCTGCTCGTTACCGCACTCGAACGCAAGGGGGCTCTCTCCGGCGCGCGCGATTATCTGGGAACGATCGGACAACCACAGGTTTGTTACGCGCTTACGATATTCGCCACAAAGGAAAAGCGTTGGGGCGAGGCGGATTCGCTAGCCCGGGCGTGTGTGCAGCGGTTCCCCGGCTGGCTTCCTCCGTACCGGGCTTGGGCCGACAACGCCGTGGAATCCGATTCCGTCAAGGCATTCGTCGCGGAGTTGGAACCGATGGCGGCGAACTCGGCCGGGCACGCGCTCGCCGCCGGCCTCGCGCTTACACTGAGCGGCTCTCTCGACCGCGCACGCCCCCACTTGGAGAATGCGCGCGCATTGCGGGGCGACGATTTCGAGGTCGACGAAGCGTTGTACTATCACTATTCCCAAAGCAAGCTCTTCGCACCTGCCGAGCAGACGCTGCTGAGAATCCTCGCACGAGCGAAGGTCCGGAACGACGCCGACTGGATTGTCCGGGCGAACGGACGGCTGGGGCAGATTGAACTCGACTCGCGCCGGATCGAGCAGGCGCGCCAAAGGCTCGAAGAGACTTTGCCGCTGACGCGCGACTTCGGCCTTCGGCAGGGTGAGCACTTTCAGCGGCGCCTGCTGGGCGCCGCCTACCTGGAGTTGGGCCTCTATGGGGAAGCCATGGCCCAGTTCGAGGCGGCCGCGCCACTTGCGGGATCGGCGATCGATCGCGCGCGAACGGCGGCCCGTATGGGCCAGGTGCTGCGTTGGACGGGCGACTATCATCGCTCTGCCCGGCAATACGAGGCGGCGGCGGCTCTTGCGCGCGAGGCGAAGAACCGCACGGAGGAGGCCATGTACACGACCAATCTCGCGCTCGCATACTTCGACCTCGGCGATTCGGCACGGTCGGCTTCGTCCTTGCGGGCGGCCCGGGCCCTGCCCGTGGCGCTGCCGTTTCATCGGGCCCAGATCCTGTTCGATCAGGCCGATCTGGAGCGCAAGCTGGGAAGGCCCCGGGAAGCCGCCGCGCTCTATGGTGAGTCCGTCAGCTTGGCTGCAGAGACAACAAAAGACCGTGCGACGGAATCCCGCGCTCGTCTGCTGCGCGCAGGACTTGCGATTGAGCAGAGGCGACTGGCCGATGCGGAGGCTGATCTGGACACGGCGGCGTACCTCGCCGGTGAACTCGGCTTGGCGCGAGAACGGTGCCAGGCCCTTCTCGTTCGAGGCCGTTTGGCGTTGGAGCGCGGTTCGGACGATGCGTCGCTGACCCACTATGCAGCGGGGTTGCGTGAGGCGGAGACCATGCGCACCGCTCCACTGCAAGTGCAGGCCCACCTTGGATTGTCGGACGTGCACTGGAAAATGCGAAGGCTTACCGAGGCGTTGTCGCACCGGCAAGCGGCGCTGGCCTTGCTGGAGCGTATGCGGGCCGGCCTGGCGAATCCGCTGCAAGCGGCGGAGTTCCTCGCCCGGAGGCAGGAAACGTATCGAGAGACGATGGAAATCCAATTGGCGATGGGCCGCGTCCCCGGCGCCTTCGCGACGGCGGAACGCGCCCGCGCCAGGGCGTTGCTGGACATGTTCGCCGCCGAGCCTGCGCAGCGCGTGGAAGAACGCCGGCTGACCGCGGCCGTCGCGTCCGCGCAGGATGCGTTTCAGTCGCAGCGGGGTTCGGCCGCCCGCCTGCGCGACGCGCAAGCGGAGTTGGAGCGGTATCTCGATTCGGCTGAGGAGACTTGGTCCGCAAACGACCGGCCGGCGGACGCCGAATCGACGAAACACGCCATGCGGACCACTGGTTCGATTCTTCTGCACTATACCTTGGGGCGAAGGCGGTCCTCGCTCTTTCTCGTTTCGGCCCGCGGAGTGCGCCACGTTTGGTTGCCGGCGGCGGCCGTGATCGAGTCCCAGGTGGCGGAATTGCGGCTGCGGATCGATCGCCGTCCGGGCGTGTTGGAGAAACAGGCGTTTCAAGCGGTGGCGCAAAGGCTTTCGAAGACAATTTGGGACGCAGCGTCGCTTGGTCTCCGCGACGGTGTTTCCGTAACCATCGTCCCCGACGGCGCGCTGCGCGGAGTTCCCTTCGAAGTCCTTCTGACGCCCGGCGGCCGGCATCTGGTGGAGCAATTTCGCATACGCTATGCACCGTCGGCTAGCACCCTGCTTGCCTCACAAGAGAGAGGACAACAGAAGGCGCCGAACGCTTTGTTGGCATTTGCGGATCCCGCTCCGGTCGCGTTTGCCTCGAATGGGCGAAGGGCGGGGGAATCCGGCGTGCTTGGCGGTCTCCCCTATAG
>VFZO01000038.1 GCA_016871155.1 Acidobacteriota bacterium | reverse complement strand
GCCATTCCGGCCACTGAACGGCGCTCGGGTCGCTTTCCAGCGTCGCCCTGTCCTCCGCTCAGTTCCCATCATCTTAAACCCATCCGCTACTCGCGGCGAAAAATTACACCCAACTATTGACACGGGCCGATGTTAACACTTGGGCGAACGTGGCATACTCTTTCGTATGAAACTCTTCATTTTGTTTGCGTTGGCCACTTTAGCGTTCGCGGAGAAGAAAGCGTTCGCTCCGAAAGACTTTCCGAAAGGCCGGCCGTTCTCCGCGGCGATCCTCTCCGGCGGCACCCTGCACGTTGCCGGGCAGGTGGGTGCCAGGAAGGACGGTTCGTATCCGGAGAAGTTCGAAGACGAGGTGCAACAGTGCTTTCAAAACATCGATGACATTCTGAAGTCCGCCGGGCACAGCATGCAGGACCTGGTGGCCGTCCAGGTCTACTTGACCGATATGGAAATGTTCGCCCGGATGAACGAAGTCTACGTCAAGAACGTTCCGGAACCGCGGCCGACGCGCACGACGGTGGGCGTGGCGAAGCTGGTGGGTAAAGCGCGGATTGAAATTACGGTAACGGCTCGGAAGTAGGACCGCTCTTGTAAAAACCCTTCTTGGCGGACCGGGTGGCGCTTAGCCGTTCGGCGATGCGCGGCTCCACGCCCCGGTCCGTTGGTTGGTAGAACTCAGTGCCGGCCAGCGCCTCCGGCAGGCACTCCATGCCGGTCTGCGCGCCCTCGAATTCGTGCGCGTGGCGGTATCCCTCGCCGTAGCCCCACTGCTTCATATGTTTGGTTGGCGCGTTGCGCAGGTGCATGGGCACCGGATCGGCCGGGGCGGATTGAACAGTCCGCACCGCCGCCTTAAGCGCCTTGTACGCCGCGTCGGACTTTGGGGCCAGGCTCAGGTACAGGGCGCATTGGGCCAGGGCCTGATCCCCTTCCGGGATGCCGAGGAAGTGGACCGTCTGCTGGCAGGCGATAGCCTGTTCGACCGCGCGCGGGTCGGCCATTCCGATGTCTTCAACCGCCATCCGGACCAGCCGGCGCGCGATGTACATCCGGTCTTCCCCGGATTCCAGCATTCGCGCCAGCCAATAGAGTGCGCCGTCGGCGTCGGAGGCCCGCACGGATTTGTGCAGCGCGGAAACGATGTTATAGTGCTCTTCGCCGGTCTTGTCGTACAGTAGCGATTTACGCGACACGATATCGGCGACGGTTTCCTGCGTAATCTCGCTGGAATCGGTGGAGGCCGCGGCGAGGTCCAGCAGGTTGTAGGCTCCCCGAGCGTCTCCGTTCGCGAACGCTGCCAGCTGTTCCAGAATCGCCACGTCGCATGTCTTGCCCAGCTCCAAAAGGCCCTTTTGCAGGATCCGGACGAGCTGCGGCGTCTCCAGCGCCCGCAACTGATAGACGCGGGAGCGCGACAGAAGCGCCGAATTCACCTCAAACGATGGGTTCTCCGTCGTGGCGCCGATCAGAATGACGTCGCCCTTTTCGACGTACGGCAGAAAGGCGTCCTGCTGAGCCTTGTTAAAGCGGTGGATTTCGTCGATGAAGAGCACGGTCCGCCGGCCAAGACGCCGTGCCTGCTCGGCGCGGACCATCAGCTCCTTAATCTCCTTGATGCCCGACAGCACGGCCGAAAACGGAACGAACTGGGCCTTCGTCGATGCGGCGATGATGGTGGCGAGAGTGGTCTTGCCGACGCCGGGCGGGCCCCACAGAATCAGGCTGGTCAGTTGGTCGGACTCAATGGCGCGGCGAAGGGGCTTGCCTTTGCCCAGGATATGCTCCTGGCCTTCGTATTCGTCCAAAGTGCGGGGGCGAAGGCGCTCGGCCAAGGGGCGTTTCGGGGCGTCCGGAAGTGCATCGAACAGACTCATGCGCGCTGGCGTTGGGCCTCATAGAGGAGGATAGCGGCGGCCAGTGCGGCGTTGAGGGATTCGACGCGCGCCGTGGGAATGGACACGGGAGTAGCCTTCGCCAGGTGCTCCGCGGGGATTCCGCTGCCTTCGTTGCCGATCAGCAGGGCGCAGGGTTGGCCCAGGGGTGCGTCCCGCGCTGCGAGCGGTGCGTTTGGCATGGCCGCGAAAACCGGGCAGCCCAGGTTTAGGGACTCGAATTCGGCGGTGGCGAACGGCATGCGGAAGATCGATCCGGCCGAAGCGCGAACCGTCTTCGGATTTGCAGGGTTGACCGATCCCTTTAGAAAAACTACACCCGTGGCGCCGAACGCCTCGGCGGATCGCAGGATTGTGCCCGCATTGCCGGGATCCTGAACTCCGTCCAGCAGAACCAGCAGGCAATTGGGCGTGAGCATCGCCTCCACCGGTGATTCCGGCAGGTCGACCAGCGCCAGAACTCCTTGCGAGTGTTCGACCGACGAAATCTGGGCGAACACATCGTCCGGGACGATGCGGGCCGCGCCGGGCCAGGCCGGGGTTCCCAGGACCTCGCGAGCCTTATCGCCCGCCTCCTGGACCAGATGCGGGCCCTCGGCCACGACCCAGCCTTCGCTGGTGCGCCCGCCGTGGCGAACGGCTTTCCGAATGGACTTGACCAGGGGATGGTGCGCGCCGAGCATTGCTATAGACTGTTAAGCATAGCGCGCCCAATGAGACGGTCCGGATTCGCGGCTTTCGCCTTGCTTGCGGTCGGCGGCTGGCTCGCCCTGCTGACGGCACGGATCCACGACCAATCTACGCGCGACGAGGCCACAAAGGCCGATGTCATTGTCGTCATGGGGGCGGCCGAGTATCGCGGCAAGCCATCCCCGGTTCTAAAGGCCCGGCTGGACCATGCGCTCGGGCTCTACCAGCGCGGGTTGGCGGCGCATATCGTCACAACCGGCGGCGCCGGCGGCGATCCGGTTTTCACTGAAGGAACGGTCGGCCGGAACTATCTGATCGGCAAAGGCGTGCCGAGCGAGGCCATCATCCTGGAAGACGAAGGGGAAACGACGGTGCATTCCGCTGTGGCGGTGGCCGAAATCATGCAGCGGATGGACCTGAAGAGCTGCATTCTGGTCTCCGACGGGTACCATATTTTTCGTACGAAACGAATGCTGGAAGCGCGTGGCATTACGGTATTCGGCTCGCCGCGGGCGATCAAGGCGGACACCGAGTGGAAAGACTGGTGGCTGTACGCCCGGCAGGCGGTCGGCTATTCGCTGTGGCGCGCCGGACTGCCAATATAGCCGCTAAAGCCTGAATAGAGAGCGCAGTCGCTTCGTTTGGACGCGGCTGACAGGAACCTCAGTGCCGCGCTTGTCGTCCATGCGAAGTTGAAAGCTCGACTTAAACCACGGAATCACTTCCTTGATGCGGTTGATGTTCACCAGCCACGAGCGGTGAACGCGCCAGAACAACTCGGGGTCGAGATTCGATTGCATCTCTTCGATCGTCTTGTACGTCGACTCGCCTTCCAGGTTCGAGGTGACGACGGTGATCAGCCCGTCGTCGATGGTCGCGTAGATGAGTTCATTGGCGTCGACGATCCAGTTGCGATTCTCACGCCGGACAAGGATCTTGGTTTTGTAGCCGCTGACGGGCCGCGGCGGTGGTTCGGCGTCCGCCGCGTCAGGCTTGCTCTTTTGCGCAATGGCCCGGCGCGCGCGTTCCACGGTGGCGGCCAGGCGGTCGCGCTCGACAGGCTTCAGGATGTAGTCAAAGGCCTCCAGCTGAAAGGCGTCGACGGCGTAGTTGTCGAACGCGGTCGCCAGGATGAACTGCGGCAGCGGAACGCCCTTGTCGCGCAGACGCCGGATCACACCGAGTCCGTCTAGGCCGGGCATTTGCACATCGAGAAAAACGATGTCGGGTTCCAGCGACTCAATCAGGCCCACCGCCTCGATTCCGTTGCCCGCGGAGGCGGCGACTTCGATGTCGGGGAAGTCCTTGAGCAGGTAGGCGAGCTCATCGCGGGCCAAGGGTTCGTCGTCGACCAGCAGTGCCGTTAACGTCTGCGCCGCCGCCGCGCCGTTGGCTCGATTCGACATCGGATGTTAGTATAACCTGACGGTTTGGCAGTCAGGCGCAAAGTTCTGGTAATCGGCGGCACGTTGTTCATTGGACGCGAGTTGGTTGCGCGCCTGCTGAAGGATGGGCATGACGTCACCATCTTGCACCGAAAGGAAACGCACCCGTTCGGCGCCAAGGTGAAGCAGATAGCCGCGGACCGCAACGACACGCCTTCCATGCAGGCCGCCTTGACCGGCCGTGCCTTCGACGCGGTTTTCGACAACGTCTACGACTGGGAGCGCGGCACCACCGGCGCGAACGTCGACGCCACGGCCCGGATGTTCCTGGATCGCATCCACCGCTATGTTTTCGTGTCGAGCGTGGCCGCCTACGGCGGCGGATTGAATCACTATGAGGGCGACGGGCTGGTTGACGATCGCCACGCGGACCTCTATGCCAGGAATAAAGCGATGAGTGAACGGGCGCTGTTCCGCCTGCACCAACGTTACGGATTCCCCGCGGTGACGCTTCGGCCGCCGTTCGTTTACGGACCCGGCAATCCGTATTACCGGGAGCACTTCTTCTGGGACCGGTTGCGCGACGGCCGGCCCTGGTTTCTGCCCGGCGACGGCCGCCGGCTGATGCAGTTTGTTTTCGTCCGCGACCTGGTAGCCGCCGCGCTGGCGGCGATGGAGGAACCCGCCGCCGTTGGGCATGCGTTCAACGTGGCACATGCCAGGTCCACGACCCAGGCCGAACTGCTGGAATCGCTCGCCAAGGCCGCCGGCCGGAATACTCGCGTAATCCGGATGCCACGGGAGTTGATGCAGCGCATGGGCGGCCATCCCATGGGACCGAAGCTCTACTTTGGACACTACTACGATCTGCCGCCGATCACTACAATGATCGCCAAGGCGCAGCGGGTGTTAAAGTTCAAGCCCCTCGATTTCGCCGAGGGCTTGCAAGCGTCGTACAAATGGTGGAAGGCGCACGGCCAGCGCAAAGACATCGACTACTCGTTCGAGGACCAACTTCTGGCGCGCGCACGCATGGGAGAATCCGGACTATGAAGGATCGTGTCGAGTGCCGGACGCCAACACCGGGCAAGAAGCCGGTGACCATAGAGGCGGCGAAATTCGCGGCCTTCCGGAAAGCCATCCTAAAGGTGCTTCCGAAGCGCGGCGAAGGCGTCCTGTTTGAAGAGCTGGTGGAGCGTGTCGCTCCCCATTTGCCCCCGGACATCGGGTCGCTGCCCTGGTATGTGACCACTGTCAAGCTGGAACTCGAGGTCCGCGGCGAGATTGTCCGCGTTCCGGCAGCCAAACCCCAGCGCTTGCTTAAAGCCGGCGCCACTGCCCGCTGACAAACTCGGCGCTTTCATCCTTCCACGGACCAAACTTACAGCACATCTGACCGCCGTCCACCAGCAGCGAGGCGCCGGTAATGTAGCTGGCCCAATCCGAGGCGAGGAATACGGCGGCCGTGGCCACCTCGGCGGGTTCGCCGCCGCGGCCCATTGGGATGGCGCGGAAATAGTCCTTGACGACCGCGGGCGTTTCGAAGCTGGCTTGCGTCAGGCGCGTTCGAATCAGGCCGGGATTGACTGAATTCACACGAATGCCGGAGGGTCCCAACTCATTGGCCGCCGTGTGCAGAATTCCCAGCACGCCGGCCTTTGTGGCGTTGTAGGCGATCAGGTTCTCTTCGCCGTCGTAGGAGTTGGTGGAGGCGGTCAAGACGATCGACCCGCCGTGACCCTTCATTCGCTCCGCCGTTTCCTGAAGCGTTTCGAACGCGGCGGTCAGGTTGAGCGCCAAAGTCCGGTCCCATACATCGCGGCCAGTCTCTGGCAGCGGCCGGACGATGCCAGTGCCGGCGTTAATCATAACCGCGTCCGGACGCCCGGAAACGTCGAGCGCCGCGCGCAGGCTCTCGCGAGACGTAACGTCGCAATGGACTACCTGGGCCTCGAAGTCCAGCGGTGCCGATTCGACATCGAAAATAAATACCCGCGCGCCGCATTTCGACAGCAGTTCGGCCATTGCGCGCCCGATCCCATGAACGCCGCCCGTGACCACAGCGGTCTTCCCGTGAAACGAAATCTCCATTCCACCCAGCATATACACTGGACAGCGATGGATTTCTCCCGCCGCAAACTCCTCGCAGCGCCGGCCCTGGCCGCGCAAGCGCCCACTGATCGTCCGCCGAACATTCTGTTCTTAATCTCCGATGACCATACGGCCGCCGACCTGGGTTGCTACGGCAACACGCACGTCCACACGCCAAATCTGGACCGCTTGGCGGCGCAGGGAGTCCGGTTCGCGAACTGTTTTACCGCGTCGCCGCAATGCAGTCCAAACCGGTCGGCTATCTTCACCGGCTGCGCGCCGCACACGACCTCGACCTCCCGGCTCCATACCCCTATGCCGCCGTGGGAGTCCACCTTTCTGGAGGCGCTAAAAGCAAGGGGCTACTTCACCGGTGCGTTCCGGAAAGTGCATCAGGGCAACGATTTCAACAAGCGGTTCGACTTCTTTCAAACCCGGGAGGCGAAATTCGAGACATTTTTCGACAAGGCTCCGAAGGACCGGCCGTTCTTTCTGCACGTCGGGTTTACCGATCCGCACAGGCCTTACCGCAAGGGCGCCTTCGATCCACCGCACGACCCGGCGAAGGTGCGGCTTCCCAACTACCTGCCCGACACTCCCCAAATTCGCGAGGACCTGGCGCACTATCACGATTTCATCGCGCGAATGGACTCCGAATGCGGCGCGCTGCTCAAACTGCTGGAAGACCGGGGGCTTGAGCGCAATACCGTTGTATTCTTCACCGCTGACAACGGCATGCCGTTCCCCGGCGCCAAGGGCACTTGCTACGACCCCGGCCTGCACGTGCCGTTGCTGGCCAAGTGGCCCGGTGTAAGCAAGCCGGGCGTGGTGCGAACCGAGCTGATTGGCCACGTCGACCTGCCGTCCACCTGGTTGGACATTGCCGGTATGCCCCAGACCGCCAAGATGCAGGGGCGGTCCTTTGCGCCGTTGCTGAAGGGATCGGCGTATCAGGAGCGGGAGGCCGTTTTCAGCGAACGGAACTGGCACGATAACTTCGATCCAATTCGGTCCGTGCGGACCAAATGGTTCAAGTTGATCTTCAATGCCTCGCCCCATTTTGCGTACCGGCCGGCCTGGGACCTGGCCGACAGTCCAACCTGGGCGTCGTACCAAGCGGCCGCCCGGCGGCCTGGATTCCGGTCCGAACATCTTCGGTTGTTGCAACCCGCTCGGCCGGTCGTCGAGATGTACGACCTGGCCAAAGATCCGGACGAATTTCACAACGTCGCTACCGATGCGTTGTATTCGACAGAAAAACAAGCTCTATTGAAACGTTTGAGCGAGTGGATGCACGATACATATGACTACCTTCCGCCGGCTGAGGCCCGACCGGGCGAGCCAGCCGGACGAGGGTGGCCATTGTCTCTTTAAGGTCAGTACCTCTTTTCCGGACGAAGGCTGGAAATAGCCTTCGTCTCTATTTCGCCGTGTGTTCGCCTTGTCACGACAATTGGCTTGACAGCGTACGCTTCGGCTGGTACTGTGGTCTTTCCGCCTCAGGCATGAGGGGATTCGTCACGCTGGACCGATTCTCCCCCGAATCTGGCCGGACCAGAATAAAGCGGTTCAAACTTTCCGCCGAAGAAAAGAACTTAACCGCACGCAGGAATCCAATCGATGAATCAACCCTACTTTGTAGTCGTAGTGGCACATTCGGTGCATGGCCGCCTTCGGCGTTTGCACCTGTCCCACACGATTCTTTACACAGTATTGGCTTTAGCCGTGGTGGGCTGTTTCACCACTTTCGGATTCCTGGCAAGCTATGCGCGGATGGCCTGGAAGGTGTCGAATTACAACAATTTACGCGACGAGGTCTCCAGCCTCCAGCAGCGGTACCAGAATCTGCACCGGAACAACGAGCAGACCAAGGAACAGTTGGCGACCTTGCAGTTGCTCGCGACGGAGGTCTCAGCCGCCTACGGGATTAAAGAACGGTTGGAGGGTCCCAACTCGATCGCTAGCGAAAGCCGGCTGGTACCCACTTTCCAGGAGTCGCTGGAACAGTTCGACCTGCTCCGCACGGCTAAGCTGTATTCTTCGGGCACCCGGCGCATCAATCGCACCTGGCAACAGAACGTAGTGCCGAGTCTTTGGCCAATCCAAGGCCGCCTGAATTCGAGCTTTGGGTCGCGAACCGATCCGTTTACCGGTGGCAGTTCGTTCCATCCCGGCGTCGATATCGCCGCGCCGCTCGGCTCGCCGATTCGAGTGACCGCGGACGGCATCGTGAAGCGGACCGAATGGTCCGGGGCGTATGGAAAATTGATCGTGGTCGACCACGGCAGCGGCGTCGAGACCTACTATGCGCATCTCAGTTCCTACGACGTCATTCCGGGGCAAGACGTGCGGCGCGGACAGATCGTGGGCCGCTCCGGCAACACCGGCCGCGCCACTTCTCCGCACCTCCACTACGAGGTACGCCAGGGCGGCGCGCCTGTAAATCCGTACAAATATCTGGCCCGATCGCTGGTGTTGGAAACCGGCCCCGTGCAAAAGGACCTCCCTTTCTAATACAATGCTCGTGACTCGAGCAACGTATGTCTAAAGCACGCACACGCATCTTCGCCGCCCTCGCGGGCGCACTTCTCCTGATCGCGGCCGGCCATCGCGCGAATTCTCCGCGCGTCATGTCGGACGCCGCCAACACGCTTCTGAAATCGCTGAGCGACGATCAAAAATTGAAAGCCGTCTTCGATTTCAACTCCGAGGAGCGCCTGAACTGGCACTTCATTCCCAAGGAGCGGAAGGGCCTGCCGTTGAAGGCCATGACACATGAACAGCGGCCCCTCGCGATGGCTCTGCTTTCGTCCGCGGTCAGCCAGCAAGGATTCATCAAGGCCACGAGCATCATGAGCCTGGAAGAGATCCTCAAGATCCAAGAAAAGAATACGCCGCCGGGCCGCCGCGATCCCGAGAACTACCTGTTCTCGATCTTCGGCACACCGTCGGAAAGCGGGACATGGGGCCTGCGTGTTGAAGGCCACCACCTGAGCCTGAACTTCACGATTACCGCCAACAAGGTGGCGTCCAGCCCGATGTTCTACGGAACGAACCCGCACCTCGTCAAGAGCGGGCCTCGCGCCGGAACCCGTGTGCTCGCGGCGGAAGAGGATCTGGGCCGCGAACTGTTGCTGTCCCTCACACCGGAACAAAGGAAAATTGCGGTGGTGAGCGAGGAAGCCCTGAAGGACATCATTACGATGGCCGACCGGAAGGCGGCACTGAAGGGCGCGCCGAACGGTTTGGCGGCCTCGAAATTGAACGCGAAGCAGAAGCAGTTGTTGATGAGCGTGCTCGAAGAGTACGCCAACAACGCGCCGGAGCAAGCCGCGCATGCGCGGATGGCGCAGGTTAAGGCGGCGGTCAACAGCATGTACTTCGCCTGGACTGGCAGCGCCGAAAAGGGCAAAGGGCACTACTATCGCATTTCCGCGCCCTCGTTCCTGGTGGAATACGACAACACGCAGAACGACGCGAATCACGTCCACTCCGTGTGGCGCGACTACAATGGTGACTTCGGTTACGATTTGCTCGGCAATCACTATACATCGAGCCACTAAAGTACCCTGAAAGCATGACGCTTGTGAGGACGCGACGGACATTTCTGGCCGCCGCGTCCTCCTCGTTTTTGCTGACCGCCCGGGGCGGAGGCGCGCCCGGCGAGGCCGTAAAGATCATGGATCCGGCCACGGAGTTCGAACTGATCCGTGTGGCGGCGGAAAAACACAACTCCTGGCTGCCTCCGGGTGAGAACCGGGCCCTGACGCGCAAAGGCGACGCGCTAATCTTCGCGTCGGACCGCTCTGGCGTACCGCAACTCTACCGCCACGAATTCAAACCAAACAGGATCCGGCAACTAACGGCGGCCGCCAAGCTGGACACGAATGCGTTCAGCCTGGACTCGGCCGGCAAGCATGTCCAGTACTTCGACGGCGGCCGTATGATGCAGGTGAACGGCGGCGGCGGCCGCGAGAAGAGATTGTTCGACCTTCCCGCCGGAGCCACATGCTTCGACACCGTCGAGGACACGATTGTCCTTGCAGCGGGAAACCGGCTCTTCCGCGGAACCGAACTGGTCGCCCAGGCCGAAGCCGCCATTTCGAATCTCACGCTTCGCCCGCGCAGCGCCGGTGCGGCGTTCCTATCGGGCGGAGCGCTCTACTATTCGGCCTTGAACGGCTCGGCGAAGAAGCTTGCCGGGAGCGCCATTTGCGCGCGATGGGCGCCGGATGGCGGCACGATTCTCTACCTGGCGAAAACGGCGGCGCTTCCGGAGATCCGGGAGGTCAATCCGGATTCGGGCGAAGAGGCGTTCGTGGTCCGAACCTCGCAGTTCGGTTATTTTCAATGCAACGGCGACGCCTCCGTATTTCTGGGCGTGAGCGGCAGCCTGGCGCAGCCGAACCTGGTCTTGCTGCTACGAACGGTCAAACGCGAACTTACCGTGTCCGAACATCGCGCGTCCAGCGCGGCGATCACGCGCGCGGCATTTTCGGCGAACTCTTCGAGGCTGGTTTACCAAACCGATCGTACGGGCAAGATGGCCGTGTACGCCATGGCGGTGGACAAGCTGGTGGAGTCTACGGACGAGGTTTGAAATGGAGAGCATTCGCTTCGCGTTGCGTTCTCTTCGTAAGAATCCGGCTTTCGCCGCCCTCGCAATCGCGATACTGATCGGCGGCATCTCCGGCGCTACATCGATGTTCAGCTTCGTGAACTCGTTTGTGATGAACGCTGTGCCGTTCACGGATCCGGACTCTTTGCTGCATCTTCGAGTGATCCGGCAGGACGGAATCAGCCGCTCGCTGACGCCGTTTGAGACAGGCGAGGTCCGGGCGGGAATCCTTCCCGAAATGGCCGGCTACCTGGTGACGACGCACGCGCTGCAGTCGGGTGACCACGCCGAACGGATCCTGGCGGGCCACATCGATCCCGGATTTTTTGACGTGCTTCGCACGCCGCCGGCGTTGGGCCGCGCGCTCCGTCCCGACGATGAATACCGCCGCGTTGTGGTTGTCTCGGATGATTTCTGGCGAACACATCTGCAGGCGCGCACTCCGCTGGACAACCTGACGGTCGACCTGGACGGCGAGCGCTACGAAGTAATCGGCGTGCTGCCGCCTAAGTTTCTATTTACTCTCACCGGCCGCATGGACCTGTGGCGGCCAATGATGCTGACGACCGAGCAGCGCGCCAACCGCACGAACCGGTTTCTGCGCGCGGTGGCCCGGATGCCACCCGGGAAATCGCTGACCGCCATCAATGGAGACTTGGAGCGATTATCGCGGCAGACGGAAACCAAGAAGAACGAGTTCACGCTGACCGCCGAGTTGTTCGGGACCGAGATTGGGCGGCGCACCGGCCAAGCGCTTATCCTGACCATCTTCTCCGTTACTGTTGCCCTGTTACTCATCGCGTGTTCGAACGTGGCGAATCTGTTGCTGGTGCGTGCGTTCGATCGCCAGCGCAGTACTGCGATTCAACTTTCGCTTGGCGCCACGCCGGGCCTGATCGCACGCCAGCTTCTGGTGGAGACGCTGGCCATTTTCCTCACTGCCGGCGCCTTGGCGGTGGTCGCGGCCGGCCGCATGTCAAATCTGTTGACGTCGTGGATTCCGGAAGACTCCCGGCAATATCTGCCGCACGGCGGCGAGGTGGTCACCGATTCCACTGTGCTGTTGTTTTCGCTTCTACTGGCGGCGTTGACCGGCCTGCTGTTCGGCCTGGGGCCGGCGCTGGAGGCCGCGCGTGTGGACGTGGCTCCGGTGTTGAAGGAGTCCGGCTCGGCCGTCAGCCAGAACCGGCGGCGCGGCGGGCTGCAACGGGTGCTTGTGATCGCGCAGATTCTGCTGGCCACGGCGTTATTGATCTCGATCGGTGTGATGGTGCGCAATTTTCGCAGTATTTGGGATGTGCCTGTTGGGTTCGATCCGTCGAATTTGACGACATTTCAGATCCTGCTGGACGAGAAGCGCTACGCCACTCCGGAATCCAGGCTGGAGTTTATCCGGCGGGTGAAGGAGGCGATTCCGCCGGAGACCCGTCCCGCCGCGGCGGACTTCGCGCCATTTACCCAGGACGGAAACGGGACCGCCTACTCCGTGGAGGGCCGTGATCGCCGCACGGCGTGGTTCAACCGGACGGATCGCTCCTATTTCGACACCTTGGGCTCGCCAATCCTGGCCGGACGGGCGTTTACCGCCGAGGACCGTTACAACGGGAAACGGGTGGCGATTGTCAATGAAGGCTTCGTCTCGCGCGAATTCGCCAATTCGAACCCAATTGGCAAGGCGATTCAACTGGTCCGCGGCAGCCGGACTATTGATGTAGAGATTGTGGGAGTCTGCGGGAACATCCTGTACAACTACGGTGACGATCGCACGACACCCGCGATCTACGTGCCTTTCGAGCAGGATCCGGCCTCCGACGCTACGTTTATCCTGCGCGGGCCGAATCCGCCGGTTCAGGCCATTCGCCAACGCGTGGCCGCGATCGACGCCCTCCAGCCGGTCTGGCAGATCCGGCCGATGCCGGAACTGATGCGGAATCAATCGGCGCCGTACGAATTAAGCGGACAGGTACTCGGTTATTTTGGGTTTCTAGCTCTCTTGATCGCGGTGGCTGGGCTTTATAGCGTGATCGCCTACACCGCGCTGCAAAGAAGCCGGGAGTTTGGGATTCGAGGAGCATTGGGCGCGACGCCGGGCGATATCGTCCGCCTCGTTTCTTTTGGGGCGGTGCGGATGGCGGCTTACGGATTGGTGCCTGGCGTGGTGCTGGCGGCTGGCGCGGCACGCGTCATCGCCAGCGTGATTCCCGGATTCGGCAAGCCCGACTACTGGGTATTCCCCGTGGTTGTGGCCGTGCTAGCGGCGGCCATCGCGCCTGCCGCTCTTCTGCCCGCGTGGCGCGCCGCGAAGATCGATCCGCTAAAGGCGCTGCGGCACGAATAGCTCTTCGCTATCCTGGGACTCGATGGTTCGACTCCTTCCAGTACTCCTCTCCGCGGCCGTGTTCGCGCAGCAGCCCGCCGCCACCACGTTGAAGGGTATGCAAGTGCAAAAAGGGCTGGCGATGCAGTTGTGGGCCAGCGAACCGATGCTGGTGAATCCAACCAACATCGACATCGACGAGCGCGGCCGGGTCTGGGTTTTGGAGGCTGTCAACTACCGGCGGCAATTGAAGAACGAACCAGACATTCAGAAAGAGGGCGACCGCATTCTGATCCTCGAGGACACCGATAACGACGGCAAGGCGGACAAGCGCGTTGTATTCGATCAATCGGCCGATCTGCGCGCCCCCATCGGCATTGCCGTGCTCGGCGACAAAGTGTACGTTTCCCAGTCGCCCAACCTGTTCGTCTACACGAAGGACGCCGCCGACAAGATCGTCAAGAAGGAAGTGCTGCTAACCGGCTGGGGCGGCGTGGATCACGACCACGGTGTGCACGCCATTACCTTCGGGTTCGACGGGCGGCTCTACTTCAACGCTGGCGACCAAGGGTTTCAGTTAACGGACAAGTCCGGAAATCGCTTCGTTTCGAGTAAGGAAGGTCCTTTCTACGCCGGGACCGCGCTACGGATGAATATGGACGGCAGCCAATTCACCGTGCTGGGGCACAACTTTCGAAATCCGTTCGAGCTCGCGCAGGATTCGTTCGGCGGTATTTGGCAGACCGATAACGACGACGACGGCAACGCCTGGACCCGCCTGAACTATGTATTGGAGGGCGGTAACTACGGCTACTGGGGTCCCGGCGGGCGTTCGTGGCGCGCCGACAAGGGATCGCATTTTCACAGCGAGCTTCCCGGCGTGATGCCAAACATCGCGCGCACCGGCCCGGGCTCGCCGTGCGGCCTGATTGTCTACGAGGGAGACCTGCTTCCAGAGTCCTACCGCGGCCAGTTGATTCACGCGGAGGCCGGTAAGCGGTACATCAACACTTTTCGTATCCGGCCAAACCAGGCCGGGTATGAGACCGACACTGAGATTACGGTTTCCGCGGGCGATTCCTGGTTCCGGCCTTCGGACGTGACGGCCGCGCCAGACGGTTCGGTGTTCGTCTCCGACTGGTACGATCCGGGCGTGGGCGGGCACAACATGAAGGATCACGCCCGAGGCCGGATCTACCGGCTGGCGCCGGTTGGGCATGCCTCCCGCAAGGTTGCCGTCGATCTTGAGTCGGCCGCCGGACTGCGCGCCGCGCTTCGTTCGCCCACCCAGTCGATCCGGTACATCGCCTGGCAAAAGCTCGCCGCGATGGGCGAAGGAGCGCGCGAAATTCTGCAACCCATGTGGACCGGTATCGACCGCGTGGCGAAGGCGCGGTCACTTTGGCTGTTGGCGCGCCTGGGCGGCACGGAGTTGCGGGACGCCGCGGCCGATAGCGACCCGCGCATGCGAATCCTGGCCATACGCGCGGCACGCGCGGCCGGCAAGGATTGGGTGTCCCTGGCCGCGGGCTTCGCCGGCGATCGAGATGTGACTGTCCGCCGCGAAGCGGCGGCCCTGCTGCGGGAGGCGCCGGATTCGGCGGCCGTTCCGGCGCTGGCGCGTATCGCCGAACAATGGGATGGAAAGGACCGGTGGTATCTGGAGGCCGTGGGTATCGGAGCAACCGGCCGCGAAGATGCGCTATACGCGAAGCTCGGAGAATGGTCTCCGAAGACGGCCGAGCTAGTTTGGCGGCTGCGGCCGGCCGCGGCGTTTGACGATGTTCGCCGGCGCGCCGAGACCGGCGACAGTGCGGCGCTGCGCATCTTGAGCCACTACGGCTCCGCGGAAGCCGCCGCGGCCACGGCGCGGCTAGTGAGTGCGGCCGGGCCGCTGGCGCCCGCTGCGTTTGAGCGGCTTTCGCACCAGCTCTTCAGCCAATGGATTGCCCAGCGCAAAGCTCCCGAAATTTCCGCCGCGATCAAAGCGGCGCTTCAGAAACCTGCGTTGCAATCCGCCGCGCTGGAACTAGCCGGCGAGCTCAGCGACCCCGCCTTTTCCGGCGAAATTCTGGCCATCGTAAAAGACCCAGCCGCTCCGGTTGGGCTGCGGGCCCGCGCCATCGGCGCGCTTGGGTCCATCGGCGATGCGGCATTTTTGCCCGAGATCCGCGCGCGAATGTCGCGGGGGCCAGCCGCCGAGCGAAGCGCCGCCGTGCGGGCGTTCGGCCAGTTGCGGCCTGCCGGCTACGAAGCGGAGTTGGAAAAGCTGTTTCTTTCCAACGCTCCAAACGAGGTTCGCAGTGAGGCGCTTCGTGTTTTTTCGCGAACGGCGAATGGAGTTCCGCGGATTCTGACCATCGCGCAGCAGGATCGCCTCCCCGCGGAACTGAAGAACCTCGCGACGAATCTCGTTCACCAGAATCGAGATCCCCGGATTCGAGCGCGGGCGCAGCAGGTTCTTCCAGCCATTACGTTTCGCAACCGGCAGGCAATCGAGAGTCCGCTGCGGCTCATTCGGACGCCGGGCGACGCGGCGAGAGGCAAGCGGGTGTTTTCGGCCAAGGGCGGACCGGAGTGCTCTGCTTGTCATGCGCTCGATCCCAAGAAAAAGCTGGCGGGTCCCAACCTTTCCAACATCGGGAATAAGTTCGGCAAGGAAGGAATGCTGGATGCCATCCTGAATCCAAGCGCCTCGATTGCTCCGGAATATGCCACCTGGGTCTTGGAGACGAAGAGCCAGGGGCAGGTGATTGGCGTAATTGGTATTGACACGGCCCAACAAATTTTGGTTTATTCCGATACAGGAGAACCTCTCCGTTTGAGACCTGCCGATGTGAAGGAACGACGGTCGACCAAGTTGTCGATGATGCCAGAGGATCTGGTAAATAAAATGTCCGAGCAGCAGATTATCGACTTGCTAGAGTACTTGGCGACCCTGAAGGAGGATTCCGCTCATAGTTCGCATTAGCGTAGTCGATATGGATTTAAGCCAGTAGCTACTGATGGTACCGCTACGGCTAGTCCGATTGTGGTAATATCGAGTTGCCGAGTTGGGACCAACCGTCCACTTGGTGCTCCCGAGGTCTCAGCCTATGAAATTCTCTAGCGAACTAGCGAAACTTGACTGCGCGGTTGCCCTTGACCGTCTGGGTGGCGACGAGGAGCTCCTGCGCGAAGTCGCAAAACTATTTTTGGAGGAGTATCCATCGCTGATGAGCGAGATCCGTAACGCTGCCATCTGCCGGGATGCTTCGGCGCTGGAGCGCGCGGCGCACAGCATGAAGGGCTCCGTCTCGAATTTCGGCGCGGAGGGCGTGTATCGCGCCGCGGCAGCTTTAGAGCAGCTCGGCCGGGCCGGACAGATGACCTCCGTCGAGGACTGTATCGACAAGCTGGCGGGAGCTTTGGCGCACATTCATCCGGCGCTGGTGGAGCTTTCGGAAAGTTAGTTCGGGAATGGGGCGATTCTGGGCCCGTCTGCTATATTGATGAGACCCCTGTCAGTATGGATCTCAAGGAAATCGTCTGTGCTCATAGTCCCGACTCAGACGATGCTTACATGTTCTACGGGTTGGCTACCCGCAAAATTCGTTCGAAGACGCTCAACTTCGTGCACCGGCTGGAGGACATTCAGTCCCTAAACCGCCGGGCGATGAATGGCGAGTATGAATTAACCGCGATCTCCTACCACGCCTACCCCTATGTAGCCGACAAGTACGCCGTCATGGCCTCCGGGTCGAGCGTCGGCGACGGGTACGGCCCGATGCTTGTGGCAACCCACCCCATGGGGATTGACGACATCAAAGGTAAACGTATAGCCATCCCAGGACGTTTGACGACCGCGTTCCTGACACTCAGCATCCTGCAGCCGGACTTTATACCCGTCGATATCCCGTTCGACCGGATTCTGGAAGCCGTGAAAGACGGTGCCGCCGACGTGGGTCTGGTCATCCACGAAGCTCAACTGACCTACTCGCGGACCGGTTTTCACAACATTCTGGATCTCGGCAAATGGTGGAAAACGGTGTATGGAATGCCACTGCCCCTGGGCTGCAACGTGCTGCGCCGTGACCTTTCGGCGGCCGACCGCACAGAAGCCTGCCGCTTAATGCGCGAGAGCATTCAGTACGCGTTGGACAATCACTCCGAAGCTTTAGAGTACGCCATGCAATTCGCCCGCGACATGGAGCCGGAACTGGCCACGAAGTTCGTTGGGATGTACGTAAATCATTACACCGTGGATTGCGGTGAGGTCATTCCGAAGGCCGCCCAGAAGCTTCTTGACATGGGCCACGAGATCGGATTGATCAAGAACCGCGTTGAGTTAGACATCGTCCGTTAGACCTTTTGGCGGGTTTGCGCGTCTGTCTGGTATGCGGGTTCTTTTCGCGATACTAGCGGCGTCCCTCGCGGGGGCGCAAGAACAGAGTGCCAAAGAGCGGCGGAAAACCGTGGAAGGCATCGTCGAATCGGGCGGTCCCCAAAGCCTGGAACCACTCACGCAGTACCTTTCCGATGCCGATCCCGCGATTCAGCAGACCGCAATTCGCGGCCTGGTGAATTTCTACCTGCCCGGCTATTACAAGACCGGCTGGATGGGACGGTTGCAGAAGGCCACCGGCCGCATCCTGAGAGAGGACGAGCCCGTGGTGCCGGTGTACATCGAAGCGAAGCCGGAGATAACGGCGGCGATCGCGCGAACAGTTCGAGACAGTCCGGTTACCGAGGTAAAGGCGGCCGGCTGCCGGGCGCTGGGCGTGTTGCGCGCCTCTGGTGAGACCGGGACGCTACTGGGAGCGTTGGCCACCAAGAGCACCCCGGTTCTGTACGAAGTGCTGACGGCGCTGGAGAAGATCCGGCACCCCGCCGTGGCGCCAAAGATCTTCTACATGCTGCGCGATCCGGATGAAAAGGTGCAGATCGCGGCGATCGAGACGGTTTCCGTTCTTGGAAACCGGGAAGCGAACGAACCGTTACGGCAGGCCTGGGAACGAACGAAAAGCGTCCGCGTGCAGCGCGCGCTGCTGGAAGCGATGGCGATGCTGCCGGACGCCGCGAACCGGGAGCTGTTTGCAAAGCACCTGACGCACAAGGACGAATTGCTCCGCGCGGCGGCAGCGGAGGGACTGGGACGGCTGCGCTCGAAAGACGACCTGGCCAAGCTGAACACACATTGGGAGAGCGAGACGAATATCCGCCCGCGGCTTTCTTTCGCCTTTGCTGTCGTGAACCTTGGCGAAACCCGTACCGGCGAATTGAGTCCGCTGCAGTATTTGCTCAATACCCCCAACCATCGCGCCTGGAAAGGCGTGGCGGAAGCATTCCTAAAGGACCTAGTCGCGGACGCCTCCGTTCGATTCGCGATTCACTCTGCGGCGTTGGACGCTACCAAGGACGAGAAGATCGCGATCGCGGCCATCCTGGCGCATTACGCCGCGAAGGACTCCGTAGAGCCGTTGGAGACCCTCGGCAAGGACAAGGACACGGAAGTTTCGGCGGCCGCCCACTGGTCACTACGGATGATCCGGGCGCGGATCTGATCGCCCTTACGACGCCGCGACGTGGAAGGTCCGCGCGTCGTCCATCTCAGCGATGAACTCCGGCAGCTCGGCGATCGCCGCGTAGGCGAGCGGCACGACGAAAGCGTTGATTGGACTGAGCAGGAGCAGCGAATGGGCGATTAACTCGACCTCCGCCCGCTCCTGCAGTCCGCCATTGCGTACGCCCACCTGCGTTACATGGCGAATCGAATAGCCCAATGAGGCTAAATCCGGTCCGTCCATCGAATCGAGCGTGCCCGTGTAATCGGCGCCGGGCCGTTCCATCGCGCTCAACCGCCGGGCCACGGGCATTCTGCCATCGCGCAATCGCTCCATCATTTCCGGGATTTCCAGAATACGGCCCCGCAAGGCCAGGGTCATCAGGTACTCGGAAGGCGCATCGTCCACGGAGAGCAAGTTCCGGCCGCTCTTTTCATGAAGCACACACGCGCCGCGATTGCCGCTGCCGCGTGCAATCAGGAGCGGGACGCTGGGGTCGTGAACCCATTCGAGTACGCGGGCGTGCCAGCGCAGGGCGACGTCTCCCGGGACCGCGGGCCGCGCCGGAGACTCCCGCCAGTTCGAAGCCAGGCGCCGCAATGCCACACGGCTGTAATCGTCGAGTCCGGAGAATCGTTCGAGGTGCATCTACAAATTAGTGGGTTTCCGACTCGATTCCTCTCACTTCTCTCAAGCGATTTACCGCGTATTCGGGTGTGATATCCCGCCGCGGCCAAGCTATGAATTCCTACCCGCCGGAAGAGAGAAGGCCGATTCGCCGGCTAGGCCTTGAAGAGCCGGACCGACGCGTCGTAGGTGGTTTCGGTTGCGGGCGCCAACATCGTAATGCCGGTGTCGATATCCTTCCACACCGAGGCGTTGAACGGATCGCCAACATTGTACTGAGGCTCCAGGACGATGAACGGCTTATCCGGCGGCGCGTAGCACTGGTAGGCCTTGACGCCCTTGGATTGGCTGACCACGCTATAGCCGAAGTTCGCGGCCGGGTCGATGATCTGCGCTTCGGCCGAGCCGTCTCCGTTGCGAATCAGGTCGAAGAAACAGTCGTCGAGGAACTGGCCGCCCATGGCGCGCGGGGTGCGGAAGTCGAACTGGGACCCTTCCGTATTTTCGATCACGCCCGTGGGGAAGACGTTGTCGTAGTTGTCGACGAGCGCACGGCGTTTCGCGGGAATTTTCAGCTTGGCCTGCCTGCGGTCGCCGCTGACAATGTTGAAGTACGGGTGCCAGCCGATGCCCATGGGCAATGGGCCGGTGCCGGTATTCTTCGCGGTAATCGTGAGCGAGAAATCGGAACGCGTGAGAATCGCGGTACACGTCAATTTCATCTTGCCCAGCCATTCTCCAGCGAACGCTTTCTCATACGTGCATTCCACCAGCGCGTGCCCATCGGTGTCCTCACGTCGCACGACCGTGAGCGGCTCGCCAAGAATGAGCCCGTGCATGGAGTGCGGTTCGGCGTCCGGCTTCTTGCCCTTCCAGTTCGCGGGCAGCTTCACTGTCTGGCCGTCGATCTTGGTCTCGATCGTTCGCGCGGCGGCGTCGAAACGTCCCCGGATCCGGTTTGCGAACGGAACCAGCGGCGATCCGCCGTTCTTGAAGGACTCATTGCCGCGGTAATCGTTCTCGCCGCCGGTCATCAGCTTGGCCGCCTCGGCCAGCGACGGCGCCGTAAACAGATCCACCACGCCTTTGCCCGGAATGTAGCCGCGCAGTTGCCACGTGTTAAACCCCCGGCCGGGCAAAATCACCGCCTCGGTCAGCATCGGCACGGCGCCTGTAGCTTCCACGGCGCGCTTTAGCGATACCGCCTTCGCACCACCCAGTGCGATATCGCTATCGCTCACAGCAAACTGACGTTGCGCGGGGCCGCATCCGGTCATCGCCGCAGCCGCGGCCATCCAATCTCTGCGCGTGTATTTCACGACGTTCTCCATTTCTCGAACAGGCTTCGCAACTGGGCCGCCTCGCGCGGGTTCCCGGCGATCACGTTGTGTTTTTCGCTGGCGTCGGCCCTGAGGTTGTACATCTCCTCGGTCCCATCATCATAGAACCGAATCAACTTCCAGTCGCCTCGCCGGATTGCACCGGAGGAGCGGCCCCCTAGAAAGTGCGGCTTTTCGAGAGGATAGTGCCAGTAGAGCGGCCTCGGTCCTTTCGCGGAGCTGAAGGGCCGTCCACCGAGCTCCGGCGTTGTCTTCACGCCCGCGCGCAGCAGGAATTCCGGCATTACGTCGAGCGTCGTTACGGGCTCCTCTACTGTAGTGCCGGCGCGCGCGCCGCCAGGCAGCTTCGCAACGAACGGAATGCGAATGCCGCCTTCGTAGAGAGTAGACTTGCCGGCGCGCAGCGGAGCGTTCGTCGTTACGCGGTCCTCGCCGCCGTTGTCGGAGCAGAATAGAAACAGCGTGTTGTCCCACACGCCCGCCTTTTCCAGGGCCGCGCGAAGTTTCCCGATTCCTTCGTCGACGGACCAGAGCATGGCGGCCAGCGCCGTCGCAGCCATACTGTGATCGCCGCCCGCCTTCTTTTCGAAACGGGCCTCCACGTCCTGCTTCGCGGCCAGCCGCGTGTGAGGAGCGTAGTGCGACAGGTACAGGAAAAACGGGGCTGCCGAGTTGCGCTCGATAAACTCCACCGCTTCGTCGTTCAACCGGTCGGTCAGATATTCGCCGGGCAGGCGGGGCGCCACGCTTGCCATGTGTTTGTACGGCGGAAAGTAATAGCCGGGCCCGATGTAGCTGGACTCGCTGCAGATGACCTCATCGAAGCCGTGCTTGCCGGGATCGCCCAGGCGTTTGGAGTAGTCGCCCATCAGATGCCACTTGCCGATCAGCCCGGTGCGATAGCCCGCTTCTTTCAGCCGCCGTGCGACTGAGCGGTATTTTTCGGGCGAGAGGTGATTGGGGTCGTCCGCGCGGAGATAGTCGAGGATTCCAATGTGCTTCGGGTGCTGGCCCGTCATCAGGCTGGCGCGTGTGGGGGAGCACACCGGCGCCGCCGAGTACGCATTCGTGAAGCGGACCCCGCCGGCCGCCAGGCGGTCCAGATGCGGCGTCTCGTTGAAAGAATTTCCGTAACAGCCAAGCTCGGCCCATCCCAAGTCGTCCGCCAAAACGAAAACAATGTTTGGTTTCTTCGGTGGCGCCAGCGCGGCGGCCAGAAATCCACGGCGTGTCATTTGCGGCCCCAATTCCTCCCCAGTGCATCATCTCGCATCCGGCTTATGTTCGATGGGACCCTCAGGTTTCCGGCGGCGGAACAAGCTCCTGCAGAAATTCCGGGTTCCGGGGAAAGACCGGTATCTCGTTGTCGATCGCCCACCGGTCCGCCACTCGCCGGACCATCCGGCCTCGCTTAAAGTCCGCCGGCCAGCGTGCCCAGTTGTCGCCCTTTGCGTGAATGAGATCGTGTTTCTCGCTGGCCGATTTGCCAAGGAGCGCTTCGTGCGAATAGTAGTGGGACGCGAGCATGTTTAGGCTGTTTCGCGCCGCGTCTGCCTGGCGCCATTCGAAATATCGAATCACGTCGGGACGGTGCGGAATGGCGAACACCCGCGCGTCGAAGGCGGCGAAGCCCGGTTCGGCGTAGTGACGATGAAAAGCTGCCGTGAATAGACTGGCCGAGACGGAGGCGATTTTCTGCACGGAACCGTCGAACCACAGGCGGGAGTCGTCGCGGCCGAAATCGGAAAGAAGAAAGGAATACTCGTCGCTCTGTCCGTAGGCGAATGCGCACCCGGCAATCTCGCCGGCCAGGTACTCCGCGGCGCGGTCCAGCGCCTCGGCGAGAGGGCGGCAATAGGGGCGCTCCAGTGTCCGGGTAAACGTGTGGAAGTTCTTACCGTCCACGCGGATGACGACCCAGGATTTTCTCGGAAGCAGCACGCGGGCCGGCTCCTCGTAATAAGTCTTGATCCGGTTTCCAAGTTCGTCGTTCATCGCGGCGGGGTACGATTCAATTCTGGCATGCGGGTTGTCCTAGACACGAATATCCTGATCTCGGCTTGTTTGAAGCCCGGCGGCAATGAGGCGAGGGTGGTCGAGCGGGTTCGCGGCGGAACGTTGCGGCTGGCCGTTTCCAATGCGATCTCGAGCGAGTACCACGAGGTCGCCGCGCGCAAGAAATTTGAAAAGCACCGGTTGTGCCTCGCCGAGTGTCTGGAGGCAATTTTGACAGTGGCCGAGCGGTTCGAACCCATCGAGCCCTGCGAAGCCTGCGGCGACCCGGACGATAATGCGATGCTGGCCTGTGCGCTTGCGGCGGGAGCGCAATGCGTCGTGACCGGCAACGGAAGGCACTTCCCCTCCGAATGGCGCGGAGTTGACGTAGTTAACGCCCGAACGCTGCTGGAGCGGCTGGGCCCGGTGATACCCTAATAGTTCATGCGCCGTACCGGGTGGCTTCTGCTGGCCGCGTGCCTGGCTCTTGCCGGCGCGGTTGGCTGGGTGATTCAAAAGCAGAAAGCCCTGCAAGCCCTGCACGCACCCAAGAAACCGAACACTTTGCCACTGGGAATCCAGTCTCAGGCCGGCGAAGGGTGGGTTTGGACGAAGAAAGACGGCGAGCGGAGCGTGGCGGAAGTCAGAGCCAAGGAATTCGCACAAGTGATGGACCCGCCCCGCGTGCAACTGCGGGAAGTGGAAGTGAAGATCTTCCACAAGGACGGATCCGGCTTCGACTTGGTGAAGTCCCCGGCCGCGGAACTGAAGGCCGATGAAGGCGCGCTCTACGCCGATGGCGAAGTGGAGATGACGATGGGCGTGAAGACCGATCCTTCCGCCCGAAACCGTTTGGTACACATCAAGACGTCTGGAGTTACCTACGACACGCAGTCGGGCAAAGTGACCACGGACCGTCCCGCCGAGTTTGACTTCGAGAACTCACGGGGGTCCGCGACCGGCGCCGTTTATAGCCCGGCGGATCGAAACCTCGTGATGAACTCCGACGTGAAGTTGGATTGGCACAAGGGGCTCCGCAAAATGCACGTGGAAGCCGGCCACCTGACCTACAAAGAAGACGAGGAGAAGATCTACCTGAGCCCTTGGTCCAAGCTGGTACGGGAATCTCTCACCCTGAACGCCGCGGCTTCCGTCGTGACGCTGCGCAAAGGGGAGATTGAACTTGTGGAGGCCGCCAACGCCCGCGGCGAAGACAAACAGCCGAAGCGCAATCTAGAGTACGCGGCGGACCAGTTGATCATGCGCTTCTCCGCCGACAACACGATTCATCGAATCGAAGGCGACGGAAACGCCCGGTTGATTGCGCTCTCCGATGCCGGCAAAACCACTGTGACCTCCCGGCGCGTAGACATGGACTTCGACGTGGCGGGGAACGAGAGCCTGCTGAAGAAGGCCTTCGGCCGAGGCGATACGGTGGTGCGTTCCGAGCCCACGCGTGCGCCCGTGCGGCTCATGAAATCCGACGTCGTCGAAATGTCCATGCGCGCCGGCGGGGAGGAAATCGAGAACGTGGAAACGCATTCCCCCGGCGAAATCGAGTTCCTGCCGAGAGGCCCCGCGGATCGTTATCGAAAACTGAACGGCGAAAAGTTCTGGATTCGCTACACCACACGCAACCAGATCGAGACCTTTCGTGCGAACAAGGCCGTGACCTTCACGAAAGGAAAACCGAAGCTGCCCGACTCGCGGTCGACGTCAGAGGAACTGCTCGCCACGTTCGATCCGAAGACCGGCGAAATGATGCGGCTGGAGCAATGGAACCGTTTTGAATACGAAGAGGGCGACCGGAAGGCACGAGCCGAAAAAGCCGTGTTGGAACAACCCAACGACCTGATCACGCTGACGGGGGGAGCACGCATCTGGGACTTGACCGGATCGACGGATGCGGCGCGCATCGAATTGGACCAAAAATCCGGAAACATGATTGCGACCGGCAAAGTGGCGTCGACACGGCTGCCGGAGAAGAAGACCGGCGCCCGCGCGAAGAGTTCGCTCGTCGATTCCAGCGAAACCGTGCAGGCGCGCGCGGAAAAGATGACTACGAAGGACGAGAACTCCTGGATTCGCTACGAAGGCGGCGCGACGATGTGGCAAGGCGCCGATCGTGTGGAGGCCGAAATCATTACGATCGACCGCAAGGCCCAGACCTTCCGCGCGCAGGGCAAAGTCTTTACCCAAACGCGGGAGAAGCCCAAGCCCGGTGGCAAGGCGCAAGTGTTCACACTTGTACGGGCGCCCGAGTTGTTCTTCCACGATCCGGAGAAGAATGCGCACTACGTCGGCGGCGTGACCATGGATCGCGGAGATTTGAATGTGAAGTCGGAAGAGTTGCGCGCCTGGTTTTCCAAGGATGATCGCAACGCGCTGGAACGCGCGCAGGCCGAAAAGTCCGTCGAGATCCTGCAGAAGCAGCCGGATCGCCTGCGAACAGGCTCCTCGGAACAGGCCGAATATGACGTCAGCGACGGGCGTGTCGTGCTCTCCGGCGGCGCACCGCTGTTCAACGATTCGGTGAAGGGGACCACGCGCGGGCAAAAGATCACGTGGTTCGCCGATAATGACAGATTGCTGGTGGATGGCGAGACGGCGGCTCCGACCGAGAGCCGAATCAAACGAAAAAAGTCCGGCAAATAACGGCGAATGCGGGTACTCGAAACCAAGGAAATCTCAAAGTCGTATCGCGGCCGCAAGGTGGTGGACAACGTGTCGGTTCACGTGCGCCAGGGCGAAGTGGTCGGATTGCTCGGCCCGAACGGAGCCGGCAAAACGACAAGCTTTTACATGATTGTCGGATTGATCAGCCCGGACTCCGGGCAGGTGGTCATCGACGGCGACGACATCACCGAGTTGCCGATGTTTCGCCGCGCCCGCCGCGGCGTTTCTTACTTGCCGCAAGAGGCCAGCGTTTTCCGGAAGCTGACCGTCGAGGAGAATTTGCTGGCCATACTGGAGACGCTGCCGCTTGACGCGCGCCAGCGGCGCGAGCGGATGAACCAGTTAATCGAACAGCTTGGTCTTGACACCGTACGCAACTCGAAAGGCTACATGCTTTCCGGCGGCGAGCGGCGAAGAACCGAGATCGCGCGTTCGTTGGTGATCGAGCCGGCGTTTCTTCTCTTGGACGAACCGTTCTCCGGGATCGATCCCATCCAGGTAATCGAGCTCCAGCGAATCATCGGCGACCTGAAAAAATCGGGAATCGGAATTCTCATCACCGATCACAACGTGCGTGAGACCCTGGCCGTCACGGAACGCGCCTACATCATCAGCAGCGGCAGGATTTTCCGTGCCGGCTCGCCAGACGAATTGGGCCGCGATCCGGAAGTGAAGCGGGTCTACCTGGGCGACAACTTTCGATTGGACCAGCCCGGCTTGTGAAGGACCGCGCATGAGCGTATGATTGCGGCAAGAGAAATTCGGCCAACCCGAGATGCCTAGGACCCCTCGCGCAAGAGCGAAAAAGACAACCGAGCGGCCGCCGCTCACTCTGGAAGACGCGCTTGCGCGAATCCAAGAGATGGAGGGGCGCATGGCGAGCGTGCGGCGAGAACTCAGCGAAGTCCGCCGGTTAAACCGGGACGCGACGGTCGATTTAGGATTCGCACTTGAGTTGGAAAAACGGCGTTCGCAGGAGTTGGAAGAGGCCTACTACGACACGGTTCTCCGCCTGACACGCGCCTCGGCTTACAAAGACCGCGAAACGGGCGCGCACATTCAGAGAGTCAGCCACTACGCGAAAGTAATTGCGCGGCATCTGGGCTGGTCGGGCGACGATCAGGAACTGATCTTTCGCGCAGCGCCGATGCACGATGTGGGAAAGATCGCTATCCCTGACGATCTGATTCGCAAGGCCGGGTCGTTGGACGGCGGCGATAGAAAAGTTATGGAGTCCCACACCATGATTGGGTCCAGCCTCCTGGAGGGTTCGAACTCCCGCCTGCTGAACATGGCTCGCGATATAGCGCTGACCCATCACGAACATTGGGACGGTTCCGGTTATCCGCACCGGTTGGTAGGCGAACAGATCCCGATCGCCGGCCGCATCGTGATGTTGAGCGACTGCTACGACGCTCTGCGCAGCCGCAGATCTTACAAGCGGGCGTTCGATCACGACGCCACATGCCGCGTTATCTTGGAAGGCGACGGCCGGACGCTGCCTTCTCACTTCGATCCTCGCTTGCTGGAATTATTCCGGCAGGCCCATTTTGAATTCGAGACCATCTTTGAACAGTTCAAAGATGTGAGTTAAGCTAACGGCCATGGCGCCCCGGATAAGCGGATTGCTGGCTGCCGCCGGATTTGTCTGCCTGGCACAGGACCCGCTGGCGGTGTTGGAAAAGAACTGCCTGGCGTGTCATTCGAGTTCGGTGAAGCTTTCGGGCTTGGATTTGAGCACGCGCGAAGGCGCGCTGAAAGGCGGTGCGAAGGGCGCGGCGATCGTACCTGGCTCGCCCGGCGCCAGCCTGCTGCTGCAGGCTGTTGAGCAGACGGGCGCATTGAAGATGCCCCCCGGAAAAAAGCTGGAGGGTCCCGAGATCGAGGCCCTGCGGACTTGGATCGGCACCGGCGCCGCTTGGGCGAAGGTGAGCGGCGGGAGTACTTGGTGGTCGTTTCAAAAGCCGGTCCGTCCGGCGAGCGTCCGCACCATCGACGATTTTCTCAATGAGCGGATACGGTTGAAAGGATTGAAGCCCGCGCCACAGGCATCGAAGGAAGCGCTGATCCGGCGCGTAAGCTACGACCTGACCGGACTTCCGCCCACCTATGAAGAGGTTCGCGCATTTGCCGCCGATACCTCGCCCGCCGCTTGGACGAAGCTTGTGGATCGCCTTCTCGACTCTCCACACTACGGCGAAAAGTGGGGCCGCTTCTGGTTGGACCTGGTGCGTTACTCCGATACGGCGGGCTTTGAACTGGACTCCTACATTCCGGACGCATGGCGTTATCGAGACTACGTGATTGCCTCGTTCCAGTCCGGCAAACCCTACGACCGTTTTGTTCGCGAACAGCTTGCGGGCGATGAGTTCTGGCCGGAAGATCCGCTGTCCGTCAGCGGCACCGGCTACTACTGCGTCGGGCCGAATCGCGATCTGTATCCGGATCAGGCCGATATCAATCGTGTTGAGAGTTTGACGGACTATGTGGACACGACGGCCGCCGTGTTCCAAGGCCTCACGCTCGGCTGCGCGCGCTGTCACGACCACAAATACGACCCGTTGCCGCAGCGCGACTACTACCGCTTTCAGGCACTATTCGCGCCCATGGTTAAAACGAAAGTGGCGCTCAACCGGTTGACCTCGCTCGGCTTCGACACTGGCGAGAACAACCGAGAGATCAAGCTGCGGGATATCGGCGAAGAGATCGGCGCGATTCAGGCCCGTTGCCGGAAGTTGCATCGCAAGGAGGACGACATCCGGTCCTGCCTCTCCGCGGACGAGGCCGAGCGGATGCGGGGTATTGAGCGGCGCTTGGTGAGTATGTTCGCCAACTACCGGTCGAAGCCGTTTTCGTGCGGAGTCATGGACGCCGGCAACTACTCGCCGAAGACCTATCTTCCCGTGAAGGGGGAGCGCCTTGGCACGCCCGTGGAGCCTGGCTGGCTGGCCGTGCTGGGCGGCGGCGAAGTGCCCGCGGCACCGGATTTCCGCGACGCCACCGGGCCGATTCCACTTCTTCCGACAACCGGCCGGCGGTATGCCTTGGCCGAATGGATCGCCTCGCCCGGCAATCCGCTGACGGCGCGTGTGATGGTGAATCGAATTTGGCAGGGGCACTTCGGCCGCGGTCTAGTGGCCACACCCAGCGACTTCGGCCGCCGCGGTTCGCCGCCGTCCCATCCCGAGTTACTGGATTGGCTGGCGCTGGAGTTCGTGGAGCGGAAATGGTCCATCAAAGCGATGCACAGGCTGATCCTTCACAGCGACGCCTACCGGCGCGAAGCGTCGGCCCCGGACATGGAAAAGGATCCGCGGAACGAACTCCTTTCCAGGTTTTCGCGGAGGCGATTGCAGTCCGAAGAGATGCGGGACGCAGTCCTGGCCGTGGCCGGCACCCTGAACCGTAAGGTTGGCGGGAAGCCGGTGATTCCCCCGTTAAGCCAAGAGGAACTTCGCGGGATGACGCAGCCGGTTGCCAACGCTTGGCCGGTGACCTTCGACAAGGCGGACTACACCCGGCGCTCGATCTACATGCTGCAGAAGCGAACGTTCCGGATGCCGGTGATGGAAGTGTTCGACGCGCCGGAGAGTATGCTGACCTGCTCGCGGCGGGACTCCTCCACCACCGCGACACAATCCTTGACATGGTTGAACGGCGGCTTCATCCTCGATCAGGCGCGCGCGGTGGCGTCTGCACTAGAGAACGGCGACGCTGTCACCGGCGCGTTCCAACGCGTATTGTTGCGCGTCCCATCGGCCGTAGAAAAACAACGCGCGGAGGAATTCTTGCGCACGCAAACCGAAAACACGGGCAGCCGGCCGGCCGCAGTGGCGGAGCTGGTTCGCGGCCTTCTCAATCTGAACGAGTTTTTGTATGTCGACTAATTCAAGACGGGACTTTCTACTTCGCACCGGCATGGGCTTTGGCGCCGTCGCGGCGCAATCGCTGTTAGCCGGCCCGCTTTCGCCGAAGGCGCCGCACGCCCCGGCACGCGCGAAGGCCGTGATTCATCTCTTCATGCACGGCGGCGTGAGCCATGTCGACACGTTCGACCCGAAACCGGAGCTGAAACGGATTTCTGGCCAGACGCTGCCCGCCAGCTTCGTGCAAGGACTCAAGACCAGCCGCATCGACTTCACGAAGGCGATCGTACGAGGCAGTCCGTGGGACTTTCAGCGATACGGCCGCGGCGGAACTGAGATCTCCTCATTGTTTCCAAACATCGCGAAGCAGGCGGACGATTTTGTCCTGATCCGCTCCTGTCACGGTGACGCCTTCGATCACGCGCCCGCGATGTACCTGCATAGCACGGGCTCGCAGTTTCCCGGCAAGCCATCGCTTGGTTCGTGGACCGCATATGGATTGGGTTCGGAGAACGAAAACCTGCCGGCTTTCGTCGTAATGTCCGACGGCGCCATGAAGTGCGGCCCCCAAGGGTATGGCGCCGGCTATCTGCCGGCCGTCTATCAGGGAACTATATTCCGCCCTGGGCCGGTGCCGGTATTGAATCTGGCGGTCCCAGCCGGTACCTCGGCCCAGACACAACGTGCAACGCTTGATTTTATTGGGGCGCAAAACAAGGAACACGCTATTGCGCGCGCGGGCGACGACGAGCTGGAGGCGCGTCTGGCGTCCTATGAATTGGCCTATCGCATGCAGTCCACCGCACCGGAGGCGGTGGACTTGAGCGGCGAATCCGAAGCTACAAGAAAGCTATACGGAATCGGCGAGCCCCGCAGCGACGATTTCGGCCGGAAATGTTTGTTGGCCCGCCGTCTTGTCGAACGCGGCGTTCGTTTCGTGCAGCTCTATTCGGGCACGCACTTGGGCGACGATTGGGACGGGGCGCACAACGATCTGGCCGGCTCGCACAACAAAATGGCGCCTAAGTCGGACCAGCCGATCGCTGGCCTGTTGCAGGACCTGAAAGGGCGCGGCCTCCTGGACTCCACCCTCGTCGTCTGGTCCAGCGAGTTTGGCCGCACGCCGCTTGCGGAGGGCGCCAACGGCCGCGATCATCATCCCTACGCGTTCAGCATGTGGATGGCGGGCGCCGGGATTCAGGGCGGCCGCGTCTATGGCTCGACCGATGAATTCGGCTTGCGGCCGGTGGAAAACCCCATCACCGCGCACGACATCAATGCCACGATCCTTCGAATGATCGGCATGGATCATCGGAAGCTCACGTACTTTTATCAAGGCCGGGACCAACGGCTGACCGACGTCCACGGCGAGCACGAGTTCACGCAGTTCCTTTTGCGCAACGCTTAGTCGACACCGTTTGGGTCCGAAAGTCACGATATTGATACCATCTTGACTTCCATGCGCGCTCGCTCGGTCTACGTGGCATTCGACGTCTTTCCTCGGCCAAAGGGGTCGTCCAGCCATATTGCTTCCATGATCACCGCGCTCGCTCGCGACTTCGGTCCGCTAACGCTGCTTTGCCTTGGGGCCGATGATCTGCCGTTGTATCAGCGCGAGGAATCCATCGAAATTCTCCGCCTGCCCCCGGTCCACAAGGACATGCTGCGCCGGGCCGGTGCGTTCGCGTCGTTCGTCCAACGCGAAGTCGCCGCGCGGACGGATACCTTGGAGCGCATCGTATTCCGCGATCCCTGGGGCGGAGTGCCTGCACTGCGTGCGGCGCCCGGAGTCCGCTCACTGTTCGAAGTGAATGCCCTGCCAAGTTGGGAACTCGCCTACACCCGGCCCGGTTTCGCGCACAGTCCGGCGTTGCAGGCCAAGGTCGCCGGCATGGAGCGTTTCTGCCTGCGCCATGCGTCATCGGTGCTCTGCGTTTCCGCGGTCACGCGCAGCGCGCTCATCGACGAGGGGGTGGACGCATCGAAAATCGATGTCATTCCGAACGCCGCCGGCGAGGCCTTCTACTCCGCGCGCGGCGGCGCGGATCCATTGCTCTGCGGATACGTGGGTGGCTTGCATCCCTGGCAAGGCGTCGAGTTCTTCATCGACGCGTTCGCCGCCGCCGCGGTGGAGGGCGCGAGGCTCCTGATCGTTCATGGCGGCGGGCAATCCGCCCGCGAAGTCCAGCGCCGCATCGCGAGGCACAAGCTGGACGCATGCGTATCGTGGCGCGAGGCTTTAACGCCCGTTGAGCTGGCGGCGGCACTGCGGACCATGCGTTTCAGCGTGGCGCCGTTGGCGGAGACGGAACGCAACACGCGGCAGGGTTGCTGCCCGGTCAAGATCGTCGAGTCGCTGGCCGCGGGCGTTCCGGTATTAGCTTCCGATCTAGCCGTCACGCGGGAGTTGATCGTCCATGAGGTGAACGGCTGGCTCGCGCCGCCTGGAGATGTGCGAGCATGGGCCCACGCGATTCGCCGTGCGTTCGGCGGCGCCCGCCCGGAACCGAACGCGAGCGGGTTCGCCTGGCCCATAATCCATTCGCGACTATCGGAGGTGTTTCGATGAAATCCATTGAAGAGTTGACTCCGGCGGCGCGCGAAGCGGTCCGGACGCAGCGCCTGGATGGCCACTGGGAGCCGAAGAAGCTTCTTCGATTGCTCGACGAATTGCAACGTTGGGACACCGTGGTGGAGGCGCAAAAAACGTCCGCCGCCAAGGTGCAGAAATATTCGGCCATAGGCATTTTCGCGGGCATTTTCGGGGGTGGCATCCTCTCCGCGATTGCTGAGAGTTTCGCGCTCTTCGCCTTATTCGCCGGAACGCCCACCGCCATTCTGCTGCTGACACTGTGGCGGAAGAAACGGTTGCGCTCAGTGGACATTCCGGACGAAGTCCGCGTCACGATCGAGCCTCTGCTGCGGAAGCTGCGGGCGGACATTGCCGAAGGACAAAGAGTACGGCTGCGTCTGGACCTCTCCGGTGTGACGGGCGCCAAGGCCAAAGGGAAGCAACAGATGCCGCCCTCCGGCCGCGCTTTCAAGATTGAGCAAACCCTTTATGACGATCCCATATGCGACTTGCGCCTGCCCCTGGCCGATGGAGCGGAGGCGGCGCTCCGCATCGACAATACGTATCTCAAGATTGAACGCGCCCAGCGCGGCCGCAGCAAAACCAAACACAAGACGAAATGGAAAAAGCAGAGTTCCGTGACCGCGTCCTGGTCGCCGGCCGCGCCGGTTGTTTGGAAGACGAGTGCGTTGGAAGCGTCCGCCGTCCGCGGGGTGGAACGCGTTCAGGTGCGCGAGAAAGAAGGGATCCAAATTGCCTCGATTCAACACATCTATAAATTCAAGGCCGCCGACAGCGCGCCGGACGCTGCCCCGCCAGCCAAGGAAGTGCTTGGAATGTTCATGCGTCTCCGGCTGCTGGGGATGTAGGAGGGAGATGCGATGACGTGTCAGTGGCATACCGGGCTTCTTGTCGTGCGCGAGTGCGGCCTTCCCGCGTCCGGCGGATGCGGAATGTGCGGGCGGACACTGTGCCTGGCGCACACCATTCCCGGCCCCAACGGCATGGCGTGCCCGCAGTGCGCTTCGACGGCGGACGGTTATCCGGAAAACGAGGATACCCAGGCCGCCAGCGATCGGAACGAGTATTATCAGCGCTACGGCGAGGGCGCGCAGTTCGGTGAACCCGGCTATTTCTCGCCCGCGGATTCGGCGGCGCTCGCCTCGCAGAGCCCGGTACTTCCCTTCCGCCAGGACGGCTACGATCCGATGGAATCCTGATGGATCGCATCCTCTGGGTGACGGATCGCTACCCGCCATTGAAGGGTGGCATGGCTGTGAGCTGCGCGCGGCAGGTTCGTGCGTTACGCCGCCGGGGCGTTCGCGTGGACGTCTTGATCACCGGACATCCGGGCGGCGAAGTGGAGCGTGACAACGGCGTGGATCTGTTTGTAGCCGCGGACGCCGAGCCGGGTCAAGCCGCGAACCACGCGTGGCTGCTCGCGCTGCGGCGGCACACGCGTGCGGCGTATTCCCACGTTGTAGGCTTCGGTGCGTGTGAAGGAGGCTTTCTCGCCACCACGTTTGCCGCGTGGCTGGAGGTGCCTTCGTCGGTGCTAGTTCGCGGCAATGACTTGGATCGCGACTGGTTCCTGTCGCAGCGCGGCTGGATGGTGAGCGAGGCGTTCTCCCGCGCCGGCTCAATAGGCGCCGTCACCACCGAGAAGGCCGCCCGAATCCGCGCACTGTTTCCCGGAAAGCCGGTCCTGTGGACGCCAAATAGCGTTGACGCCGCTCGCTGGACGCTGCTGCCGGGCGACGAGGCGCGGCGTGCCGAAGTCCGCGGTTTGTTGCGCGGCGGCCGTGTGGTCGGCCTCATCGGCGAACTGAAGGCCAAGAAGCGGATTCCGTTTTGGTTGGAGGCGGTGCGCGACCGCGGGCTGCTCGGTGGTTTGCGACTTTTGATTGTCGGAAATCTCGACGGCCCGTCCGCGGCCATCCTCGAA
>VFZO01000037.1 GCA_016871155.1 Acidobacteriota bacterium | reverse complement strand
TCGAAAGAAGCCATCCGCAGGCACTGGCCCGCCCTCGGAAAGGGGATTCTGATCAAATCCGGCACGGGAGTGAGGCGTTGGTGTATACTGTGGGGGTCCGGGAGACCCAAAATGGAAATCCCGGTCAGGTCGTCGACAGGAAGAAACAGCACGTTCCATTTGCGGCTATGCGCGAGAAGAGCTGGCGAGGCCAGAAACGCACGGCGGGTGATGCGCTGCACGGAGTTATTTTGACATGGGAACAAATCGCACGAGAGAATGCGGCGGGAATTGGACGAATGCCGATTGACTCGGGCTTGCGTTCGCGATTTAATGATCGCCAAGCCGGCAATCTGGCGATAAGGAAGAGAATTTACATGCGCACTCTGACTCTACTAATGGCATCCGCCGGTTGGGCGTACTCTCAGGCTGTCACCGCAACGCTAGTCGGCACTGTCTTTGACCCGACAAACGCCGTGGTCCCCGAGGCGCGAGTCACCATCACCGAACAGGACACGGGCGTCCGGCGGACGGCGTCCACGAACGGCGAGGGGCTCTACACCCAGTCGTTCCTGCCGCCCGGCCGGTACACGGTGGAGGTGGAGAAAACCGGCTTCAAGAGAACCTCCCGCGCTAACTTGGACGTGACGGTCGCCTCGACGGTTCGCGTCGACTTCTCGCTCGAGACCGGGACGCAGACGGAGACCGTTCAGGTGACGGCCGAGTCGCCTCTGCTGCAGACCGACCGCTCGGACATCAACCGTACGATTTCCTCCCAAGCCGTCCGCGAATTGCCAGTGGCGAATCGGAGTTTTCAAGCCTTGGTGGGCCTGTTGCCCGGCGTCACACCGCCGGTCGCCAATTTCACGGCTCTCGAAGATCCGCAGCGCACGACGTTCTATCAGGCCAACGGCCAAGGCAACAGCGCGAATAACGTTCAGGTGGATGGCGTGGACAACAACAACCCGACGCTGGGACTGACGATTTACATTCCGCCCGCGGAGTCCGTGCAAGAGGTGAATATCTCCACTTCCAACTTCAACGCCGAGTTCGGACGCGCCGGCGGGGCGGTGCTGAACGTCGTGACTCGCGGAGGCACGAATCAGTTTCATGGCAGCGCCTTTGAGTTCAACCGCGTCGCGGCTCTGCGCGCCCGCAACTTTTTCAACTTCGTTCCGCAACCCAAACCGGCGTTGACCCGCAATCAGTTCGGAGGTACGTTCAGCGGGCCGATCCGGAAGAACCGCACGTTCTTTTTCGGTTCGTACCAGGCCACGAAGCTGCGCCAAGCCACCACGCAGTTGAACACGATTCCCGTCTCCGCCTGGCGGGACGGCAACTTCAGCGGCGTGACGGGCTTGAATCTTTATGATCCTCGCACAGGCGCCGAAGGACCCGGCCGCACGCCGTTTCCGGGCAATCAGATCCCCACCAGCCGTGTGCATCCGCTAGCGCGCCGGATTAACGGCTTCCTGCCGGCGACCAATCAGAGCGGGCTTGTGAATAACATCGTGGGAAACGTTCCGTTCCGCCTCGATAGTTACAACTACGACGGCCGCGTGGACCACACCTTTAACGAGCGAAACTCAATTTTCCTGAAGTACAACTTCACTCCGTCCACTGTTGCCCAGGATGCCCTTCTCGGCTTTAAGGTAGGCGACGGCGTACAGAGCAAAGGCGGCAATCACACTGCCGCCGTGAACTATACGCGCCAATGGAGTCCGACATTGCTGATGGAGACGCGACTCGGCTACAACCGGTATTTCGTCGACGTCAACGGGAACAACATCGACGACCCGTTGTCAAAAGAGCTGAACCTGATTAACGTCTTTCCCGATCCGATCTCCACCCGCGGCCTGCCTCGCTACGATATCTCCGGGATGCCGGGCATCGGCACGCCCGTGGTGTACCCGCTTATCAACGCCGACAACCTATTCAACGCGGTCAACACCTGGAGCAAGAATTTCCAGCGGCATACGATCAAGTGGGGCGTAGACGTCCGGCGCATCCGGGCGGACCGTTTTCAACCACAGGGGCTGAACTTCGGCCCGCGCGGACGATTCCAGTTCACTCCAGGCACGACGGCCCTTCCTGGCCTTCCGCTGGGTCCCTTCGGAACAGCCGGAAATTCGTATGCGGCGTTCCTACTCAACGCGCCCGATTTGTCCTCGCGCACCTTCCAGACCGTCACCCCTACGAATCGCCTTTCCCAAGGCTTCTTTTTCGTGCATGACTCCTGGCAGGTGAACTCCAAGCTGACTCTCGATATAGGCTTGCGGTACGAAGCTCACTCTACGGTAAAGCCACGGTACAGAGGCGGCGCGTCGAACTACGATCCGTCCAACAACAGCCTGGCAGTGGCGGGCTTTGGCAATATCGGCTTAAGCACGAACGTCGATTTCGATTCCAATAACTGGGCTCCGCGCCTGGGCTTCGCGTATAAGGCTTCCGCTAAGTCGGTCATCCGCGGCGGATATGGCACTTCGTACTATACGGGGCGCTTTGGTTTCACGGGCGGCACCCTTTCCACGCAGTTCCCGGTCATTTACAACGTCCAACTCGGCGTCCTGAACGACTTCCGCGTCGACGGATCCATGGACACGATCGTTCCCGTGCCGATTCTGCCCATCCCGGATAGCGGCGTGATTCCAAACGTGCCGAACCAGGCGTTCTTCACGATTCCGCGGAAGAACCCAATCCCATTCGTCCACAGCTACAGCCTTACCTATCAGCGGGAACTTGCGCTTCGCACGGTTTTGGATTTGAGTTACGTCGGGACACTGGGACGCCGCCTGCCGAGCCAAAGGGAGTTGAATTTCGCGCTTCCGGGCACGGGGGCGGCCGGCCTGGCGTTCAATCAGCGCTTTGGAAGAACGGCCAGCGTGGCGGAGCGCTCGAACGCCTACAACAACAACTACAACGCCCTGCAGGTAAATCTGCAGCGCCGCTTTGCAAACGGCTTCTCGATGGGAGCGGCCTACACATGGAGTAAGTCGCTCAGCGTGCAGGACGATCAGGGCGGTTTTGTGATCGTCGCCAATATCCGGCGCAACTACGGCCCCACGTCATTCGACCGCCGCCAGATGCTGGTTATCAATCACATTTATGAGCTCCCCTTCGGCGCGGGGAAGAGCCACCTTCAGACCGGCCCCGGCCGATGGCTACTGGGCGGATGGCAGTTGAACGGAATTATGCGCACGGTCAGTGGCGCGCCGTTTAACCTCACCGCCGACGCCGGTCCGTGCAACTGTCCCGGAAATGGGCAGTTTGCCGATGTCGTAGGGAGTTATCAGAAATTGGGTGGAGTGGGACCGGGCCAGCGATTCTTCGACACCACGGCCTTCGCCGCGCCGGCGCCGGGCCGCTTTGGCAACGCCGGCCGCAACATAGGGCGCGGCCCCGTGCTTGCCAACTACGACTTTTCGGTATTCCGCACGTTTGACGTGCGCGAAGGCTGGAAACTGGAGTTTCGAACTGAGCTCTACAATCTGACGAATACGCCCCAGTTCGGCAACCCCGTCGGCAACGTCAACGCAGGGAATTTCGGCCAGGTGACCGGGACGTTCGCCGGGGCCGGCGAGCGCGAGGTGCAGTTGGCGGTACGGCTTCGTTTCTAGCCGCGGCGCGGCACTGTTGCGGGACGAAACGCGCAAGAACCGGCAGCAGCGGAGTTTCGGCCGCCGCCATCCAGCCGGCGTTGGCGCGGCGGCGATGGTGTCGAATTGCAAGAACAAATCACAAGATCGGAAACCCGGACACCATAAGGTCAACTGCCGTCTATCCCGCCAACGACCAACCTGCCAAACGTTTCGCTGGCGGAGATCAACCGCACCGGCCGCTCACACACGTGAGTTTGAGAGCAGCGGCGCTTGGAAGAGTTTACCCGTCCAGGTTTCCGCTGATGTTCTATCGGCGAGATCCGCTCAGTCCTTTAGCCAGCCGGCGAACGGCTTCACGGTGGCGCAGACCGGCCCGCCGTCCCTGCCCGTGCCGGGAATGCGGGCCGTCAGGCGTTTGCCGGCCGCGGCCAGCTCCCAGGTAATGGACTGGAGCGGCAGCTTCGCGCGGCGGGAGATGGGCGTATTCGGCTGACCGGCACTCGCGCCGGAACAGACATAAACGAAACGGGAGGCGGGCGGGCCCTGCGTGAATTCGCCAAGAAATCTCGGACCGGGCTGGACGCGGATTTCGAAATCGAACGTGATGTCCGCTCCGGTGGAAACCACCTTCTGGAAGAGTTCTCCGGGTTTGCCTTGCAGGCTGAAATGAACACCGGCCGGCGGACGCTGCAGCACGATGCGCAGAGGCAGGATTATTTCCGGCATACCCGATGATACGCCGCCAGAGTCCTCTCCGCCATATGACCGGACAAGAAGCCGGCGTGGACCATTTCGCGGCCCATGCGGCCCCAGGCCGGATCCACGTTTTCCACGGCTTCCCGGATCGCCTCCGGATTGTTCTCGACGAGGAACCCGGTTTGCCGGTGGCGGACAATCTCGGGCAGTCCACCGACGCGGCTGGCAATGACGGGCACGCCGGCGCTCATGGCCAGAAGGGCCGCCGAACCGAGCCCCTCCTCGCGCGTGATGTAGACGAAGGCGCGCGCCGTCTTCAGCGCTTCGGTGAGTTTCGACACAAAGACCACCTCGATGCCCGAGGCGCGGACAAGATCGGACCCCTTCATCGGATCATCGGTGCGGAGGGCGACGACGGGGCCCGATAGCGTGGACGGGTCGAGCGGGTCCACACCGTCGTAGACGACTTCGATTTTCCCGGCGGGAACACCGGCCTCCCGCAGACGATCGGCGACGTAGTTCGAAACGGCGAGGTAAAGTGCCGGCCGCCGGTACTTCCAACGGCTGAACACGGTGCGTTTGACGGGAAAGGCGACGCGGCGGCTGACGACGAGCGGCGCGTTGCCAAGAAGCGCGGCGTAGGTGTGGGAGTGCGCGTCGTGCGCGTGCAGCACATCGCACGGCTTGCGCATGGCGGCGATGGAGAACCGCTCGCCCTGTGGACCAAGCAGGCGCTGCGATACATCGCGACGCCGCAGCTCGTCCATTAGGGCCATCACTTGAAACTGGCCGCCGCGCATCGTGCGGCCGAAGTCCAGGTGGGTGACGCGCATGGCACCTCTAGCGTAACTTGGCGGCGATACCCGCGGCGATGGCTTTGCCGTGGAAGCGGCCGTTCTCAATGAAGATCTCGTTGGTGTGAACGCCGGCGACAATCACGCCGGCTAAGTAGATGCCGGGGCGGGCGCTTTCGTAGGTTTCGTTGTCGACGGGCGGTTTATTGGTGGCCGGGTCCAGTTCGACGCCGTGCGCTGCCAGAAATTCGAAGTCGGGCCGGTAGCCGGTCATGGCAAAAACGAAATCGTTCGGAATCGTTTTTAGACCGCTGGGCATCCGGAGCACGACCTCCTTTTCGCGGATCTCTTCCACGGCCGTGTGGAAGTAGCCGGTGATCTCGCCGTTCTTGATGCGGTTCTCAATGTTCGGCTTAATCCAGTATTTGACGTGGCGGTGGATTTCGGCGCCGCGGCACACCATGGTGACGCGCGCGCCGGTCCACCAGAGCTCCAGCGCGGCGATGGCGGCGGAGTTCTTGGCGCCCACCACGAGCACGTCGTGGCCGTAGTAGGGATGCGGCTCCTTGTAGTAGTGGATGACCTTGGGCAGATTTTCGCCGGGCACGTGCAAGAGATTCGGAATGTCGTAGTAGCCGGTGGCGAAGATCACCTTCTTCGAGGTGAAGGTGTCCCCTGCGATAGTGGTGAAGCCGCCGTCGGAGCCTTCAACGCTTCGGACGCGCTGGTACTGCCGGATATCGAGCTTGTAGAAGTCCGCAACGCGCCGGTAGTACTTCAACGCTTCAATCCGGTTCGGTTTTTCGTTGAGCGACGTCATGGGGATGTCGCCGATCTCTAACAGTTCCGGCGTGGTGAAGAACACCATGTTCGTCGGGTAATGATAGAGCGAATTCACGACACAACCCTTGTCGATCAGCGTGGCGCGTATGCCCCGCTTGCCGAGTTCGATGCCGCAGGCGAGCCCTGTGGGACCCGCGCCGACGATTACAACATCGGTATCAAAGGAGGCCATCGACCTGGGCGTAGACCGCTTCCAGCGCTCCGGCCAAAGCGCCGGCATCCTTGCCGCCAGCCTCGGCCAGATCCGGACGGCCGCCACCCTTCCCGCCGACGGCTTGGGCGACCGGACCGATCAGTTTGCCGGCATGAACCTTCGCCGTGAGATCCTTCGATACGGCGCTAATTAGCGAGACACCGGCATCGTCCGCGGAGCCGAGAACGATTACGGAGGAAGGCCACTTGCCGCGGAGTGAATCGGCAAGGGAGCGCATCTGGTTGCGGTCTAACCCGTCCACGCGCGCCGCGAGGACGCGAACGCCCTTGATCTCCCGCGCCTGGCCCTCCAACCCGCCCGATTGGGACTGGGCGACTTTGGCTTTCAACTGTTCCAACTGCTTTTCGAGCGTGCGCTGCTGATTGACGAGTTTTTCCACCTGTTCGATCAGTTCCGGCTCCGAAGCTTTCAAGGTCTGCGCCACGCGGTTTAGCGAGAGGGTCGCTTCCTGAAAACGCTCTAGAGCGCCCGATCCAGTGATGGCCTCGATGCGCCGGACCCCCGCGGATATCGAACCCTCCGTAACGATCTTGCACAGGCCGATGTCGCCGGTGCGGGAGACATGGGTACCGCCGCAGAGTTCCTTGCTGAAACCGGGCACCTGCACCACGCGAACTTTGTCCGCGTATTTCTCGCCGAACAACGCCATGGCGCCGGTGGAGATTGCGTCCTCGAGATCCATCACATCGGTCGATACCGGCGTATTGCGCATGATCTCCTGGTTCACGATGCGTTCGACGTCAGCGACCTCCTCGGCATCCATCGCCGTGTAGTGGCTGAAGTCGAACCGCAGGCGGCCGGGCTCCACGACGGAACCCGCCTGCTTGACGTGGCTGCCGAGCACCTGACGAAGCGCGGCGTGCAGAAGGTGGGTCGCGGTGTGATTCCGCCGGGTGGCGGACCGTGCATCTGTTTTCACTTCGCCGCGCAGAATATCGCCGCGGCGGATGGCGGCTGTGGCTTGCACTCTGTGCACGGTCAGGCCGGGGACAGCGGGCGCGGTAGACGAAACGATAGCCACGGTTTCGCCGGAGCGGCCGAGCAGTTCGCCGTGATCGCCCACCTGGCCACCGGATTCCGCATAGAAACACGTCGTATCGAGGACGATTTCGGCGGCGGCGCCCTTTTCAACGCTCTCCACCTCTTTCTGATCGACCAGCAGCGCGACGACCTTGCAGCCGTCCTGCACGATGTTGTCGTAGCCGGTGAACCGGGTCCGGCCATTCTTACCGACAAGCTGCGAATAGATGGGCGCAACGGACGCCTTGCCGGCGCCTTTCCAGGAGGCGCGGGCACGCTCGCGCTGTTTGTCCATCTCCACTTCGAAGCCTTCGGAGTCGATGGAGAGGCCAAACTCGCGGGCCATCTCCTCCTGCTCATCCAGCGCCAGACCATACGTGTCGTACAGCTTAAACGCGGCGGTGCCGGGCAGACGGCCGCCGGCGGCCTTCCTGGCCTCGTCGTGGAATACCTTCTCAGCCACCTGGTAGGTAGTGGCGTAGCGATGTTCTTCGTCCTTCACGACGCGCGCGACACGGGAAACGCTTTCGAGCAGTTCCGGATAGGCGGGCTTCATGAACTGGGCGACAAAGCCGGTGAGTTCGGAGAGGTAGGGGCCGGTGACGCCGATCATGCGCGCGTTGCGCATGGCGCGGCGCATGATTTTCCGCAGCACGTAGCCGCGGCCTTCATTCGACGGGACGACGCCGTCGTGAATCAGAAACGCGGCGGCGCGAGCGTGATCGGCGTTGATTCGAAGAACCGTGCCGGTCCGCGAGGTGGCGTCGTACTCAGTCTTGAAGAGTTTCGCGCCGTGGTCGATGATGGGGCGCAGCAGGTCGCTTTCGTAGTTCGATAGTTTGCCCTGCAGGATGGCGGCCAGGCGTTCCAGACCCATTCCGGTGTCGATGGACGGTTTGGGAAGGCGGGTCATGATGCCGTTCGAAGTCCGGTCGAACTGCATGAAGACAAGGTTCCAGATTTCGACAAACCGGCCGCCGGCGTCGGACGGAAACTCTTCGGACTCGCGGCCCGGCTCGGCGGTATGGGCTCCGAGATCGAAGTGAATCTCCGAGCAGGGGCCGCAGGGGCCGGTGTCGCCCATTTGCCAGAAATTGTCCTTCTCGTCGAGACGAAAGATGCGCGACTTTGAGATGCCGGTGACTTTTTGCCAGAGCTCTTCGGCCTCGTCGTCCTCGCGAAACACGGTGACGTAAAGACGATCCTTGTCCAAACCGTAGGTCTTGGTGATCAATTCCCACGCGAAATCGATCGCTTCGGTCTTGAAATAGTCGCCGAAGGAGAAATTGCCCAGCATCTCGAAAAACGTGTGGTGGCGGCGAGTGTAGCCAACGTTCTCCAAATCGTTGTGTTTGCCGCCGGCGCGGACGCACTTCTGGCTGGTTACGGCGCGCGAGTAGTCGCGCTTCTCCATGCCCAGGAAGATGTCTTTGAACTGATTCATGCCGGCGTTGGTAAACAGCAACGTCGGGTCGTTGGCGGGAACTAAGCTCGAGGATTTGACGGCTCGATGGCCCTTGGAGGCAAAGTAGTCAATGAAGGTTTGGCGTATTTCGTGGCCGGTCATGCGAAACCTCATATTGTCTCATAGGCTGTGTGAATCCTTGGGTGCAAACGGCCCGGCGAATCGAGTCATAATAAGGGGACTCATGCGTACCCTAACCCGCCGGTCCGTTGTAGGCGTGCTTGCCGCACCGTTCGTATTCGCTCAGCCGAAAAAGGCTAAGAAGGATCCGGACGTGCCGTACGTACCGACCACGGAAGCCGCCGTCAAGGCGATGCTCGAACTGGCCGATGTGAAGAGAACCGACGTGGTCTACGATTTGGGCTGCGGCGACGGACGAATCGTGATTGCCGCGGCGAGAACGTTCGGGGCGCGCGGCGTAGGCATCGACATCAACCCGGTCCGAATTGCCGAGGCGAACGAGAACGCGAAGAAGGCCGGTGTGGAGGGCAGGGTTCGTTTCGAAGAGAACGATCTGTTCGAAGCTACGTTCGCAGAGGCGAGCGTGGTTACGCTGTTCCTGCTGCCGCAGATCAACCTGAAGCTGCGGCCGAAGCTATTGCAACAGTTGAAGCCAGGCACGCGCGTCGTTTCGAACACATTCGACATGGGCGATTGGAAGCCGGTGAAGGAGTTCGAGGTCGACGGTCCGGACGATGAGGACACCTATCTGAGCCGCAAACTGTTCCTCTGGATCGTTCCGAACAAGAAGTAGCGGGTGCGGGCATCGTACCAGATCGCGCGGCGCGCGGCGCTCATGGGAATGGCGGTTAGCGCACTGTTGGCGGTGCTGAAGATCGTCGCGGGCTCGCGGGCGGGCTCGGCGGCAACGGTGGCGGACGGGTTTGAGTCGGCGGCGGATGTGGCGGCGTCGGGACTGCTCAGTTTGGGCCTGACACTGGCGGCCAAACCGGCCGACGAGGATCATCCATACGGGCACGGGCGTTTCGAGATTCTAACCGGCCTGCTCATCGGCCTACTGCTCGTGGCCACGGGAGTTGGCATCACAACGGCCAGTTGGATGGCGATGGCCGGCGAGTCGACTCCGCCAAGCTCTTTCGCCGCGTGGGCGCTGGTGATCTCGCTGATCGCCAAGGGAAGCATGAGCTATCAGAAAATCCGCCTGGCCAAGCGGATTCGTTCCAGCGCGTTGGCGGCCGACGGCAAGAACGATCTGGTGGACCTGATCTCCGGCGGTACCGCGCTGGCCTGTCTCGGCCTGACGCTGCTGGATCCCGTGCGTTTCCGTCATGCCGATTCGATTGGCGCGGTGTTGGTGGGGCTGATCGTCGTGTTCCTTGGGCTGCAAGTGATTCTCGAGACGTCCGGACAGCTTGTCGACACCATGCCGGCCGGCGGGCAACTGCAGGAATTGCGCGCGGCGGCGATGCGGGTTCCCGGCGTTGCGGGCATCGAGAAGGTCCACGCTCGCAAAACCGGCCTGCGCTGGCACGTAGACATGCACGTGCATGTGGATTCGAACATGTCGGTCCGCGATTCGCACATGATCGCCGGCAAGGTGAAGAGCGCCCTGCGCGAGGAGTTGGATTGGATAGAAAATGTACTTATACACATCGAGCCGGCCAATGAATGAACTTTCGGAACTTTTCGCACGTGACCTGACACGATTGATTCAGGAAATTGAAGCGTTTGGAGACTCTCCGGCGCTGTGGCAGGTGGCGAGCGGAATCACCAATTCCGCCGGAAACCTGGCGCTGCATTTGGACGGCAACTTGCGCGAGTTCGTGGGCCGCCAGATTGGCGGCGTTGCGTTCGCGCGGCAGCGCGACCGCGAATTCAGCGACAGCGGCGTAGACCTGCTGCCCAGGCTGCGAGAACTGCGGCAGTTGATTCCGCCAATCGTCGCCGGCGCCGATCCGGCGCTGATGCATCCGCACGCGCTTAACGGCAGAGGATTCACGAACGGACAGTTCCTGATGCACCTCTACGGACATTTCAGCTACCACCTGGGACAGATCGACTACGCGCGGCGCATGCTCACCGGGCAGGCAGCGGTCCCGTTCGCTCAGTTATAGGCGAACCGGAGCGTTCCCTTCCTCCAGACCGATGCGGTTTCACCGGTTCGCGCACGGCGTGGTTTGCAACGGGATGCCGCCCAGCTTTGGCGGCCGCCAATCCAGCGTGTTGTTAAATCTGTTACACTCTCTCTGTTGTCCAAAAGCCCCTAACCTGGGCTTTTTCTATCATTTGGAGGAACTTCCCGAATGCACTTGCATTCCATGTCGCGGATTTTCGCGCCACCGCGCGCTGGCCGGGCCGCTACCACCGGCTCGTTGTTGGCCCGTTCGTTTACGATGATCACCATGCTGCTGCTTGCCACGTCTCTGTTGATGGCACAGGGCACGGTTCACCATGGAGGGGGCGAGGCCAACCTGATCCTGCCGGACTTTAACCAGGCGACATTTCTTGATGGCATTAGCGGCAGAACTCTATTGATGGGCGGCCTGGTTGTAGGAGCGCTGGGCCTGCTGTTCGGATTGATGATGTACAACCACCTGCGCAACCTGCCGGTGCATGAGTCCATGCGCGAGATCTCGGAACTGATCTACGAAACCTGTAAAACCTATTTGCAAACGCAGGGCCGGTTCCTGATGATTCTTGAACTCTTCATCGGCGCGATCATGGTGGTCTACTTCGGCGTTCTCCAGCATTTCGAGGCCGTGAAGGTCGTGATTATCCTGCTGTTCAGCCTGATCGGAATCGGCGGCAGCTACGCGGTGGCGTGGTTCGGCATCCGGGTGAACACCTTCGCCAATTCACGCGCGGCGTTCGCGGCGCTCAAGGGCAAGCCGTTTCCCTGTTATGCAATCCCGTTACAGGCCGGCATGAGCATCGGCATGTTGCTGATTTCGGTAGAGCTTCTGTTGATGCTCTTCATCCTATTGTTCGTTCCCGGCGACTATGCCGGCCCCTGCTTCATCGGCTTTGCGATTGGTGAATCTCTCGGCGCGGCGGCGCTCCGGGTAGCGGGCGGAATCTTTACGAAGATTGCCGATATCGGCGCCGATTTGATGAAGATCGTCTTCAAAATCAAGGAAGACGACGCACGAAACCCAGGCGTGATCGCCGATTGCACGGGCGACAACGCGGGCGATTCGGTGGGACCCTCGGCCGACGGCTTCGAAACCTACGGCGTTACGGGCGTAGCGCTGATCAGCTTCATCCTGCTGGCGGTGAAGGAACCGCTTGTCCAGGTGCAGTTGCTCGTGTGGATCTTTACGATGCGCGTCATGATGGTCGTGGCCAGCGCGGCCAGTTACTTCATCAACGAAGCCATGGCCAAGGCCAAGTACGAAACGTCCGACAAAATGAACTTCGAAGCGCCGCTCACTGTGCTGGTCTGGCTGACGTCGATCGTCTCGGTGGTATTAACCTACATCGTTTCCTACATGCTGATTCCGAACATCGGCGGCGACCCGACGCTTTGGTGGAAGCTCTCGACGATCATTACCTGCGGCACCTTGGCGGGCGCGATTATTCCAGAACTGGTCAAGGTTTTCACCTCCACCGAATCGTCCCACGTGAAGGAGGTGGTCACTTCGTCCCGCGAAGGCGGCGCGTCGCTCAATATTCTCTCCGGCCTCGTGGCCGGCAACTTCAGCGGCTTCTGGCTGGGAATGGCGATGCTGCTGCTGATGGGCGCCGCGTATTACGTGTCCCTAATGGGTGTGGGCGCCTTGATGATTGCGCCGGCTGTGTTCGCATTCGGCCTTGTTGCGTTCGGCTTCCTGGGCATGGGCCCGGTGACGATCGCCGTCGACAGCTATGGCCCGGTGACCGACAACGCGCAATCCGTATTTGAGTTGTCGATGATCGAAACCTTGCCGAATATCGAGAAGGACGTGCAATCCAAGTTCGGATTCTCGCCGAACTTCGAAAAGGCGAAGCACTACCTGGAAGAAAACGACGGCGCGGGCAACACCTTCAAAGCGACCGCGAAGCCGGTGCTGATCGGCACGGCGGTGGTCGGCGCGGCGACGATGATTTTCTCGATCATCGTCAGCCTGACGGACGGACTGAAACCGGAGTCGCTGCAATATCTGTCGATTCTGCACCCGCCGTTCCTATTGGGATTGATCGCGGGCGGCGCGGTGATTTACTGGTTCACCGGCGCGTCGATTCAAGCGGTGACCACGGGCGCGTACCGGGCCGTGGAGTTCATCAAGGCCAACATCAAGCTGGAAGGCGTAACGAAGGCGTCGGTCGAGGATTCGAAGAAGGTGGTGCAAATCTGCACGGAGTACGCGCAGAAGGGCATGTTCAACATCTTCCTGACCGTGTTCTTCGCCACGTTGGCCTTCGCCTTCTATGAGCCGTATTTCTTCATCGGTTACCTGATTTCCATTGCGCTGTTCGGTTTGTACCAGGCGATCTTCATGGCAAACGCCGGCGGCGCATGGGACAACGCGAAAAAGATTGTGGAAGTGGAGTTGAAGGCCAAGGGCACCGATCTCCACTCCGCCACCGTCGTCGGCGACACCGTGGGCGATCCGTTCAAGGATACTAGCTCGGTGGCTCTGAATCCGATCATTAAGTTCACCACACTCTTTGGACTGCTGGCCGTCGAGCTGGCGGTTTCACTGGCCGCGCAGGGCGGCAGCATGACAACGTTCCTTTCGATCGGTTGTTTCGCCGTGGCGCTGTACTTTGTTTACCGCAGTTTCTACGGAATGCGAATCGAGCGTTGATTAGCCCGAACTGGTAGGCTGTATTCCCGTGAATTGGGGATCGTAGACCGCCGGAACTTGGGGCAAACTGTTAATGACGAGTTGTCTCCCTGACAACCGTCAATCCTTAAGGAGACCTCCACATGAAGAAATTCCTGGCCATGATGGTTCTGGGCGCTTTCACGACCCTGACCTTCGCCGCCGTCACGACTTCCGACGACACGAAGAAGGAAGAAGGCAAGAAGAAGGGCAAGAAGAAGAAGAAGAAGAAGGAAGAGTAACTTTTCCTCTCGAACTGCAAAGTTCTTTAGAAGCGGGATGGTTCGCCATCCCGCTTTTGCTTTTACAATAGAGAACTAGTGCCGAATGTCATTACAGCCGCCGACATCCCGCTGACGGGACATGTTGAAATAGTGCGCGGCACGATCGTTACGCCGGCGGCACGCGATTTGGCCCGCGATCGCGGAGTGCCGATCGTCGAAATCGCGCCGGAGGATTACCGCCGGGCCGCCGAACCGCATCGCACGGTCGCGATCGGCGCCGATCACGGCGGCCTCCGGATGAAGCAGGCTCTGAAGCCGGTCTTGACGGCCATGGGATACGCGGTCGACGACGTGGGCACGTTCGACGAACGGTCCGTCGATTATCCGGATATCGCGGAAGCTGTGGCCGGGAAGGTGGCTCGCGCGGAGGCGTTCGCGGGCGTGATCGTCGATGGCGCGGGAATCGGCTCGGCGATGGCCGCGAACAAGCTGCCGGGCATCCGCGCGGCGCTGTGCTACGACCGCGCCTCGGCGCGCAACTCCCGCGAGCACAACCACGCCAATGTGTTGACGCTGGGCGGCCGGATGCTGACCGAGTCCCAAGCCGAAGAGGTGCTGCGAACGTGGTTCGCCACGCCGTGGGGCGGCGGGCGCCACCAGGGGCGTATTGATAAGATCAGCGCGTTGGAGAGCAAATACAAGCGATGACCGACGCCGAACTCGATCTGCTCGTCGCACAAATCGGCGAGGAATTCATCGCACGGTTGGGCCGTCCGCAGCCCGCCGCGGAGGCCAAACCCGCCACGGGTTACGACGCCGCGCCATCCGCGGCCGCAAGCGGACCGGGAGACGCGAAGCTGGCGGCCATGATCGACCACACATTGCTGCGCGCCGATGCCACGCGCGGCGAGATCCTGCAAATTTGCGAGGAAGCCCGGCGTTTCGGCTTCGCGAGCGTCTGCGTCAACTCCTCCTGGGTGCCGTTGGTTTCGCGTGAACTGCGGGGCACCGCGGTGAAGACATGCACGGTCGTAGGGTTCCCGCTGGGCGCGATGTCGACGTCCGGTAAGGTGCTGGAGACCGAAGAAGCGATCCGCTCCGGTGCTACCGAGGTAGACATGGTGCTCTGCGTCGGCCTGCTTCGCGGCGGAGAGACGCTGGCGGTGGAAAAGGATATTCGCGCCGTGGCGGAAACCTGTCATCGAAACGGCGCTCTGTTGAAAGTGATCCTGGAGACCGCGCTTCTCACGGACGAACAGAAAGTGACCGCGTGCCGGCTTTCGATGGCGGCTGGCGCCGATTTCGTCAAAACTTCGACCGGTTTCTCCAAGGGCGGCGCGACGGCGAAGGACATCGTTCTGATGCGCTCCACCGTTGGCCCGGCCCTCGGTGTAAAAGCGTCGGGAGGAATCCGGAATCTGGCGGATGCCAGGACGATGATCGCGGCCGGGGCCAGCCGGATTGGCGCTTCTGCCAGCGTGCGCATCGTGCAGGAAGCGGCGGCGGCCCGATGACCGCGCCCGTCCGGCGGCGCGATCGGTTTCGAAATCGCGCCGAACTCCTGGACTATCTGCTCGAAGTCACCAGCGCCACTTCGGAGACCTTGGAGCTGGACAAGCTGCTAGGCAGCGTGGCGCGCAGCATCACGCGCGCGATTCCTGCGCAGTTGTTCGCGATTCTGCTGTACTCGGAGCGCCGGCAGGGTCTGCGCATCCGCTACTCCATCGGCCACCGCCAGGAACTAATCGACCGTCTGCTCATTCCGCTGGGCGACGGCGTCACCGGGCGCGCCGCGGCGACGCGGGAGCCGGTGCTGGTGCGCGACGTTCGGCAGGAACCAGGCTACCTGAACGCGCTGGACGCCGTCCGCTGCGAGATGGCGATTCCCATGATCGCGCGCGACAAGCTGGTGGGCGTGATCGACTTTCAATCGACCACCGTCGGCGACTACTCGCAGGACGACGTGTCGTTGATGCGGCTGATCGCTTCGCGCATCGCCGGCGCGCTCGATAACGCACGCATGCACCGGCGCATGGACGCGCAGCACCGCACTCTGCGGACGCTGACGAAAATCTCGCAAGGGTTCAGCTCGATTCTGGATGTCGATGAGCTATTGCGCCGGGTGGCGGAAAGCGTGCGCGGGCTGGTGGACTACGACTCGTTCACCATCTACCTGCTCGACGAGGTCAAGCAGGTGCTGCGCAACCGGTTCACGCTGCGGTCCGAACCCGGTGACGGACTCGAGGAGATCGCTATCTCCCTGGGGGTCACCGGCTCCGCCGCCCGGCTGCGGAAACCGATGCGCGTGGAGGACACGCTGGCCGATCCCCGCTACATCGAGTCCCATCCGAATATTCGCAGCGAGGTTGCGGTGCCGCTGCTGCTGCGCGACCGCGTGATCGGCGTAATGGACCTGGAAAGCAGCCGCTTAAATCACTACTCGATCGACCACATGCGCTCGCTGGCGCTGCTGGGTCCGCAGATCGCCAGCGCCATCGAGAACGCGCGGCTCTACGAGGAGATCGCCGAACGCGAACGGCGCATGGAGCGGGATTTGCAGGCGGCCCGAAAGCTGCAATCGCTGCTGCTGCCTTCGGAGGCGCCGGAGATCGCGCGGCTGGAGATCTCCGTACGCCTGCAACCAGCGCGGGAGATCTCAGGCGATCTATTCGATTTCTTCGAGTACGAGAACGATCAAGCGGCCATCGTTTTCGGCGATTCGTCCGGCAAGGGCGCCGCCGCCGCGCTGTACGCGGCGCTGGTCGGCGGCTTGCTGCGGTCGCTGGGCCGGCGGCCAAGACCGCCTGGACAACTGCTGCGCGCGTTGAACAACAACCTGACCGAACGCCGCGCCGAAGCCCAGTACGTCACGCTGCTGGCGATGTTTTGGGACGCTCCGTCGCGAAAGCTGACCATCGCCAACGCCGGCGGTCTGCCTCCCATTATCTGCCGCGGCGATCAACTGCTCGATCTCGAGGCCGAGGGCGTGCCGGTCGGACTGCTGGAGAAGCGCGAGTACGACGAGTTGGAGGCGCAGTTGTTGCCCGGCGATTTGATCGTTCTAACGTCCGACGGAATATTGGACGCGCTGAATCCGGAAGGTCTCGAGTATGGCCGGGACCGCCTGGCAAAGGCGATTCGCGCCAGTGGCCCGGGATCGCCCCAGGAAGTGGCCGCAGCCATTCATCGGGATGTGGAAGCGTTTCGCGGCGACGCCGCCCAATTTGACGACCAGACAATTCTGGTTATGCGAGTGACTTAATGCCCTTTCCCCCTTTTGCGTACCGAGACCGGACCCTTTTTGTCGAGGACACAGATCTGGAGGCCATCGCACGGTCGACATCGACGCCGGTTTACGTCTATTCAGCTAACGCGATTCGCGAGCGTTACCGGCGCTACGACCGCGCATTCGGCCAGACGCCTCACATGGTCTGCTTCGCCGTCAAGGCAAACTCCAACCTGAGCGTTCTGCGCCTTCTGGCGGCGGACGGCGCGGGCTTCGATATCGTTTCCGGCGGCGAGCTGTTTCGCGTGCTGCAAGCCGGCGGCGACCCGTCCCGCGTTGTGTTCTCCGGCGTTGGTAAGACGCGGGAAGAGGTGGAGTACGCTCTCGAAACGGGCATTCACAGCTTCAATTGCGAGTCGGAGAGCGAACTGGCGTTGATCGATTCGATCGCGTCGCGCCTCGGCGTGAAAGCGCGGGTCGCCGTTCGCGTGAATCCCCATGTCGACGCGCAGACGCATCCCTACATCAGCACCGGTCTACGCGACCACAAGTTCGGAATCGACATCGCGCAAGCGGATGAAGTGTATGCGCGCGCTGCCGCTCTGCCGAATTTGATTCCGGATGCGGTCAGTTGTCACATCGGCTCGCAACTGCTGGATACGGCGCCTTTGGTGGAGGCTTTTGAGGCGGTGCTGGCGCTGATCGCGCGGTTGCGCGCGCGAGGCATGGGAATCACCACGCTCGACCTGGGCGGAGGCCTGGGCGTTCCTTACAAACCAGAACAGCGGGAACCGGACGTCACGGCGCATATCGGGTCTCTCTGCGCACGAACCAGCGGGTTAACGCTCATGACAGAGCCCGGCCGCTCGATCGTGGGTCCGGCCGGCGCGCTGGTCACGCGCGTTCTGTACCGCAAGTCGACCGCAACGAAGGAATTCGTCGTCGTGGATGCGGCTATGAACGACCTCATCCGGCCGGCGCTTTACCAGGCGCATCATGAGATCTTGCCTCTGCGGCAGAGCGGCGCGGGCACGGTGATCGCCGACGTCGTGGGTCCGGTGTGCGAGACCGGCGACTTCTTCGCGCGCGACCGGGAGATGGCGAACGTCATGCCGGGAGACTTCGTCGCGCTAGCCACGGCCGGCGCCTACGGATTCGTGCTCGCCTCGAACTACAACTCGCGGCCAAGGCCGGCGGAGGTGCTGGTGGATGGCGCCGGGTGGCGAATCGTGCGGCGGCGGGAGTCCCTTGTAGACTTGATCCGAGGAGAAGAAGCATGATCCGACTGATTAGCGTTCTTGCGCTGGCCGCGTCTCTGGATGCCCAGACGCTTCGAGGCTGGACAAAGGGCAAGGGATTCGGCTGGGTATACGGCAAGCAGGACGAGGTGGGCGCACTGAATGCGATCCGCGATCCGGAGCGTGTGCTGGCCGCGCTTATGGCCGTGAAAAAGGGTAAAGTCTACGATCTAGGCGTGCTGGTAGACCGGACATCGTACAAATGGCCGGGCCACTCGCCGACGGAAGTCATGTCCTACCGCAGTCCGGACGGCGTGCGGAACCAGGGGGACATCGCGCCGTTCCGGAGCCATCCGGACCGCATGGCGTTTCACAGCGCGGCGCTGTTTATCTCAGACAACGTCGGTACGCAGGTGGACGGGTTGGGCCATATCACCAAGGGTCTGGACAATCACTGGTATAACGGCGTGAAGGAGTCCGAAGGTGCGGGCGATTTCGGTCTGCGGAAAATGGACGCCGATACGATTCCGCCGATGATCGGGAAGGCCGTGCTGATCGACGTGGCCGGCTGGAAGGGTGTGGACGCGCTGCCCTCGAACTACGCGATCGGCCCGAAGGACCTGCAGGCGGCGCTCTCGAAGCAGGGCGTGGATGTGCAACCGGGCGACATCGTCATGATTCGCACCGGCACGCTGCGGTATTGGGGCGAGACGGGCGCGGACCACGCGAAGATCGCCGCGCACGACTCGGCAGGAATCAACTTGGCCGCCGCCAAGTGGCTGGTGGAGGAAAAGGGCGCGGTAATGATCGGATCGGACACCAGCGGCCTGGAGGCCGGCGAGGATCCGGACGTGAAGATTCCGAACGCCGTGCACGGGTATCTGCTCGTGGATCAGGGCGTACACATCGGCGAGTTTCATTTCCTGGAGGACCTGGCTCGGAATCGCGTCTACCGCTTCACCTACATGGCGGTGACGAACCGCGTGAAGGGCGCCGCGGCCGGGTTTGCCATGCGGCCGATTGCGATCGAATAGCGATTCCGGTTCACCACGCCGCCACCTGCTAGAGAAGTTTACCGATCGCCGCTTCTAATTCCGAGAGGGGCGTTTCGCCCTTCCACATTTTCACCTTCCGCCCCGCCTTGTCGTAAAGTATCAGCGCAGGCAGTTCCCCGCCCCACTTGGGATCGATCGCGCGGACAAAGGCGTCGTCGTCTTTGGGAGCCTTCAGATAGGCCGTGGATTTCACGCCGGTCTTCGCCAGGAACTCTTTCGCCTGCACTTCGTTTTCGACGTCATCGGCGGAGATCGTCACCAGGGCCAGACCCTTCGCCTTCAGCTTCGCTTCCAGCTTGACCAGTTCGGGCATCTCTTTCCGGCATGGCACGCACCAAGTGGCCCAGAAATCCACGAGCAGCACCTTGCCCTTGTTTGCGGCCAGCAGCTTCGGGTATCCAGTCTCGTTGATGCGGGTTAGCGGCTGACTCATAGCGGCGAACGCGAACACTGCGGCCAGAAGTAGTTTCATCGGGAGTCCTTTCTCTTAATGGCGCAGCCGAACGCGCGAAGGTTGCGCACCGGGGCCGTTTTCCCAGCCAGCGCCGCGTCGATTGCGTCGCGCAGCGCGTGGACCTTAACGCGCGCCGGGTTCTGGGAATCGTCGATCGCGCCCTGATACAGAACGTCCCCGGAATTTCCCACTACTACTGCCTCCGGGGTCAGCACGGCGCCAAAGCGGTCCGCCATTTGACCGTAGCGGTCCACGTAGATTGGCAACTGGATTTCCGACGCATATCTTTCCGTCTCGGCAGGCGATTCGTTGTCGTTCGCGTTGGCAAGAAGCCACTGAACCGGCTGCTTGCCGGTCCGCCTCATCAATTCCTTGATGCGGTCCTGATAGGCGTTCGAGACCGGGCAAATGGTCGAGAGGAAGATAATGACCGTGGCTTTGGCTTTGGAGGGATCGAATTCCTGGTAGGGGCCGTCGGTACGCGCCAACCGGATGTTGGCCGCGAACGCGCTGCCTAGCCAAGCCCGCCGGGTCACTGCTTCTTGTTCTCGAGCCGCAGGTGAATAATGGCCCGCTTCCGGTCGTCGAACGTGGACAGAGTCCGGACCGGACTGATCATGCCCTTCGATTCGGCTTTCAACTCGTAGTCCGTGTTCGTGGACAGCGAGTTGAACTGGTAGACGCCGTCGGCCTTGGTGATAAAGCTCATCACCTGCAACGTCTTGGTGTTCTTGATCTGCACGATCGCACCCTCCACCAGTTTGTCGTCGGTGGCGCGGATGGTGCCGGTGACGGCCCGGACATTTGGATCGTCGCCCTTCTTGTCCTTCTGGGATCCGGGAAGCCAGTTCCCATAGCCGCCCTTCCCGCCTTGCTGGCCGCCCTGCGCCTGTGCGAACAGGCCGGCGGCGGTCATCGCACAGAGAATGAGTACACGGATCGGCATGAAACGGAAATCTCCTCTTTCTAGGATGAACTTAATTTGCCGCCGGTTTCAAGCTAAAGTAGACATCCGTGCGAACTCCGGGCGTAGCGGACGTCTCTTTTTCTTCCGGAGCAAGACCCTTAACCGCAACTCTCACGCGAAAATTCGCTTCCTTCGGCGGCAGTACGAAGGCAAATTCACCGCGCGCGTCGGTGGCGGTCTTGAAAGTCTTACCTTTCTTCCCGCCGGCTCGAACCTCGATCAACTCGACCGGAACACCCGGTAGCGCGAAGCCCGGATCCCTGAAAACCGTACCGGCGATGACCGATATCGCCTTCTTCTCCTTCGGCTTCTTTTCGGCCCAGACGAACAGTGGAAAAAACGCGAATAGCGCCCGCCGGGAATGGCGGCTACCACTCCTCGTCATCGTCGTCGTCTTCTTCGTAGCCGTCTTCGTCATCGTCCTCGGCGTAATCGTCGTCCTCATCCTCGTCGTCGTCGAAGTCTTCGTCGCCGTCGTCATCGTCCGCGCAGCGTTCCAGTTCCAGAGGCGAGGTACCCGAAACGCGAATCATCTCTCCGCACTCATCGCAGGTGAGTTCGTCTCCCTCGTCCAATTCGTCTTCGTCGTAATCCAAGTTGAAGTTACAGAGCGGGCATTTGACCATGACAATTTTCAGTATCCTTCCTCAGTACGCCACGCACGGAAATCGGGTCACTTCCAGTTCTCAGATATTGTACAAATTTAGTGGTGGCTCTCCACGGTTTCCGGACGGAGTTCTTCGGCGTACGCCCGGACCGTTTGAAAGTCGAGCGTGACCAGAGTCTTCTCAATATCCTCGGCGGATTCGATCATTTTCTTCATATGAGCCGCCGCGATTCTGTGGCACCACGGGTCCGTGACCGGATGACCGGTTTCGGCGGCGGCGCGATTGAGCGCGGGAAGCGGCAAGGCGATGATTTTCTCTTCCCGGATAGCACCGGAAGAGATCTCGAACTTCACGTCCACCGTGTCGGCGTGGCGGATCGAGATGGCATTTTGCGCCCAGCGAAATTCGACGTCCCAGTTTGCTCCAAAGGGATCCGGACCCGCAGTGAACTGGCGATAGGCTTCGATCATAGGTTGTCTCCTCATTCTAGCGGATCGTCCCGGCACGAAGGTCTTCCAATTCTTCAAAAATCGGCAGCAGTTTGCGAACTGTTTCCGGCCGCAAGCGGGCCGAGCCCTCGGCTCGCTTGGCGGCCGAATCGGGCGCAAAAGGCAGCCCGGCGGACTTGGCATGGGTCCGCGCGGCGCGCTCCATGGCCGCTGCGGCTCCGGGTGTCAGGCACAGCGCAAAGTGGCTGAGGATCCGGCTCGCCACGGCCCCGGGGCAACTCTTCGTAGTTCACCAGCATCGCCTCGCCGGCGGCCTCGACGCCGCACCGGAAAATGGCGGCCAGGCAATCGGTGGCGTACGCCTCGAAACCCGCTTGCAGCACGTCCATGGGCGACAGGCGCGGGGCGATTTGGCCTGGCACCAGCCAGGCGCCGGGCTAACGAAGTTGCGCCGCCGGCACCTCCACGGGATGGCGGTAGTTGAAGATTCACGGCGCCGCCGGAAACGCCGCGCGCAGCAGGGCGCGGTCGCGAATATGCCAGCAATCGGTCTTTATCACCGCAGGCTCCTGGAATACGGCGGCGAACGAACGTAGCAGCGTCACCGCTTCGCCTTAGGAAAATACTCCCGCATGGTGGAGGCGGAAAATGTCGTCCACCGGCGGCGGCTCGGAAAGTACCAGTTGCCCGGCGGTTGAGAGCATCTGGGAAATCAGCGTCGATCCGCACCGCGAAACGTGGAAGATCAGCCCGGCCGGTCCGGGACCCGGCGCAATGCCGGTCAGCGACTCGAGCGGCTGGGTCCAGCGTTCGGCCCGCCGTCCGGCGCGGCGAACGGTGTTCTCGAAGAACGGATCGGTAAACCGGAGGGTCCCAACGTCCAGCCATTCCACCCATCCCGCGTCGATTCGCACCGGAACCCGGCTAGGCGGTGGCATGAGGCGCCAATAGCTCCAGGATCCAATCGTTCACCTTGCAGTCCACGACTAAGTGGATGCGCTCCGTTTCGCCGCCGTTGAAGACTCGATGTTTCCGGTTCAAGTTGAGGTACCAGGCCTCGCCTTCGGCCATCGTCACGCGCTCGGAGTCCAGATAGAACTCCAGGTGTGGATTAGTTTGCACCGGAATGTGAATCCGGACTTCGCCATCTTCGACAGAAAGATCGTAGTCGCTGTGCTCCTTGATGCGCGAACCGGACGAAAGCGAAAGCAGCCGGACGCAGAGCAGCGGACATTGGAACCGGGCCAGGGCGGCGGCCAGGGCCGGGCAGCGGGTAACGACCGGCGTATCAAGGTAGTCCGCTGCGACAGGCGACGGAAAAATCTGTCCGGCCGAACCGGAGGTGGATCGCAGCGAAACGGCCGTCCAGTCGCCGTCGTAGTAACCGGTGTTGAAGTGCCGCACCCACTCACCGGGTTGCAACGCGGTGAGGTCCGCCCGCAGCGCGGCGGCGTCGAACGCCAAGGGAAGTTTCACTGCGTTCGGGTATGGCATTCCGGTTCCAACAATCATAGCGGCACTACACTCTAGAGATGGCAACCATCACGCTGCGGCCGTGCACGGAGGCCGACGAGCCATTTCTGTTCGAGGTCTACGCATCGTCGCGTGACCGCGAGTTGGCCGCGGTTCCGTGGCCGGCCGGGGTGAAGGTGAACTTCTTGCGCGGCCAGTACGAATTGCAGAAGCGGCACTACCGTACTGCGTTCGCGAATGCGCTGTTCGCAGTCGTCGAACACGATGGGGTTCCCATCGGCCGATTCTACGGCTGGCACGGCCTGGAGCATTCGGTGCTGATCGAGATCACGCTGCTTCCGCCCTGGCGCGGCCAGGGAATTGGCGGCGAGCTGGTGGCGCGATTTGTTGAGGAAGCGGGTCAGCGCGTGACGCTGCATGTGGAGGAGTCCAATCCGGCCCGGCGGCTGTATGAGCGATTCGGTTTCCAGCCGACAGGCGAGTCGAACGGGCCGCACATCAAGATGGCGCGGGGATAGGCCGTTTACGGCAGCGCGGGCACCTTGTTCTTCGACTGGTAGAGACTCATGAACTCGTCCCAGGCGACGTCCACCTGGGCTCCGCGCGATACACGAACCTTTTCCCAGTTTTGCAGCGCTTCCATCGCAGCATGGTCGATGTAGTTCAGGCCGCGAATATGCACATGAACCTCGCCCGTCTCCGGAATCTCGTCCAGAGCGTCGGTGAAACGCGGCAGGTTGACGAAACTTGCCGATCCGTCGAATAGGACGTCGACTCGATCGCTCACCGGATCCTTATCCACGCGAACTTCCAGTTTGGAAATCGCGTGAAGCAGCTTCAACAGGGAAAGCACGATTCCCGCCACGATGCCGGTGAGGAGGCTCGAAACCACGATCATCACCGTCGTAATGATGGCGACCGCCACCACCGCGGTTCCGTAGCGATGCAGATGCCGCAGGGCGCCTACGTTCAGCAGCTTCACTCCCGTATAGACAAGAATCGCCGCCAGGCAGGCGGTGGGCACCAACTGAAGCACATGCGGGAACACCACAACCAGAACCAACAGCCAGATGCCATGCAAAATGGCCGACAGCCGCGTTTTGCCGCCGGCGTTGACGTTGGCCGCCGAACGAACGATCACGCCGGTCAGCGGAAGCGAACCCAGCAGACCGCACAGCGAATTCCCTATCCCCTGCGAAAGCAGTTCACGATCATAGTTCGTTTTCTGCCGTCCGCCGCTCATCTGATCCACAGCCGCAGCGGAAAGAAGAGTCTCGGCGCTGGCGATAAAGGCAAGCGCCGCGGCCTCACCCAGGATCTCGCCATTGAGCAACGCGCTCAGGTTCGACAGATTGAAAAGCGTAATTGCGTCGGTCAAGGCGGCCGGCAGCTTGACGTAGTGAATATGCAGCCCCAGCACCTGCGCGATCGTGGTACCAGTTATCACGGCCACCAGCGCCGCGGGTACCTTTTTCAAAGGACCCTTGCCAAGAAACGTCCATCCGATCATCACGGCCAGCGACGCGAACCCGACCACAGCCGCCATGTGATGATCGTGGTCCGTGTCCTGAAACAGCAAAGCGACGGCCTCCGGAAACGCCAGCAGGTTAGCGATGCCGTTCGACTTTGGCGTGTGATCCACCATGACATGAAACTGCGCCGCGAAAATCAGAACGCCGATACCGGCCAGCATCCCATGGATCACGGCCGGGGAGATGGCCCGGAACATCTGGCCGGCGCGGAGGAGGCCGGACGCCAACTGCATCAACCCAGCCAGCATCACAATGGGCCCCAGCATGGCGATGCCATGCTCCTGAATCAACTGAAAGACGATCACCGAGAGTCCTGCCGCCGGGCCGCTCACCTGCAGGGGGCAGCCGGAGAAGGTGGACACCACAATACCGCCGACGATACCCGTAACCAGGCCAAGGGCCGCCGGAACGCCGGAGGCGATGGCAATACCCATACACAGCGGAAGCGCGACAAGAAATACGACAACGGAGGAGAGAGAATCGGCGGCAAGGTTTTCGGTCTTGAACATTTAGCCCTCCATCATATCCGGATTGAACTTCGTTGCCACGGGAACCAACCGGCCAAACTCGGCCGACCAGGATTCGCCGTGCCCATTGCCTTGAATCCCGAGCCTCTTTGGGGCCACACGGGCCGCCACGGCGGAATGCGTCCGGAGAGTGTCAGGCTGGGCGAACACACTCGGATTGGCCGTCTCCCGGACCTTTTCCAGGTCCTGGCAGATCTCAAATGACGCGGTGCGCGCCTGCTCCCAGTAGGAAAGTCTTCTCGCGGCGTTCGTCATCTTGACTGCCTTTTCCAGCCGGACGGCAGGTTCAAAGGTGGCGGGCACACCGCCGACGCTTCCGTCATGAGCGGGAACGATATTCCCGGCATTCCGGCATACGAACGGCGTGCGTTTTGCTGGGCCATGTTCCAGCTTCGCAAACTCTTCTTTTCGCGTGGGATAGACATCGGAACGAAAGGTCCGGTCGCCCATGACGAGGTCCTGCATGAAATCTCCTTGGGGTTCAGGGTGTGCGCAGGTATCGATGGAGTTCGAACTAGAGGACGACGGGCGGAGGCCGGGGAAGAACCCGAGGCGCGATGGGAAACAGAACGTGGGCGCGCGCCGCGATAGGCGCCGCCAAGCCGGCCTCGACGAGCGCCTGTAAACCCGCCGGCAGCGAAGTCTCGCTGTCGATGCGTGGATCGGACACTCTGTAGGGCGCACGCTCGACCGCTCGCAGGCGAAGCGGTTCCTGCGAATATCCAACGACGACGCGGTGACCGGGGCGGCGCTGCACCCGGCTTCGCTGCTGTATGCGGCCGCTGCGATCAATCGTAGTGGCGTTTTCAGACGTCGAAGCGAAGGCGGATCCGAGACACAACGAGGTAACGGCGAGGAGCACACGTCGGACAGCGCGTCGCGTTAACACTTTCGAATTTTTGCATATCTCCGATTAATCGCGCAAGGCTGTTGCGAGATTTCGATGGAGTTGTCAAAGGGCCTGTGAGAAATCACCTGGTAGCCTCCAATCGAAGTCCTCCGTGGTCACCTTCCGGGTGGGCCGGAACGGCCGAAAGGGGGCGCAGCGCATCGCGGCGGCTCATTTCGGATGTTGCTGGCGAAACGCTTCCCGAGCCTGTTTCATAATCGGTCCGTAGACCAGCTTGTCGAACGGCGGGCAACCGGACGGAAATTGGCCAAGCGGGTGGTTTTTCTGGCGCATCAGAAACGTGCAATAGGTGAGCGTCTTGCAGACGCGAACTTCGTCGAGCGCACCCTTCTCAAGCGCATCGACAGCGAAGTCCGGGTAGCTGAGTGCATTGCGCCCGATCCCAAAGATACGAATCCGGCCGGACTCGATGTTGCGGGCGGCGGCGTTCAATGCGTAGATCTGCAGCCAGCTATAGCCGGTGCCAACCATGGGCAAACCGGGAAACGCCTTCTGCAGTTCGCCGGAGATCCGGAAATGGCGGTCGACGCCCGCGAGCGGGTGCTCGGGCTGCTCGTAGTTGCCTTCATCCGGTTTTTCGAAAGGCCTGCCGACATGCGGGTTGTAGTAGGGGCAACCGATCGAGACGTTCAAGAGCTGAACGCCCCAGTCCCGAAACCAGCCAATGGCCTGCTTCACTTCCGTCAGATCTTCCTGCAGCGGATCGTTGGGATCCACGCCCCAACCGTGCGGATAGGGCGTCGTGTAGGGCAGCGGCTCACCCTCGGCGCCTTCGGACCTTTTCCGGTAGGGCACCGAATCGAAACAGCCGAGCCGCATGGCGATCAACATCCTGTCGCCGAACTCGGCTTTCACCTTGCCGATGACGTTGCGGATGAAACGCGTCCGGTTCTCGAGGGAACCGCCGTAGCGGCCCTCCCGCAACTTCGCGCCCATCAACTCGCTCAGCAGGTACCCGTGCGTGACCTTCAGATCGATGGCACGAAACCCGGCCCGATGGGCCAGCCGGGCGGCGGCGAGAAATTGATCCTCCAGCCGTTCCAACTCGCCATCGCTAATTACGGGCTGATCGGGGGCGGTGGCGGTCTTGTCGTCGATCAAGGGATTGTGGTACGCGATGATCCGGTTCGGATACGAATAGCGGCCCGAATGGGTAAGCTGCATGGGCATCAGCAGGTCATCGGTGGTCCCGAACTTGTCGCGATGGATGCCCAACAGCTTCTCGTGCAGCCGGGCGTACCGGTCCACATTGCCGTCGTGGAGCCATAACTGGCGCGCGTTGGCGCGGCCGTCCTTCTGGACGGCGGTGGCTTCGAACCAGATCAGCTTGGCGCCGCCGGCGGCGAACCGTTCGTACCGGCGAATGGTGAGTTCGTCCGGATTCCCGTCCAAGTCCGAGTCGCACCCCTCCATAGGGTGGATCGCCATGGAGTTCCCCAGCGTGACAAACTTTCCGATCGGGACTGTCCGGCCCAAGGCGGCTTTGACTCGATCGACGTCCGCCTCGAAGCGGACGTATTCCGTAAGCCGGTCAGCGTCCTGCTGGAGCTGTTCCAGGCTCTTGTACGTGAAGTGTTTCATCCCTTTTCCCGTGCAGAGGCAACAGTAGAATTGCCGCGGCGCCCAAGGCGGCCATCGCAAATACTATGTTAAGCGCAACTCCGTAGCTGGACGAGCTCTCGCGGATGTGGGAGACCAGATAGGGGAACCAGGTTTGGCCGATCGTATCGGCGGGAAGGATGATCGCCATCGCGCGGGCGAGCGTATTCACGCCAAACTGCTCCGCTGCCATCAGCGGGATCAACATGTAGTCCGCACCCATGCCGAAACCGAAAAGGATCGCGAAAAGATAGACGTACTCCGGATTCGCCGGGGTCACCAGGAACAGCAGCGGAATCGTAGCCGCGACTAACGCGTAGGTCACGAGCATGACGTACTTTTTGTTGAACTTGTCCGCCAGGTAGCCCATTACGATCCGGCCGCCTATGGAGCTGAACAGAATGCAGAGGTTGGCGTTGCCGAAAATGGCATCCAGCGTTTTTTGGTCGGTGAAACCCTGCTCTTTGAACACCAGCTTCATGTGGAAATTGATGGAACCGATCGAGCCGATCGAGCACAAGCTTCCGACCATCAAGAGCCAGAAAGCGGGCTGACGCAGCAACTCGGACATCGCCCGCGGCGGTTGCGGAACCTCCCCCGCCGTAAGGGGCAGACCGTCAGGCGTCTGCCCAACGTCGAAAGGCTTATCCTTGATCACCAGGAACGCAATGGGAATGACAAGCAGGACGGCGATGCCGGTCCAAAACAGCGCGTTCTGAAAGTTCGTGGCCTGTGTGATCGGCGTGGCGAAAAACTTCACGACGAGACCGCCAAAGACGCCGACGCCCAGGTAGGTAGCCGCCATCGCCTTGCCGCGATTTTTCTTAAACCACTGCGAAATGATGATCTGGTGCGGAATGGGTCCGGAGAGAATGTAGCCGACGGTATAGAGCGTCCACATCCCGTAGTAGAACGTCAGGTCGCCCGTCATTTTGCTGAAACCGATGAAGGAAAGAGCGGTCAACGCAACACCGATCATCATCAGCTTGCGCGGACTGAACCGGTGCATGACTGTTGGGCCCACCCAAAGCGTCAGCACCACCGCCAGCGGAAAACCCAGCGTCATCTCCGGCCGGGTCCAGCCAAACGCCTTCTGGTAATAGTCGTAGTAGAAACCCATGCCGTAGTAGGGAATGCCCACGGCGAGTCCGAACGTGAAGAAGGCGGCGGCGGAAATCCACCAGCCGTAGAATCCCTTTTGTTCTTGCGTAGCGCTGCTCATTGCGGTTTCGGTGAGAATACCACAATGGCCGCACCGCGAACGGCGGTGAGTCTAGACGGGCGGCGGAACATTATTCCGCGAGTCCTTCGGTTTGGCGGCGTACATCGCCTGATCGGCACGGCGGAACACATCGGCGGGCGACTCGCCCGGCACATGTTCTACCACACCGGCCGAGGCGCAGATGGGCAGCGCCATCGTCCTGCCATTGACAACGATGTCGTACCTTGTGCTCAACCTCTTCGCGATCTGTTGGGAACGGCGCAGCGCGTCCTCGAGACCGCAGTCGAGGATGACAAAGAACTCGTCGCCGCCCCAGCGGGCAACGACGTCGCCTGGCCGGACCTGGTCGTTCAGAATCTGCGCGAAGAGCCGAAGGACCTGGTCGCCGCAATCGTGACCGAATCTGTCGTTAATGCCCTTGAAGCCGTCCATGTCGAACAGCAGCACCGAAAACTGGGCTCGGCGCCGGATCCGGTCTTCCAGGGCCAGTTCAAGGGCCCGGCGGTTCGCGAGTCCGGTCAACGCGTCCGTCGACGCCGCCGCCTCGGCCTCCGCCAGCCGCCTATGAAAGGCGGTCAGGTCCTGTTCCATTTCAGCCAGCGCTTCCCGGCTTTCGCGAATCATGTTTCCGACCGTTTCGCGAAGCGACATCGCCTCACGCGCAAGCCCGGCGCGTAACTCGTCCGGATCCTGGAGGTGCGCTAACTCGCCGAGCGATTCGCTGAGCTTTTCGAACTCCCCGCCGTACAGATCGCCGCGGGCGCGAACCCCTTGCGCGGCTTCCGCCATAACCTGGAGTATCTGTTTGACGGAGTCCAACTCGGCGCGCTGCGCCGCCCGGGCGACCATCGCGTAGTTGGAGAGCACTCGCTCGGAGAGCCGCGGGCAGGAGTCCAAAATCTCAGTAACGCTACCGCCCCGAAGCATCGTTTGCACCTGCCGCCAATCCTCGTTCGCGACCTTCGACGCGACTGGAAACAACGGGAACACGTGACGCTCGACCGCACGCAACGATTCCGACCAGCCGGCTAAGGACTTCCGATACAGTCGGTCCTTCTCCTTGGCGTCATCCGCCATTCGATCCAATTCTGAAACGGCGTCCTTGACAGAAATCATTTCTCGGTTCCTTGCTGTCATATCGGACAGGGCCGGATGGCGATGAATTTTTTCGTCGACGCCACGCGGAACACAGTGGATATACTGATTGGGGGTGTTCGCATACCCGCCCATTCGAAATTTCAGCTGGAGGCCAATGAGCAAAGAAGATTGCATTGAAGTTACAGGGACGGTGGTTGAGAAGTTCCCGAGCGGATTGTTTAGTGTCCAATTGGACCAGGAACGGTTGGTGCTTGCGCACCTGGCCGGCAAACTTCGCCGGAACCGGATTCGTGTTCTCGCCGGGGACCGGGTAACACTGGAGATGTCCCCTTACGACTTGACCAAAGGCCGTATCACATACCGCCACAAATAGCCGCCCGTTTCGAGAGCCTCACTTGCCGATTCGCACTTTGCTGTTGTTCGGGACCCGCCCCGAAGCCATCAAACTCTGTCCGCTAGTCCGGCGCCTGCGCGCCGAGCCGGAAGTATTCGACGTCAGGGTTTGCGTGACTGCGCAACACCGCGGGATGCTCGACCGCGTGCTGCAAACCTTCGAGGTCGTGCCGGACGTGGACCTGAACCTGATGCAACCTGGCCAAACGCTGTCCCAAAGCACGGCGCGAATGCTCGCGGCATTAGAGCCCGTCTTCCAGGATTTGAAACCGGACCTGGCCTTGGTCCAAGGCGACACGACAACCACGTTCGCCGGCGCCCTGGCGGCGTTCTACGCCCGCGTGCCGGTCGGCCATATCGAGGCCGGCCTAAGAACCTGGGACCTCGCGCAGCCGTTTCCGGAGGAGGTGAATCGCGTGCTGACGGGCCGGCTGGCGCGCGACCATTACGCTGCTACGGATTGGGCAGCGGACAACCTCAGGAGAGAAGGCGTCCCGGACGAGGCGATCTACGTCACTGGGAATACCGGTATCGACGCCGTGCTGCATGTGCGGGACCAACTGGCCGCCGGTCACCTGTCTTCGGGGCAGGACTTCTCATTCCTCGACCCCGGCAAACGTCTGATCCTCGTCACCGCGCACCGCCGCGAGAGTTTCGGCGATGGATTTGAGCGCATATGCGCCGCAATCCGGCGTTTGGCCGCGCGGAAGGACGTCGAGATCGTTTATCCCGTTCATCCGAATCCAAATGTACAGGCGCCGGTCAATCGCCTGCTCGCCGGTCAACCGAACATCCATCTCATCGAGCCGCTTGACTACCTTCCATTCGTGGACCTGATGCGCCGGGCGCACATTTTAATTACGGATTCGGGCGGCGTCCAGGAGGAAGGCCCATCGCTCGGAAAGCCGATTTTGGTGCTGCGCGAGAAGACAGAGCGGCCGGAGGCGGTCCAGGCCGGCACCGTAAAATTGGTGGGCACGGACGAAAATGTGATCGTTAAAGAGACGGAATTATTGCTTGAAAACCAAGAAATATATGATCGCATGAAACTCGTTCACAACCCTTACGGCGATGGCCACGCCTGCGATCAGATTTCGACCATAATCCGTTCATTATAAAGGAAATAAACTTTTCACTTTTTTTCGAAAAGTGAGCGTTTTCCGCACTTTGCAACCGTTTACATGTTGCGCGCCTTCTATAATGGTTTTCGAAGGAGCATTTATGCCTAATTCTCGTGACCGCCGAAAGGTCTTACCCTTTACCGGCCATTCTGGCGCGCGCTTGTCGGCCCAATTGTCGGAACGGATTATCGGCCAGCCAGATTCGCTCGACGCACTGGTACCGTATGTGCAGATGTACCAGGCCGGACTGGCGCCGGAAGGCCGGCCCGCCGGCGTGTTCCTTCTGTTGGGGCCGACCGGAACCGGAAAGACCCGGACCGTCGAGGCGTTGGCGGAGGTCATCCACGGTTCGGCGCGGAACGTTCTTCGGGTGGATTGCGGGGAGTTCCAGTTAGACCACGAGGTGGCCAAGCTCATCGGCGCGCCACCGGGTTACCTGGGCCATCGCGAAACCCAGCCCCTGTTGACCCAAATGAAGTTGAACCAGGTAATGAGCGACCGCGCCAACCTGGCGATTGTGCTGTTCGACGAGGTCGAAAAGGCGGCACCGTCGCTGACGCGCCTGTTGCTTGGGATCCTCGACAAGGGAACTTTGAAATTAGGGGATAACACGAGCGTTTGCTTTGATAGGAGCCTGATATTTCTTACGAGTAATCTGGGGGCGAAAGAGATGGCGCGGGAGGTCCGTCCGGGCTTTGGGTTCGAGGCCGCCGCAGAGCAGCAACCCGGGCAGGAGCCCGGCTACCGGAAGCTGGATCAGATCGCGATCGGGGCGGTGAAACGGAAGTTCTCTCCCGAATTCGTCAACCGGATCGACCTGATGCTGACGTATCGTCCGCTGAGCGGAGCCGCCCTCGAGCAGATTCTGGATTTGATCCTGGACGAGACCGCTGCGCATATCGAACGGCGGCTGGGCGACAGGGCGTTCTACATGGAACTGCCGCGGCGGGCGCGAAAGTTCCTGCTCGAATCGGGAACCAGCAACGAGTACGGAGCGCGGGAACTGAAGCGGACGGTGCACCGGCACCTGCTGCAGCCACTGGCCGCGCTCGTGGCGGACAACCGGATCCCGCCTGGAGGCATCGTCCGGTGCGACCTGCACTCCAGCGGCCGGCGGCTCCAAATTACGCCGCTCCGCGAAGCGGCGTAGGTATCGACCGAATAGGGCCGCCGCCTGGCGGCCCTACCGGATTATCCCGGGATACCTCAAGAAAGTAGGGCAATTGGCCGATGGATGGATAAGATCGATGCCCGTGTTACCATGGTACTGGGCATCGGCCGGTTTCCGTGCGTCCAGGTCCAACATGTATAACGCTTTTTTTGGCATCAATGAGAACCCGTTCAATTTAAGTCCCGACCCAGCTTATCTCTACCGCAGCTCGCAGCACGAAGAGGCGTTGGCGAATTTGATCTACGGTGTGCAGAGCCGTAAAGGATTCATCGTGTTGACCGGCGAGGTCGGCACGGGCAAGACGACGATGCTGGAGTGCCTTCGGGAGTACCTGGAATCGCAATACGTGGAGTTCGCCTTCCTGTTCAATAGCCGGATCACGCCACAGCAGTTCTTCGATATGATCGCCTACGATCTGGACCTGCGCTGCGAGCGCGGTTCGAAGACCGAGGTGCTGTTCGCGCTGAACTCGATGCTGATCCAGCAGGCGAACGAAGGACGCACGGCCGTGTTGATCGTCGACGAAGCGCACAACCTGGACTGGGAGGTCCTCGAGGAAATCCGGTTGCTCGGCAACCTGGAAAACCGGCGCGGGAAGCTGCTCCAGATTGTACTGGCCGGCCAGCCGGAGCTGGACAGGAAGCTGGATGCGCCAAATCTCCGCCAGTTGAAACAGCGGATCGTCCTGCGCTATAACCTCAAGCCGTTTTCGGAAGCCGAGACGGTCGAGTACGTCGAAACCCGATTGGCCCGGGCCGGGATGCCGGATCAAACCGTATTTTCGGAGCCCGTCCTGGCCGAGATCCATCGCCGAACTCAGGGAATTCCCCGGCTGATCAACGCGGTATGCGACAACTGCATGCTGACGGCCTTCGCTGCCGAGAAAAAGCAGATCACACCTGAGATTGTCGAGGAAGTTTCGACCGACATGCGCCTGGAGTGGCCCGGCCGGCGGCTGCGGACGCCCCGGCGCGACTATGAGGATTCGCTCGAAACTTCAGCGCTGACCGACAGGCGCGAGTAACGATCCCCCGGCAGAGCCGGGGGCCTTCGTTCGTGAGCCGCTCAAAGCGGCTGGTTGGGGTCGCTGGCGCGGCCCCGTGGTTTAGCACCACCTCA